>CASBQF010000143.1 GCA_949127775.1 Oscillatoriales cyanobacterium PMM_0080
ACTCCCACGCCAACTCCGGCGCCAACTCCCACACCCGCGCCCACACCCACTCCCACACCAACTCCGGTGACGACTCCCACACCCGCGCCCACACCCACTCCCACACCAACACCGGTGACGACTCCGACTCCGGTGACAACTCCGACTCCGGTTTCGGATGTTTGCCTGCTTGATGGCCTCAGCGCGCCGCAAATCGATTCTGGGGCGATCGTCCCCAACCCAGTCCAACAAACTCTCAATGGGGGTAATACTGCCGACTTCATCATGGGCGGTAGCATCAACGAGTCGATTAACGGACTTGCTGGCGACGACACTCTCTACGGAATGGGTGGTAATGACAACATTGACGGCGGTGCCGATAACGACTTGCTTTTCGGCAATGAAGGTACCGACTTTATCCAAGGTGGAAGTGGTAGCGATACCATCTACGGCGGCAAAGACAATGACACCGTTATTGGTGGCGATGGCAATGATTTTCTCAGGGGAGATTTTGGCAAAGATACAGTTGCCGGCGGTGTTGGCAACGACACGATTTTCGGAGGCAAAGATGACGATATCTTGCTCGGAGAAGACGGCGACGACTACATTTTAGGTAACTTAGGAAAAGACACAATTAATGCTGGCAACGGCAACGATATTGTGTTTGGAAATGAGGAAGCCGACTTGCTTTTTGGTAAAGCTGGAAATGACACCATGTACGGTGGCAAAGACAACGATAGTCTTGATGGCAGTGATGGTAACGACTTGCTGTTTGGCAACGATGCAAATGACATAATTTGCGGCGACATCGGTAACGATACGCTTTATGGTGGCAAAGGCAACGATCTGCTCAACGGCGGCGCTGGTTCCGACTTCCTTTCCGGCGATGTCGGAGACGATACTCTAACCGGCGGTTCGGGAAGTGATATATTTTTCCTAACTCAAAGTGTCGGTAGCGACATCATTACCGATTTCCGCAAAGGCGAAGATTTAATTGGCTTAGCTCCCGGTTTGAGTTTCAATCAACTCAGCATTACATCTACCAACAATCAAACTTTGATTAGCGTAACTGGTAGCAATCAATTGTTAGCAAAGCTGAACGGTACACCCGGAACTCTCAGTGCTGGTGATTTCACTCAAGTGACAATCTAAATCAAAAAAACAGAGCAAGAATGATATTTTCAAATATAACTTGGAAGTAGATCATTCTTGCTCCCTTCCTCTCTTCCTCTGCGCTCTCTGCGCTCTCTGTGGTAAGAAAAAAAATTAATTAAAAAATGAAAATAATTTGCATAAAACATCAAAAAAACAGAACAAGAATGATATTTCCAGATATCACTTAGAAGGCAATACGGTTTACTTAACACTATTTATGCCCGGAGATCCCCTAAATCCCCCGGATAGTCGGGGAACTTTGAGAGATTTCTTGTCCCCCCCTTTTTTAAGGGGTTAGGGGGATCTCTCTTAAGTAAACCGTATTGACTTAGAACGAGATAATTCTTGCTCCCTTCCTCTCTTTCTCTGCGCTCTCTGTGGCCTCTGTAGTAAAAAAAGAAACTAATTAAAAAATGAAAATAATTTGCAGCTTAAAATCTGGATTTTCCCGGACTATCTCAATGCGATCGATAAATTCTCGAAAATAAAATCGGCGCTCCGATTCTGATAAATCCAGCCAAAATTGCGGAAGAGAAACAGTTTGAGCAATTTCTCGCAAATTCACAGGTGGCAGTTGTGCGACTTTGATTTGCAGTTGGGAAATTTCGGTGCGAATTTTATAGGCTCTCAAATCTGCCGTTTCTGTATCTAAAATACCACTTTCAATTAGGGCAGGAAGTTGATCTATAATTTGTTGTTTTGAGCCGATCGCCTTTTCAATACCTGCTTTGATTCCATTCATATCCGGCATTTGCAGCGCGGCGACAGCAGCAGGCAAATCCCGACAAATTCCTGCTATGGTTAATTGCAACACTTCGTCGTAGGAAATGCTGCTGCATTTAGACTCAGACAGACAGTTAATTGGCCGCAAATAAAGATATGCTTTATCTTTGTGGCGATAGGCTGTGACTTTTGCTACTGTCATCGGCGATTTGCACTCCGCGCAAATTGCTAAGCCTGCGAGGGAACGCGGGGCACTGGCGCTGCGGGGAGCAAGGCCACGGTTGCGACGCAGCAATCTGTCTACTTGGGCGGCTTCTTCTCTGGAAATAATCGGGGCGTGGGTGTTAGAAATTACTTCGCCATTTTGATATTGCAAATCGCCTCGGTAGGCGGGATTTGTGAGCCAGCGGCGGCCTGTGCTGACGGAGATTTTTTTGCTGTATTTCTTGGCTAAATGGCGCACGGAACCGCGTAAGGAACCGTAGATGAGAAAGTGTTCAAAAAAGTCTTTGACTGTGGGGGCGGTGGTTTTGTCGATCGCATATTTGTCTTTGCCACGCCGATAGCCGTAGGGAGCTTTGCCCGGTGGAATTCGGGATTTGATGCGGTTTCGGGCGTGTCCTTTGCGAATGCTGCGGCTGTGCTGGCTGCGCTGGATTTCGGCGAGGAGTTTGAGCAAGTTTGCTCTGTTTTCTGTTGGTTTTTCGTCTGTGACAATTAGTTCGATACCGAGGGTTTCCAGTTGTTCTAGGTGCGCGCACACTTGCTGTACTGTGTCGCCGAGTTCTTCAAAACGCTGAATTAACAGGTATTGAACTGGTTCTGTTTGGCAGTCTTTGAGCAGTTGCTGGAGTTGCTGGCGCCCTCCTAAGTCTTGATAGGTGCGATCGACCTCCTGGCCCCAAATTTCGGCCGCAGGTGCGGATTCTAGCAGCGGTTCGCTGTAAGAGTAGGCGATGATTTTCATCTTTCACTCACTGAGTTCGATGATATTCCCGTCGGGATCTTGGGTAAATAATGCCGATCGACCTGACGCACTCATTTGTACCGGGCAATTGTGAGCGATCAATCGCTCTTTCGCTGCCTCTAAGCTAGCCACAGCAAACGCTAGATGTCGATTCCGCCCCAATTTCTCATAGTCTACGGCATCGGGCATAATTGTTGCACTTAGAATTAGATGAATCTGGAAATTTCCGATCTGATACCAGATTCCGGGAAATTTTAAGATTCTATCTATTTTTGATAGTCCTAATACGGTACTGTAAAAGTGTTCTGACTTTTCAAGACTGGAAATTAGTAGAGCGGTATGGAGAGATTGAGTAATTTGCATTTTTTGGGGAATTTATTTTTTATTTTAAGAACCTGATGCAGGCAGATGAGCGCTAATCAACGCAAATTTGTTGAGGTTGGTAGAGTTTTTGATATGATAACATTATTAGTCACTCTTAATACCTTCACAAAAATTAATCAACTATAGCTATATCTTTTCAAATATAATTACGTCTGTTGAAGATGTCTGTCTATTTTAGCATTTCTCTTCAGGTGAGGTACTCTCGGCAGTTAATTAATAATTCCTCAATTCCCCCATATAAAATCTAAAATCTGAACCTGCACCTCACCTATCGGAAAAAAGTTATATGGCCTTCACTCTTTGGCAATTTCGTCTCCGCACCGCCCTCGTAGTTCTCTTTGTCCTGCAAATAGTTGCAGCCGTTGGCTTAGTCGGTTATCTTTCCTTCCGCAACGGACAACAAGCGGTAACGGATTTGGCTAACCAGTTAATGACTCAGGTGAGCGATCGCACTTATCGGCACTTAGATGATTATCTCTTAACTCCCCATCAAATTAATCAGATCAATGTCGATGCGATAGAAACCAAATTGCTCGACATAAATAACTTAGATATTGCGGGACTTTATTTTTGGAAACAGGTACAAGCATTCGATAATCTTGGCTTTATTTCCTATGGACTTTCAGATGGACGCTTTATTGGTGCGGGGCCAGTTAGACCAGGGGAAGGCATCAGCATTGCCGAAGTTTCAGCAAGGACAAACTGGAAAATTAACGCCCATTTAACTGACCGCCAGGGCGATCGAACTTTGAGGACGGGGTGGTTACTCTCTGCATTGGCGATGTTACCGGACACGGACTGGAAAGCGGCATTTTGATGGTGATGACTCAAACGGCTGTTCGCACTCTGAAGGAAGTTCAAGAAATTGACCCCTTGCGCTTTTTAGATACTCTCAACCGCGCTATTTATAAAAATATTCAGCGGATAAACTCGGACAAAAACTTGACACTAGCTCTCCTCAATTATGCAGACTCTAAAGTTAGTATTAGCGGTCAACACGAGGAAACTCTCGTCGTGAGAAAAGGCGGTAAAATTGAACGAATTGACATGATGGATTTAGGATTTCCCATCGGCTTAGATGAGAATATTTCAGCTTGGATTTCCCATGTTTTAGTAGACTTAGAGCCTGGGGATGGGGTGGTGCTTTACACTGACGGCATCCCCGAAGCTAGAAATATCCACAAACAATTCTACGGTATAGAAAGACTCTGTGAAGTGGTTTCTCAAAACTGGGATCTGAGCGCCGAACAAATCAAGCAAGCTGTGATTGATGATTTGCGAGAGTTTATTGGCTCCCAAAAAGTATTTGATGACATTACTTTGCTAGTATTGAAGCAACAGGGAAATATTGTGCATGATTTATGATTTACAGTCATCAACCCGGTTTCTAATATTGCTATTGCATTTAGTGGCGGAGCCTCGAAGCAGAAACCGGATTTTGAGCTGCCACCCGTGTAAGTTCCAGTAATGTAAAGCGAGCGAGCGCAACAATTTTTCGTTCCCAGATTCGGGAGTATAAATTATGAAACCCAAAATAAATTTAGCAGAATTTAAATCCCCCGAAGAACTCAATGCCCACGTACAGGATTTGATCCAAAAACTTGAGGAAGCCGAAGACGAAAAAAATAGCTATGAAACCTTAGTAGAAATTATCACCGAACATTCTACGGATCTGGAAAAACAGATCCGTCAGAAAAATCGAGAGATGCAGACTTATATCCAGCAGGTGAAAAAGGTGATAGATGCAGCTATTGCTGTGAAAAATAACAGCTTTGAACCTCAGATATTGTCAGAGGTGGCGGCGCAAAGCGATGCACTGGGAGAATTAGCACAGGTATTCTCGCATATGGTGCAAACGGTGAAAGCGCGGGAACAGGAATTAGAGAAACTTTTGCAGGCTTACGGACGTTTTGTTCCCGATGAATATCTCCAATTTCTCGGCAAGCAAAGCATTGTTGATTTCCAGCTTGGAGATCACGTTAGCAAAGAGATGGCAATCATGTTTTCGGATTTGCGTTCCTTCACAACGATGGCGGAGCAAATGACTCCTCAAGAAAACTTTAACTTCATCAATACCTATTTACAGCAAATCAGTCCCGAAATTCGCAAGCACAACGGTTTTATTGTCAAGTATATGGGAGATGGACTGATGGCAGTTTTTCCCGAGGGCGTTGATGATGCGATTCAGGCTGGAATTGTGAAGCTTGAACAGTTGCAAAAATTTAATCAAAGTCGTAAAATAAATGGTGAAATTCCACTGAATATTGGCATCGGTATCCATGTCGGTGATACGATGGTTGGAATTATTGGAGACGCGAATCGGATGCAAGCCGATGCGCTGTCCGATCATGTCAATCTCACAGCGCGTCTGGAAAGTTTGACTAAATATTATGGCGTATCTTTATTAATTTCAGGAGATGTGGTACAACGTTTGAGTCAACCCGAAAAGTATCATATTCGATTTTTGGATCGGGCAATTGTCAAAGGTAGACAAGAAGCGATTACTGTTTGTGAGGTGTTAGATGTTGAAGTAGAACCTGTGCGATCGCTAAAAATTCAAACTTTGCCGATTTTTGAGGAAGGACTCGAACAATATTGTCTGGGAAATTTTGCTAATGCCCAAGTTTGTTTTGAACAGATAGTGGCGCTAAATCCCGCTGATAAACCCAGCCAGATTTACCTAAAACGCATTAAATCACTGTTAGAAAATAGTATTCCTGCTAACTGGAATGGCGTGTGGAAATTCACCCAAAAGTGAAATTTAAGTATTAATTAAAAAATAGGAAAAATAATGACATCTGGAAGCTTGAAAACAGTGACACAAATATTTGGAGAATTCATCGACCAATTTCCACCCGAACACGACTCCCTAGAACTTACTTTTACCCCGAGTTCTCGCCCCATCAAGCAGCGCTGGCGCAATAACCTGCTGTCAGCTCATTTTGTAGCCGATTATTTGTCCAGCTTTCTACCGGTGGACGCTACCGATGCTAGCACCGAGAAACGGATTAAACAAAGCAAGGGAGCTGTCAGCTACGTCGCTAACGAACTGTTAGAAAATGCGATAAAATTCAATCAGGATGGTGCGAATTATAAAGTAAAATTTGGCATCCACTTTATTGGTGAAACCGAGGTGACGGCGGTGATTTTTGCCAGTAACAGTGTCAATCTAGAAGGGGCGAATAAGTTGAAGGAGTTTATTAAAGAAATGCTGGCTTCCGATCCAAATGAACTTTATTTGCAGCAGGTTGAAAAAAATGCTGAATTTGAAAGCGAAACCTCGGGATTGGGATTGCTGACGATGATTAATGACTATTCAGCTAAGATTGGTTGGAAATTTGAGCCAAGACCAGACAATGATACGATCGCTGTTACGACTGTGGTTCAAATTACTGTCTAGTTTCAACCATTTCAATATTTATTCTCTTGTGCGATCGCCATATTTGAGCCAGGAAACCACATCACAATGAGTATGCAAGAAATTAAAGGTGAAGATTACAGCATTCAGTACGATCGAGAATCGGTGACAGTCAGCTTCATCGGCGAACTCAGTCTGGGCGGCCCAGCAGAGTATGCACCAATAGTCGAATTGTTAGATGAAGTCGCCCAGAACGAACCGCCTGCTATTACCTTGAACCTAAAAAAATTGGAATTTGTTAATAGTTCGGGTATCAGTATGCTGTCTAAGTTTGTCATTAGCGTGCGGAAAAAGAAAACGATTCAACTTTTGGTTTTGGGTTCAAATGATGTTCCCTGGCAACAGAAATCTCTCAAAAATTTAGAAAAGCTGTTGCCAACTTTGCAGCTAGAATTGGAGTAAGCTGTTACCCAAATTATACCTCTTTGAAAAAGTCTGGCTACAGTTATTAATTGTCTTGAAATTATCTGTCTCTAGCATAACGAGAGAGCCGGACACGGCAATGCCGTTTCCCTACAGATGAGAGCCTCTAATTTCGGTAGTAGCAATATTTTTCATAATTGGGATGAGATTGCTTCGCCCTTGCACAGCGCGAACAATGACAAAAAATGTGAACAATCGCGTATTGTCTGATCACAAGTCAAAAGATACTTGACCGATCGGAGCGAATACGGTAGCAAAATACTTTGCTTTCTTAACCCGCAATCGCGGGTTTTATGTCGTGTAGCGAGTGTTTGAACCGCTCAGCCGAAAGCGGGAATTGTGTGGCGGATTTGATATAATTTCAGCAGCTTGAGACTGGGAAACGATCGCGCGATCGAGCGGATTCGTGAGTCGCGATCGCCTATTTTTCAGTCTCAAGCTGGAGTGTCTTCTGCACAGAATGCTGAGACAACGCCAACAGCCCTGGGGAGTGTTTTTCACAATGGTTTCTCAACAGAGCGCGATCGCCCGCACCAGTGGCAAATTCCGTCTCCGCAGCATCCTGGTGGTTCCGTTTGTGCTGCAAATTGTTGCTGCTGTTGGCTGGGTGGGCTATCTCTCTTACAGAAACGGAGAGAAGACAGTAAACGATCTCGCCAATCAGTTGGGGCGCTCCGTCAGCGCCAGAGTTTACGAGCGCGTCCAAAGCTACCTTGAAACTCCGCCGCTAGTCAATCAAATCAATCAGGATTCTTTACCGCTGGGGGTGTTGGACTTCGAGGATTTGGAGCGATCTCGACCCTATCTCTGGAAACAAGTTGTACGGTTTAGTTCGATCGGCTACGCGGGAATTGCTAACCAAAAAGGTCAGTACCTGCGAATTGGTTGGGTGAACCGGCTGGCCGGAGCTGAGCAACCTCAGCTTGCGCAGCAACTGAGCCCCGGGGGTGGCGACTTGCTTTACTACGACGTTGACGGTGATGGAAACCCGCAAAAAATTGAAAGGTCTCAGCCCAATTATGACGTTCGCAACCGCCCCTTCTACAAAGTGGTTGTGGAGAAAAAACAAGCAGCTTGGAGCGACGTTTACATTAATTTTGGCTACGGTACGCTGCAAATTAATGCCAGTCAGCCTTATTATGATGACGCAGGCAAACTAATTGGCATACTGACTTGCCAGATGGGACTCGATCAAATTCGCGGTTTCCTGCAAACCTTAAGCGTGGGCAATTCCGGTCAAGTATTTATCATTGAACCCAACGGCGACTTAATCGCCAGTTCGGTAAAAGATCAGCCTCTGTCGGTGGGAGAGGGCGAAAATAGAAAGCGACTAAAAACCCAGGACAACAGCAACCCGTTGATGCGCCAAAGCGTGGTTTATTTGCTCGATCGTTTCCACCGTTTGCAAGACATTCAAGAAACTGCTCAACTTAATTTTCAGCTCAACGGTCAGCGGCAATTTCTCCAAGTTTCTCCGCTCACTGATAAGTATGGTCTCAACTGGCTGATTGTAGTTGTGGTTCCCGAATCAGACTTTATGGCGCAAATTTATGCTAATACTCGCAACACTATCTTGCTTTGTATTGCAGCTCTAATTGCCTCGGTTGGAGTGGGATTTCTCACGGCTAGCAGGATTGCTCGCCGGATTTTGCAAATTGCTAAAGCTTCAGAAAATCTCGCAGGCGGCGCTCTCAAGCAGAACGTTGATTCTAGCAGAATTTTTGAAGTTCAGATATTAGCTAATTCTTTCAACAGCATGGCTGGGCAATTAAAAGAAGCCTTTGAAACTCTCGAATATAAAGTTAAAGAACGCACCTCGGAACTGGGTACAGCAAATCAAGAAATTGCTGCTCTCAACAAGCGGCTGAAAGCGGAAAACCGGCGCATGAGTTCCGAACTCGGTATGCTCAGACAAATGCAGCAGTTGATTCTGCCCAAACCTGACGAACTCGCAGCAATTGCAGACTTGGATATTGCCGGATTCATGGAACCAGCCGAAGAAGTTGGCGGCGATTACTACGACGTACTTTGCACTGAGGGTGTGGTAACGATATGCATTGGCGATGTCACCGGACACGGACTAGAAAGCGGCATTTTGATGGTGATGACTCAAACAGCAGTCCGCACTCTTCAGGAAATGCAAGAATCCGATCCGGTGCGCTTTTTAGATACTCTCAACCGCACCTTGTACAAAAATATTCAGCGCATGAATTCCGACAAAAATCTGACGCTGGCTCTCCTCAACTACGCAGACGGCATAATTAGCATCAGCGGCCAGCACGAGGAAACTCTTGTCGTCAGAAAAGACGGTCAAATTGAACGGATTGATACAATGGATTTAGGATTTCCCATCGGCTTAGATGAAGAAATTGCTGATTTCATCAGCCATGTTTTGGTAACGTTAGAGCCGGGGGACGGGGTGGTGCTGTACACCGACGGCATCACGGAAGCCAGAAATAGCAGCAAACAATTCTATGGAATCGAAAGGCTGTGTGAAGTAATTTCGATTAATTGGCACAACAGTGCAGAAAAAATCAAGCAAGCGGCAATTAATGACTTGCGAGAATTTATTGGAGCGCAAAAAGTATTTGATGATATTACTTTGGTAGTATTGAAGAAACAGGGCGACATCTCGCAGAATTAAGCCTTAACTAAAAGCAACCCGGTTTGTCTGCGGCAACAGCCAAGGGCGTTGCTGAATTTAGGCATGATTCACCTAGCGAAGGCAATCCCTGAAATGAGAGAGTAGGGGCAATTCATGAATTGCCCCTACTCTCTCATTTCGGA
>CASBQF010000144.1 GCA_949127775.1 Oscillatoriales cyanobacterium PMM_0080
GAGTTGCTGAAGCCGATGGTGGAGCCTCCCGAGGTGATTTCGGTGGAAATGACGGCAGAGGAGCAGGATGTTTATGCTCTGATGGGTGTTTCTCCCTTGGTGCTTACGGATCGTGGGCTGAAAAATCCTAAGAATGCGATCGTTTCGGTGACTCTCCCCGGAGTGCCCGCGAATAAGCAGCCTTTCGAGCAGCTCGAATTTGAATTTGAACCGACGACGCCTGTAGAGGATGTTGAGGAACGGGATTATTATCCAGAAATGTCGCTAGTTGAGCCTGCATTTTCTCAGGATGACGACGACGATGATGATGATGATGAAATTTACGAGAGTTCGATCGACGAAACCGATGATTTTGAGGAGATGGAGGAAACCGACGATGTGATGGCTTTCTCAAAGGAGCCGATCGAGTTTGATGAGCCGATCGAATTCGATGAGCCGATCGAGTTTGATGAGCCGATCGAGTTCAATGAGCCGATCGAACTCAACGAGCCGATCGAATTCAACGAGCCCGAAGAACCCGTCGAACCCGAAGAACCTGCGATCAACCGCCGTCGTCGCCGTCGCTCATCTGCCCTTGTGGACGAATAATTATGAAGGAAGAGGGAAGTTCGGCAACGGATTGTATAACGGATGTAACGGATGGAAGTTCGAGGTAACAAGAAAAAAGTCCGAGGGAAGAAGGAAGAAGTAGAAATTTTTACACTCTTCCCATCTTTCCATCTTCCCCTTTCCCCCTCTCCCTCAAACCATCTGATCATTGCAGGTGTCGATGAAGTCGGAAGAGGAGCTTTGTTCGGGCCAGTGGTGGCGGCGGCCTGCATTTTGCCCGACGAAGTTCTCGAAGAATTAGTAAGTTGCGGGGTGCGCGACAGCAAACAGTTGAGTGCCACAGCCCGGAGTCGATTAGCCGTACAAATCCGGGCTGTGGCTGTTGACTGTCAAATTGGTGCG
The DNA here is from genome assembly GCA_949127775.1 of Oscillatoriales cyanobacterium PMM_0080. Lineage (GTDB taxonomy): Bacteria > Cyanobacteriota > Cyanobacteriia > Cyanobacteriales > Microcoleaceae > Microcoleus. The sequence continues at coordinate 952 of CASBQF010000144.1, forward strand.
GCTTCAGTTAAGGAAATTGACCGTTTGAATATTTTGCAGGCTTCTTTATTGGCGATGAAGCGAGCCATTCTGAAACTGAATGTCACGCCGGATTTATGTTTGGTTGACGGGAACCAAAGAATACCCAATTTGGCGATCGAACAAGAGACGATGATTAAGGGTGATTCGCGATCGATTCAGATTGCCGCTGCTAGCATTGTCGCCAAAGTTTGGCGCGATGAATTAATCCTGCGAATGGCGCTCAAGTATCCCGAATATGACTTGACAAACAACAAAGGATATGGTACAAAAAAACATAAATTAGCTTTAGAACGCTGCGGTATATCTGTCTTTCACCGAACATCATTTAGTCCTTGCCAAAAATCTTAAAATTTACAAGCTGAAAAAGCGCGAGTCTTGGGCAACAATATCGAAGCGATGAATTTGTACGATTGTTCCATAAAAGGAGCCAAAGAAAACGAATACATCAACGAAGAAGCCCTAGCCCACGAACTCGCCGCTAAATTCTATCTCACATGGGGCAAAGAAAAAATTGCCCAAGTCTACTTAACCGATGCTTACTATGCTTACGCACGCTGGGGCGCCAAGGCAAAAGTTGAGGATTTAGAAAGACGCTACCCGCAATTACTCGCCCCGATTCTCAACTAAAAAAATCAGCTTGCAGACAGGCGGGGCACTTTCCCAGATGACTGATGTCACCCTCTCAATGACTGCCAGTTTGGAAAGCTCGGGATTTCTCGACTTGGCAACAGTTATTAAAGGATCTCAAGCTCTTTCTGGGGAAATTCAGCTTGAAAAACTGCTCTCAACTTTGATGCAAACGGCAATTGAAAATGCTGGAGCTTCCAAAGGCGCTCTGATTTTGCATAAAGGAGGTAACTTAGTAGTTGAAGCTCTGGGAACTAGCGACTCTTCAGAAACAAGATTCCTGCAATCCATTGCCCTCGAAACCAGCGTCAGAGTTCCCATAAATCTGATTAACTACGTAGCCAAAAATCAAGAAGTTTTGCTCTACAACAATGTACCAAAAGAAAGCCAAAATCTCCACTATCCTTATATCATTGAGCGACAGCCGAAGTCTGTTTTGTGCCAGCATATCCAACACCAAGCAAAAATAATTGCTATTCTTTATCTAGAAAACAATCTGACAACAAATGCCTTTACCCCGACAGATTAGCCATCTTAAAAATCTTGTCGTCTCAAGCAGCAATCTCCATGGAAAATGCTCAACTATATGCCAACTTAGAAGCCAAAGTCGAAGAACGCACCGAAAGACTTCAGCAGTCAGAAGCTCGTTTTCGACAACTTTATGAGCAATCTGCTGATGCTATTCTGCTGTTAGATAATGGCGCTTTTATCGACTGCAACCCCGCCACGGTTAAAATGATGCGTTGCACAGACAAACAACAGCTTCTTTCCCTACATCCGGCTCAACTTTCCCCGGAGATTTAACCTGACGGTAGAGACTCTTTTGAGAAAGCTCAGGAAATGACAGCCACAGCTTTATTGCGAGGAAGTCACCGCTTTGAATGGATGCACCGCCGCATGGATGGAGAAGACTTTTGGGTAGAAGTATTGTTGACAGTAATTCCTTTAGATGGTAAGCAAATTCTGTATACGGTTTGGCGAGAAATTGGCGCAAACAAGCAGAATCAGCTTTGCACCATAAAAATCAGGAACTAAGCGATACTCTCCAACAACTCGAAGCTACCCAAGCAGAATTGATTCTATCAGAAAAAATGGCCGCTTTAGGACAACTTGTGGCTGGAGTTGCCCACGAAGTTAACACTCCCCTCGGTGCAATTCGCTCCTCTGCCGGCAATGTTTCTAAGTTCTTGAATCAAACTCTAGAACAGTTTCCCGCACTGTTTCAATCTCTCTCTCCAGAAGAAGCAGATAATTTCTTGAATTTACTTCAGCGTTCCCTGCAACAAGAAACAAACTTATCAACGAAAGA
>CASBQF010000145.1 GCA_949127775.1 Oscillatoriales cyanobacterium PMM_0080
GAATTTGTTTACTACACAATTCCGCCTCGATCGCGGCTACCCGCAAACCGCAACTTTTGTGCCATCTCAAAAGCTAGACCCGACTCTAGACGTGCGTTTGGTGACATCCGTACCCGAAGTAACCCGGTTTGTGACACCAGCCACAGCTTTATCCTCTGAGATCGCCGATAATCCCAGGGGAATTAGTTCTGGAAGCGTGCGAAGTATCCGTATTCAAGCTTTAGCTAAGGGCAGGGCTTCTCAGTTGGCGGAAAATATCGAGTTACGAAGTTCTCCAAACCGTTCCGAGACGGAGATTGTGGCTTTATTGGGTGGTAGTTTTGTCCAGACTTTGGGGGCTGGAGACAGTACACTCGCGATCGCAAATTTAGCTGGTGCAGGTTTATTTAGCAATATTCAGACTGCGGTAACGAATGCTACAGGGCTGACGGAGTTTCGGCTATTTCCTACTCGAATTAGAAGAGAGGAAGGGCGGAGTTCTTCTTCATCCACTCTCGGTTTGGGTGTCGAGGTTGGCCTTGATATTACCCGCAATGTTTCCGCCTCGGTAATTCGAGTTTTAGCACCCAATCAGCCTACTGATTTTACTCTTCGCTATCGATTAAGTGATGAGGTTTTGTTGCGGGGTTCAACTAATCTTCAAGGAGACACGCGAGGAAGTATTGAGTATGAAGTCAGGTTTTAGGAATTGGTTAACTGTTAACAGTTAACTGTTAATTTGACTATAAATCTCTACCCAGGATTCGCCGTCCCCCCAAAGCATCGGGGGGACTACAGTGGGGTGAAATCTGTAGTTTTCGAGCGAGGAATTGTTATAAATCATATCATTTCTGTACGATTCAGAATTAGATAATTTTAAGTTTGTAGGGGCGGGTTCGCCTAGATATTGGATAAATATCGACAAATTATATAAACCCGCCCCGCCCCTACGACTATTGACATCTACCTAAAGTATGAATTATTATTGGTAAATAAGTGCGGTAACAAAACAGAATGCCCCAAAAAGCCCACTTCATATCAGGACTACCGCGCTCAGGCTCTACCTTACTAGCAGCAATCCTGCGGCAAAATCCCCGCTTTCACGCCGCCATGACTAGCCCCGTTGGTGGTTTAGTCGATCGAATGTTGGAAGCCATGAGCGAAGAAAATGAGTTCTCCGTATTTATTTCCCCAGAACAAAAACGGGCACTGATTCTGAGCATCTTTTCAGCTTACTATCACCCCCAAGCTGACAAAGAAATAATCTTCGACACCAATCGCCTTTGGTGTAGCAAATTACCTTTAATTGGGGAACTATTTCCCGAAGCCAAAGTCATCTGCTGTGTCAGAAACATCGCTTGGATAATGGATAGCATCGAGTTACTGATTCGGCGTAACGCCTTTGACGTTTCCAGGCTATTTAATAATCCAGCGGAACGAGCAACAGTTTATAGTCGGACTGAGGCTTTAAGCCAAGGTTCGCGTTTAGTAGGGTATGCGTATAACGCCCTCAAAGAAGCATTCTACAGCGAACAGAGTGCATCTATTCTACTGGTTGATTACGATTTATTGACCAAAGGCCCAGATAAAACCATGTCGTTGATTTATCAATTTCTGGGCGAAGCACCTTTTGAGCATGATTTCGAGAACGTGCAATATAGCGAGCCAGAATTTGATAATAGACTGAAAACAAAAGGGTTGCATCAGGTGCGTTCTCAAGTCGAGTTTAAATCCAGACAAACAATTTTACCCCCTGACTTGTTCGAGCGATTTGATGGATTATCTTTTTGGACAGAAGCAACAAATAGTCGCGCCAGCGCCATTGTCGCGAAAGCTAAATAAAGCGTCAAACCTAGTGTCAACAATCGCCGAAAGCCGCCAGGGGTTAAAACCCCTGTCTAATAGCGAAAGTCCTCTAAAGAGGACTGAATAATTCTTTAGTCCTCTTCAGAGGACTTTAGCTATGAGGCGGGGGTTTTAACCCCCGACGGACTAAAGGTTTCACTTTAAGTTGACACCAACCACAGGGGGATTGCCCCTACAAAACCTAGCAAAAATTATCAGGAAACCTACCATGACTAAGCAAATTATTTTCGTAGACTCCTCAGTACAAGATTATCAAAGCCTAATTCAAGATGACGATGCCGCTCAAATTGTCATTTAAAATGACAATTTGAGCGGCATCGAACAAATTACTAACGCCTTGGCTAATCAAAAAGATTTTACAGCAATTCATATCCTTTCTCACGGTAGCGAAGGTAGCGTAAAACTCGGTTCAGACGTGCTGAATCAAGATTGCTTAGCACAGTTCCAAACTCAGATCAAACAGTGGGGAAATGCCATCACGGAAAATGGCGATATCCTACTTTATGGATGCGACGTAGGCAAGGGAGAAACTGGTCAAAACTTTATCAAAAACTTGAGCGAATTAACTCAAGCCGATGTAGCAGCTTCCGATAACTTGACAGGAAAAGGCAGCGACTGGGATTTAGAAATAGCAACGGGTAAGATAGAAGCCGCCGTGCCGTTTAATACAGAGGCGATGAAAGATTATGACTATGTGTTGGCGAATTATAACGTTACGGTAGCAACCGATAACGGCACGGGGGGGACAGCAAATACCCTGAGTAGGGCAATTCTTCAAGCTAATACCGCAGCAGGCAATGACACTATTACTCTCACCACCAATGTCAGACTGACAGCGGTAATGAAAACCCTAATTAACAGTAATATTGATTTTATTGGTGGCGGTTTCAGTGTCAGCGGGGATGTGAATAACAACACCATCAATGATGCTGGTGACGTTCGTCCCTTCTTTGTCAAGCAGGGAACTGTCAATTTCTCTAACCTAACCATCACCAATGGACGGGCAAATGGGGGAAATGCTCGCTCCGGCGGCGGCAACGGTGCGGGGA
>CASBQF010000146.1 GCA_949127775.1 Oscillatoriales cyanobacterium PMM_0080
CCTCTCCCCCTCTCCCATTCTCCTTTCGGAAGTCCCCCAATATTGCTGGGAGTCTTTGATTGAGCGCAATACAGCCTCAATGCTCTTGATTGTAACAAAAATTTATTTGACATCCGAGACGGATTAGTACATAATCAGAGTTTGTGTCAACCTGAGCTGAACGCGAGAAACCCTTGGCTAACGTAGTTGTGATCGGCGCCCAGTGGGGCGATGAAGGAAAAGGAAAAATTACCGATTTGCTCAGCAAATCCGCAGATATCGTTGTCCGCTACCAAGGGGGCGTCAACGCCGGTCACACGGTAGTAGTCAACGGTAAGACTTTCAAGCTGCACCTAATTCCATCCGGGATTCTCTATCCTAACAAAGAGTGTATCATCGGCTGTGGCACGGTCATTGACCCTAAAGTTTTAATTCAAGAATTAGATCAGTTAGAAAAACTGAATATTTCGACAGCCTCACTGATGATTTCTCAGACTGCTCACGTCACGATGCCCTATCACCGATTAATTGATGTAGCATCGGAAGAACAGCGCGGAAATTATAAAATTGGCACAACGGGACGCGGCATCGGCCCTACTTACGCCGACAAATCGGAACGCACCGGCATTCGGATGCTCGATTTGATGGACTTGGAAGGGTTCCGAGAACAACTAGAATGGACGATTCATCATAAGAACGTCATTCTCGAAAAACTCTACAATTTGCCTCCTCTCAATCCCCAAGATGTGATTGATGAATACCGAGTCTATGCCGAACGTTTGCGCCCCCACGTAGTAGACAGTTCCCTGAAGATTTATGAGGCACTTCACAAGCGGAAAAATATTCTGTTTGAAGGCGCGCAAGGTACTTTATTAGACTTAGACCACGGCACTTATCCTTATGTTACTTCCAGCAGTCCGATCGCAGGTGGTGCTTGTGTAGGAACCGGAGTTGGCCCCACTGCGATCGATCGCGTTATTGGAGTTGCCAAAGCTTATACAACCCGCGTCGGAGAAGGCCCTTTCCCTACCGAAATGGTCGATGGAGTTGGCGCAATTTTGGGTGAAAGAGGTGCAGAATTCGGCACAACAACCGGCCGGAAACGCCGCTGCGGTTGGTTCGACGCGGTGATCGGCCGTTACGCAGTTCGCATCAACGGACTTGACTGTCTAGCTGTCACCAAACTAGATGTTTTGGATCAATTAGAAGAAATCAAAGTCTGCGTTGCTTACGAAATTGATGGCGAACGTTGTATCGATTTCCCGAAAAGTTCCCGGATATTTGCTCGATGCAAACCGATTTATGAAACCCTTCCCGGTTGGAAACAATCGACGGAAGAGTGCCGTAATTTGGAAGATTTGCCGCAGCAAGCATTGGATTATCTGAAGTTTTTGGCAGATTTGATGGAAGTGCCGATCGCGATCGTATCTCTCGGTGCCGGCCGCGACCAAACTATCATTGTCGAAGACCCAATTCACGGCCCGAAGCGGGGATTATTGTCGGTTGATGGTACGCCAGCCTGATGTTTCCTTTAAAAATACATTTTGGGTATCAATCAATCATACTCGAAGCTTCTGGCAGTCTCGCCGCTACCTACTTAGTTTAAGGTTCCAACAGATTTAGTATACTTGACCCACGGCGAGGTCAAGTGTATCCTTATTTACAGTGGAGTCAAGCAAATGACTGACGAAGATGAACTGATAGCACGGCTAGAAGTTCACAGAGATATGATTGGATGGCTTATAATGGAATTAAGCAAAGAAGGAATACAAGCCAAAAGAACAACCGGAAACAATCCCAAAGGTGATATTTTGATAGTCAACCAGCAAGATGTTCCCCGAGTTAAACAGCTACTCCGCAATTTTCATATCGAATTCAATAGTTAATTTATCAAAATAATAAAAAGTATAAATAATCATGAATGAACCGCATATTGAAATCAAAGCCTGGAAAAACAAAAAAATAGATTCCACAAAAGCTAAGGAAATATGTCAAAAAGGAACTGTAATTGGAGTTATTACCACAGGGGGAATTACTAAACCAGCTAAGGTTGTATTCGACAAAGCAGATGTAGCTTGGGTAGAAAATTTTCCAGAGAGTAAGTTGTTGAATCAGGAAGGTTAGGAGGAAAGCTAATGTTAGACATGATTTTTTATGCCTTCAAAACTGATCGGCCACCGCACTATATCGAAATGTCTGAAGATATTTACGAGTGGTTGGCAAAATCGGAATTTACCAAAATCGGCAAATCTGTCCCCAGAAATATTTTGATAGACAAAGAAGAGGAGAAGCTACCTGTAGTTGAGTTAGATCAAGATATACGCCAGAAGTTTAGAAACTTTTTCCGTGATGCAATCATCTGCGAAAGCGATATCGTCCTCACGAAGCTGGGAGATTCACCTCTCAAAGAAGAGTATCAAACAGCAACCTACCGTTTGAGGAAATTGCTAGACTTGTTAAAATGTGTTGAAAACGAAGATTATCAGTATCTTCAGCGAGTCGTTTAAACCAGTTTCTAGATGTTTAGTAGCAGGAGTAATCCCAATGTTTGACATCAGTTTTTATTCAGCCAATGGTGAACCGTCTGATAGTGTAAGAATCACAGCAACTACTTACGAATGGTTAGCAAAATCAGCATTTTCCAAAATTGGTGGCGCATCAATCGACGAAATTCACTTAGATGAAGAAAATGTAATTCTGCCTCTAGTTGAATTAAATCAAGAGATTCGCCAGGAGTTCAAGAAAATCTTCAGCGAAGCAATCATTAGTGAAAGCGATGTGGTTCTCACTAAGCTTGGTGATTCCCCTTCCAAAGAAGAGTATCAATCAGGAACTTACCGTCTGAGAAAAATGCTGGAATTGCTCAAGTGTGTGGAAAACGAAAACTATCAATACCTTCAGCGAATTTAATTAAGTGCGATCGCGATATCACAATTCTGGTAAACTGTGAAAACAATCAACAGAAAGTCATAAAATGGAACTCGCAGTAGAATGTCAAAAGCGGGTAGAAGGCAGCAAACCTAACGCCCTCCGCCGCTCAGGAATGATTCCCGCCGTCCTCTACGGACACAAAGGCTCTGAATCCATTTCCCTCACCATCAAAGCCAAAACAGTTGAACAGTTGCTCAAAAAGCGCGTAGTCAACAACGCCCTAATTGACCTCAGCATTCCCGAAATCTCTTGGACTGGAAAAACCTTGCTGCGGGAAGTTCAAGTTCATCCTTGGAAAGGCTTTCCTTACCACCTGAGCTTTTTCTCCGTCGCAACTCAAGACAGCCTCGAAGTTGAAGTGTCGCTGCATTTTGTCGGCGAAGCTGTCGGTGTCAAATTAGAAGCCGGTATGTTGGAGACTGTATTGACGCAAATCGCAGTTAAGTGCAAACCTGACAGCATTCCTGATGCAATTGAAGTAGATATTTCTAATTTGAAAGTAGGGGATGCGCTGCACATTAACGAGTTAGTTTTGCCTCCAGGAGCAGAAGCTCTCGGCGATCCAACTCAGGTGGTTGTCACCGTGCTGGGAACTAAAGCCAGCCCTGAAGAAGCAGCAGAAGAAGCAGCAGCCGCAGCAGCTTAATTATTAATTGCTAAGAGTTGTCAAGTCATTGTTGACAAAGGGCGATCGCTCGATCCAAAAAGGGCGATCGTTTTTTGCTAAAAAGCTGTTATAGTTCTTGGGCGATCGCACTTTCTCTACTCAGCCTTGAATCTGCTGTCGCACCCATTGACTAAATTCAATCTGTGCAGCAATTTCATCGATGAAAGCAGCTTCTAGAAACCGGAATAAATCCGTTTTTTCAATAATCGGAAAAGTGGGAGATCGATCGCACTCGACATAAGCTCCATCGACTAATTGCAGAATCCGCCATACCCGCCCGTTAAACCGCCAAAACTCAGGCACTCCCATACTGGCATAAAGTCTATTTTTATTGAGATCCGTATGGGTAATATCCACTTCCACGACTAAATCCGGGGCAGGATCGACATTTAAATTAACCGGGCGATCGGCAACTAAGGCATAATTCTGGATATAGTACCCATTATCTGGCTCGGCGCTCTTGAGTAGGTCTTCGCGATCGAGCGTAGTCGATCCCATCGTCTTCATTTTCATCCCCATCTCAAGGATCAGGATTAAGATGAATCGTTCAATCAAGCGAGCAGAGCGTTCGTGTTCTTCGAGGGGCATGGTGATTTCTAATACTCCATTATCGTAGGTAAAGCGGGCGCGGGTGCGATCGGACAGCAAACTTTGAATTTGCTTGAAGGCGCGCCAATCGAGATCGCGAAAGATCAGGCGCTTTTCTCCGACAAGTTGAGGTGGTGGCTGTAACAACATCAAAATTACCGCAATTTGAGGATTAGACGGCGGTTGAAACCGCTTCTACACAAACGATGTCCGGATGGTGCGCGGACTAAGAGAGGATAACGTAATTTTCACCGCCCACTCTTCAACTCCTCGCGTGCAAGCTTTGTATAGAGGCGGTTTGGAACCGTCTTCTGAACCATATTCTAATATATTTCTTCAATAAGACGGCGGTTGAAACCGCGTCTACACAAACGATGTCCGGATGGTGCGCGGACTAAGAGAGGATAAGGTAATTTTAACCGCCACTCTTCAACTCCTCGATCGGGTGCAAGCTTGTATAGACGCGGTTTGGAACCGCCCAGTTTTCTGAACCGTATTATAATATATTTCTTTAACAAGTCTTGTGGTGCAGGCATCCTGAGTGCGATCGATCGATTTTGATACTACTCGTTCTGCTCTTCAACCCCTCTGAGCTAGGGTTTTGTTTGTGTAGACGCGGTTTCAACCGCCCGGTTTCAACTGAGTGTCTCCCCAGCACCCAGAGTCAAAAAAATTAATAATTGCGGGAACAAGCCTGCTATTGTTAGTGTCAAACCCGACTATAATTGTCAAACGCTTTAACTACCAAAGAAATGGGGACGCGAGCCTCCCCCTTCTAGGGGGACTTGATCCGGATTCTGGCAGAATGTTGATTATTCATAAGACGAGTATGCTATTTTAGGAACAGGAGGAATAAAAAAATGCTTGTTCTCGAATTCAAGGCTTACGCAAAACCAAATCAGTTTCAGTCGATCGATGAAGCGATTAGAATTTGTCAATTTATTCGCAATAAATCAATCCGGCTGTGGATGGATGGTGGTGCAAAATCTTGGTTCGATCTTTCTAAGTATTGTGCAATTTGGGCCAAAGAATTTGACTTTGCAAACAAGCTAGGCGCAATGGCTCGACAGGCAAGTGCGGAGAGAGCATGGGCTAGCATTTCCCGATTTTACGAAAATATCAAAAAGGGTATCAAAGGAAAGAAAGTTGGCTTCCCAAAATTCCAAAAAGACTGTCGCTCGGTTGAATACAAAACTAATTCTTGGAAGCTGGCATCAGATCGGAAATCAATTACATTTACGGACAAGTGCGACCTTGGCAAGCTGAAGCTAAAAGGGACTCGCGATCTCAATTTCTATCAGCCAGACCAAATCAAACGAATTCGACTAATTAAACGAGCCGATGGATATTACGTCCAGTTTTGTGTCCAAGTAGACCGAGTAGAACTCGCGACCATGACAGGCAAAACGATTGGATTGGATGTGGGGCTTAAAGAGTTTTACACTGATTCCAACGGCGAAATGGTTCCCAATCCTAGATTTCTGCGTAGAGGTGAAGCACGATTAAAACGCGCCGGGCGTCTTGTAAGCCGGAAAGTAAAAGGTGGTTTGAATCGCCGTAAAGCTAGAGTGATTTTAGGTAAGCGACATCTCAAAATAAGTAGACAACGCAAAGACCATGCTATTAAGTTAGCAAGGTGCGTAATCACATCAAATGATGTAGTAGTTTACGAAGATTTGAGAGTGTCTAACATGATTAAAAATCACTGCTTAGCAAAATCGATCAGCGATGCTTCTTGGTATCAATTCAGAATGTTCTTAGAATATTTTGGAAAAGTATTTGGTCGGATTACCATTGCGGTAAATCCAGCCTATACAAGCCAAGAATGCAGCAGTTGTGGTATTGTGGTTAAGAAAGCTCTATGCACTCGAACCCATACTTGTCAGTGTGGGTGTGAGATGGACAGAGATCATAACGCCGCAATTAATATCCTCAATCGCGGGATAAGTACGACGGGGCACGTCGGAACTTCGATTTTTGAGATCGTAAACGCTTAGGGAGATTGGATCTCTGAGTCAGGTGCA
>CASBQF010000147.1 GCA_949127775.1 Oscillatoriales cyanobacterium PMM_0080
CGATGACGACACCGAAAGCATTGACGATCGCGATCGCCACATATCGAACCCAGCGCATATAGTTAATCCTCTGACACCCAGATGATTCTACCTAATCTTGGTGCATTTAGTCAGATTTTGGGATTGGTTTGGACTATATAGTTTTTTTCACTGTGGCGGGCGGTTGACTCGAATCAATTTACCAGTCAAAGTTTCTTCGGCGGAAATAGCATCATTAATTCGCGTTGCTAACCTCTCTAAATTTTGGTCTTCCGTGCAAACAACAATACCACTATGGTCAGAGTCTTGAATGTGCAATCGCATAAAATGACGGCGATTGCGCGTCAAAACAGTTCGGTAATTGCTCGCAGCAAAAGCTAACACATCTTCGTCAGGAATTTGAAGATTTGCATTCCCTGCTTCCCTCGCTGTTAATACATCGTGATCCAAAGCCCGCAGTAATTCCACCACTGCTAGCGGGAAGTTTTCATCTGTGTAAAAACGTGCCAACTTTTAATAAACCTCGCTTTCTTCCATAACTTCATCATTTTCTTTGATTGCTTGTTCAATTTCTTCTGGGTAAGCATCGGCATAAGCCCAGGCATTTACCAAGTCCGCGGCAGTTATATCTGGAAATGATTCTAAGATGATACCATCGGAAGCACCTAAACGGCGATCGCACACCAGCGACCAAACGGGTATGCGAGTATTGCCAACACAAGCATCACCGCCACACACGCCGTCCGTTTTTTTAATGCCTAGGGAACCATTGCTTAAGGAGGCGAGCAAAATTTCTATAACGGCTGCTTTATCGACTGCTGTTAAAGATGCCCAATCGATTTTTGATTCGGTGAGAGTCATAATTCATTCCTGTTTGTTTTGGAATATATGTTTAATATTTTAGCTTGAATCTGGATTTTGCGATTCACGATCGGGATAGCTGGGCTTCACAGCTTTTTTTCACTGAGGTGGACGAATTACTCGAATCAATTTACCTGTGAGATTTTCTTCCGTAGAAATAGCATCATTAATGCGTGTCGCTTGTCTCTCTGTGTTCAAATCTTCTTTGCAGATAATGATACCGTTATGGTCTGGTTGCAAACGGTGCAGGTGTCTAAAATCATCCCAATTGCGCGTCAAAACAGCTCGATTGTCGCTAATAGCAAAAGCTAACACATCTTCATCAGGAATCCCCAATCCACCATTTCCAGCTTCCTGCACTGTCAACACATCGTGACCAAAAGTTCGCAGTAATTCCACGATTACCAGTGGAAAATTTTCATCCGCATAAAGACGTACCATGTGTCAATCTTCCTCATTTCTAGCTATGGCTGCTTCGATTTCTTCAGGATGCGCGTCAGCATAAGCCCAAGCATTTGCCAAATCTGCGGCATTCAAATGAGGAAAGTCTTGCAAAATTCGCACATCATTTGCACCCAGAAGGCGATAATTTACCATCGACCAAATAGGTATGCGAGTCTTGGCAATTCTAGCATCACCGCCACACACGCCGGGAGTTTTTTCTATTCCTTGCCAAGTATTGCTTAAACTTTGAACTAATAACTGTATCGCCTGAGTTTTTTCACTAGGAGTTAAGGCGAGTAGTTGCTTTTCTAATTCTTTCAGTATCATTGTTTACTATTCCATTTTTATCGAAGCAATATTTGTTCGCTCCACCATATTCTAGCAAACTCACTCCTCCGAGTCCACCTGCTTAACCTCATCCAATGTTAGCCCTAGCGACTCTGCAATATCCATCTACAAAATATTCTCATAATAACGTTGAATCCGATCGGCAAAAACCGGAACTTCCTCCCTCAACCTGACAAGTAATTCATCAACAGTCAGGGGTGGATTTTTCAAATCCTCAGCTTGCTGCGAGACCAAATTAGCCATCAAATCCGGCGCAACCTCATAAAGTCGATTCAGAAAAACATCAGGGTGCAGCGCCACAATACCCCAAGGATTGAGAGAATCTGGGGGAAAATCTCTCAGGTTAGACGTAACAATAACTTGAGCTTTCGCAATTACCGCAGTCGCCGCGACATGGCGATCGCCCGGATCGTTAGTCATCTGCTGAATCAAATCCTCTGGGACTTCAATCATTGCATTTGGAAAAGCTTCCTTAAGTGCAGCCTCAAAACGCGCCGCCTTCTGACTCGTCATCCTTCCAGTATTAACAAGATTGCGAGTTGCACCAGCTAAAATTTCTTGCGACCAATATAGATCGTACAGCCCATCTTCGGCAGCACGAAATAGCGTGTCGCGCAAGTACATAGGAAAAATCACACAGGAATCCAAGACAACAGGATAGGGAGTCAGCCTGCTAGCTGTATACTCTACTCTCATTGAGTTCCTCTTCTTGGCTAAACTCAGCTAATTCTCTAAAAATCTCGCGACGTTTAACAGTGCGCTGCTTTTTGTATGCCATTAAATCTGCCAAACAAATCCGTCGTTCAGACCCTACCTTCACATACTTAATCGAGCCTTCTGTTAACAATTTTATCAGAAATGGTTGCGATACATTAAGCAAAATAGCAGCTTCTTCAACGGTCATATCTGGCTCGATCGGCACTAAAGACACGGCTCGACCAGCAGCCATTAAATGTGCAGCTTGACGCAGCAATTGATAGAGCGACTCAGGAAGTGCGATTTCTTCCCCGCTAATTTCCACCAATTTTACTTTTAATGTCTCATAATCATCATTATCTATCTTTAGAGATAGCATTTTATCCAACAATTTGATAGCTATGGTTTCTTCTTCTGTCGGTAAAACCGGATCTAGGAGTATTTTTTGCCTGTTCATGGAAATGTTTCCTGAATTGGTTTAATGCTATTATAGTATATAGAATAGTCCTGGAGATGGGGGCCCAGAAACCGGGTTTTTTAGGAAAATACTTCGTTGCTACCGACAGATTAGGTAAAAACCCGGTTTCTTCGTCGGAGTGCGTAAGTCCTGTAGAGATGCGATATAATATCAAGTAAAACTATAATTGTTTGAGCTTGGCAGTCCGCCACTTCAAATTATGAAGTCAACACAACAGTTTACAGCAATCATTGAACGAGAAGGCGACGGATATGTATCCCTTTGCCCAGAACTTGATATTGCCAGCCAAGGTGACAATATAGAAGAAGCGCGACGGAATCTGATCGAGGCGCTAGAACTATTTTTTGAGACAGCAGATCCTTCTGAAGTAAAGAATCGGCTGCATACAGAATTTTTTGTGACTCGTGTAGAGGTGAGCCTTGGGTAAACTGCGGGTTCTATCAGCGGCTCAAGTTTGTCAGATTTTAGAACAATATGAGTTTGTTCAAGTGCGCCAGCGCGGTAGTCATATTATCATGCAGCAGCGACTACCTGATACAACTGTAACGGTTCCTGTACCAAATTATTCAGAAATCAAAATTGGTACTTTGCAGTCTATTATTCGGCAGTCAGGATTACCTCGATATCTTTTTGAAGTGAACGAGTAGATAAGACTCGGCGATTGAAATCGCGACTACAAAAACAAAGTCGGCCTCCGCCGACTGAAGAATATTTATATCAAAATTAAATCAAAACAAAAAACCGGTTTCTCGAAGAAACCGGGTTTAATTATCTGCGTTAATCTGCGTTAATCCGCCTTCATCAGCGGTTAAAAATCCTACAACTGCTTCACCTCAGCAACCAATTTGGCAACCACATCCTTAGCGCTACCAAACAACATCATCGTCTTATCCTTATAAAACAACTCATTGTCAACACCAGAAAAACCAGCACTCATCCCGCGCTTAATCACGATCGTATGTTTGGCCTTATCAACCTCCAAAATCGGCATCCCATAAATCGGGCTAGCCGTATCGTGACGCGCCGCCGGATTCACCACATCATTCGCCCCGATTACCAAAGCAACATCGGTTTCCTCAAATTGCGGGTTGATATCGTCCATATCGTACAACTGCGGATAAGGCACATTTGCTTCCGCCAGCAACACATTCATGTGCCCAGGCATCCGCCCAGCCACCGGGTGAATCGCGTATTTCACGTCAACACC
>CASBQF010000148.1 GCA_949127775.1 Oscillatoriales cyanobacterium PMM_0080
TAAACCCGCCCCCACCCAACCCTTATATGACATTGTTGTTTTTACTCTCGGATGGCGGCGCACACCGAACAATGATAGATAATGTTGTTGGGTGCGATCGACCTTTGGAAGTTGCATAAAGCCTGTTGACTCCTGCGATACCTCTTCAGAAGCGCAATGGAGGAGTCATGATGACAATTAATTATACAACTGAATCGGAGAAATCTTGGTACAAGTCTCCTGCGATCGTAGCTGCTTTGGGTGTTAGCGCGATCGCCTTTGGAGCTTTTCTGTACCCGGAATTCGCCAATCAGCCGATCGTACACTACCGCGCGGATGATAATTCGCTTTCTGCCGATCGCTACAACTTGCAGCGTCAAACGCATTGTCAACTCAGCAGCCAACATTATAAACCGGGAGATACCGCTGTTAGCATTCCTTTTGCCGATCGCGCCGTCGTCACTCAGCCCGTCTCAATCTTCAATAGCTTGACGCTGATGGGGGAATGTCAGCAGAATGTGCGATCGATAACTAATCAAAAACCCGGCACTCCTCTGATTCCTTTATTGGAACGAGCTAAAGTTGCGATTCAACAACAGCATCAGACCAACAAAAATCCAGCTATTCTCACTATTTTAGCAAATGCCTTTGAGCCGCGTCAAGGGGAACGTGGTATTGATTTTAGTCGAGTCAAAGCGTTAGTTGATGACATCGAAAAAGAGGGAGTAGTTATTTCTTTCATAGTGCCGTCTGGTCAATTATACGAAGATTTGACCGAGGAGTTGAGCGGCAAAGCCAGCGTGTGTGCCTTAGACGAGGGGAAGGATGAAAACTCCGTTAGGCGATCGATGACACCTTGTATTGATTCTGCCTTTGATAAAGCCCGCAAACTTGCTACCAAATCTAATTAATTAGGTTCGTAGTGAGGACTTCAGTCCTTCTTGAATTCGGACTGAAGTCCGCACTACAAACCATACTTCAGGTTCGTAGTGAGGACTTCAGTCCTTCTTGAATGCGGACTAAAGTCCGCACTACGAACCGGATGCTTTCTGTGAGGACTTCAGTCCTTCTTGAATGCGGACTAAAGTCCGCACTACGAACCTGATGCTTCCTGCACCAAACAATCGATCTTCTCAAACCTTCCCAAATTCTGCACAACCAGAGCATCTGTACCGACACACTCTTAACAGCAACAAAACAATCTAGGTAAACATGATGAACTCTACTCGCAATTCTAACACAAATCCCCAGCACATTATTGCCTCCTGGCGATATCTGTACCAAGAATTAATCAAAATGCTTCCCGAACAAACTCAATCCCAAATGAGTAACTGGGAAAAACAAGATGCCGAAGGAGAAGTAGCCAAAAATCGGATTAACGATTTAACTCCTTCCGCCAACCGCAAGCACAATCCAGAAACCAAGAAATTGGTTAACATTTTTGTAGGTGTGATGAGCGCGATTACCTTTAGTGCTGGTGGCCAAATCCTCACATCTCGCTTAGGTTCTTTGAGCATTCCCGCTAGCTTAGTGATTGGCGGCGCGGCGGGAGTTTTAGCAGATAAGAAGGTGATGAAAGTGGTGGGGCACGCTCGCAAGAAAGGCAGCACTCAGCAAGTGTTGAAAGATATCGAAAAACAAAAACAAGCTCATCCCCCTAAAAATGAATTAGGCGAGCTTTTTTACCAAGCTCAAACCGGATTAGTGCTGCAAGTGGAAGGGAAAAATTTGGAACCACAACCTGTTTTTGATCTGGCTTTAGCCCTGGGATTGAGTGGCACCGAGTATGCGATGTCCCTGGGGATTGTGATTGGGTTGGGGTTGCCGGGGGGAATTGTCTTAAATGCGATCGCAGCTAGTTTACCAGTTGTCATGCTCTGGACAGCCGCTTCTCTGCAAAATGACGCTTTTGAGATGCCGGAGTGCGATCGGGCTTTAATCGATCAATACAAAAATCACCTACCCGAGAAGATTGTCCAAATCGAAGCAATGCAGATTGTGGGTATCGACGAAGATATTGCTCTGAAACAGCGAGAACTCGCTTACCAACAAGGCTTAGAGGTGCGTCGCGAAAAATTTGTCAGCGAAGGCGATATCGGCGGGCGCTTGAAGAATTGGGAGATGGTAGAAGCAGACTTTCAAATGAGTTGGTATGCCGAGGAAAAGCACCAAGTTGAAAAAGAATTAGACGAAAAACGGGAGCAGCGAATCTTTCAGCTCAAAGCAGAAATTGCTGAAATTGACGAACAATATCAAGCTCCCGTCGGTACTTATTCTCCGGCACAAATGGCCGAGTTGAAAGCTGAATGGGGGCAAGTAAAAGAGCAAGAATTGAAGAAGAATTTCGGTGAGGATATTCAGTGGATGAATCACAAATACGGCAACAAAATCAAGCACTTAGAGGAAGAAATTGCCACTGCTAAATCGCGCTATTCCGAAGCCGAATCTCGGTGGCGGGAAAAACGGGATTCTGACGGTAGAGATGCTGCTTGATGGGATGCGGGTAAGGAGACGGCAATGCCTTTCGTAGTGTCAGCTTAACTTCAAACGTAGTGCAAGTCTTCTGTTTAGCAATTAAGGCCAGATCCCCCCTAACCCCCCTTCTTAAGGGGGGGACAAGAATCTTCTCAAAGTCCCCCTTCTTAAGGGGGATTTAGGGGGATATGGCCTCGGAGATAAACGACAGATACAAAGGGTTCCTCGTTACCATGCACAGCGTTGGAACCGGTTAACAGATTTCTCAGGTAGGGAAACGGCAATGCCGTCTCCTCAGAGATGTCGGAAGAGGGCGGGCACGGGGGCACCGCCCCTACAATTCTGCATAAAGCCGCCAACCTGTGCGATATCAATATATCAACACGCAAAAACGGGACTATGACAAGACACAATGCCCCCGTCGATTTTTTAGAGAGTCAGGAAATCAAACCGATTTTCTTGACTTTGTTATTGCTGGCACGTTACGGCGCTATTTTTTCTGGGATAATGGCATTATCTCAATGCTATCCGAACTTGCCTGTGAATAACGAACTCGATTTAAAGGTCAAAAGCCTAATCTTGCAAGGACTTGACGAATCAGAAGCCGAGAGACGTACCACCATTCAATCTCTCCTCGCTTTAACTGACTACTTGCCGAAAAGTAAGACGAAAGAGCGCATCGACATAGGTTTGCAACTTCATTACGATGAAGCTGTCAAAGATACAGAAAAGTACATGATCAAGCATCTGGATAAATTTCCAGAAAGGTACGATTTAGATATAAATAATGCTTCTCCTTCTGAGGTGTGTCAGTGTTTTGTGCGGTGGTATAACCTCAATATCAAATCTGACTGTATTGATGTGTGGCGACGCTACAAAAAAATTAAGTTTGTTGATTTGGATGCACCTAGCAGCCAAGAAAATGCCACATCCAAAGAGGAAACTATAGCCGACACGAAACCACAGATACCAATCGATGAAATAGAACAAAAAGAGCGTTTCCAGCAACTGAAGGCTTATTTTGAAACAGACCCGGAACAAAGGTTGCGTAACTGTGCTACTAGAAAATATCCGAGTTGTAACTGTTGGGAACTCATCAAAAGAAGGATTTTGACATCGCCACCCCAGACGTTTAAAGAAATCAAACAAGACCTGAGTATTCCGCTAGACAATGTTACCAGACTTTGGTACAATAAGTGCGTGCCTCTATTAGCAAAGATTGCTCAGGAAATTGGCTACGAAATCGATGCTAACAAATTACCAGAAATAGAGGAGAAATAATCATGAGTAATACTACTGAGCATAGTATCACAATTCGTTTCCAGGAATCAGACCGAGAGTGTGCTGGAAAATTCGCGGCTTCTCAACCGACTACTGAGAAAAATCAACAAGTTTATTACAATACTCTTGCTGTTTTAGCAGTTAACACCTTCGTGGAAGAACTTCGCTATGAAACTGATTTAGATGCCGGGGATAGTTGGCATCCGGTAATCAGAATGTTTAATAATGTCGCGGATTTGGTTTTGCCGGGAATTGGTAAGATAGAATGTTGTGCTGTGAAGGTTGGAGAACAGGCGATTTCTCTGCCATCGGAAGTCCGGGAAAATCGGATTGCCTATGTCGCCGTTGAGTTTGCGGAACCTTTCGATCAAGTCAAACTTTTGGGCTTTATTCCGGCGGTGGGAATTGGCGATGATACTGAACAAATTCCGCTGAGTGCACTCAAACCTGTTGAGGAATTGTTGGATTATTTGTATCGGATTGAATCTGGGATTTCGGAATTGGAAAGTGCAATCAAAGAATTGCTATCTTCTCCGACTGAAGATGACTTGGTGGAAGCAAAAGTGCAGGAAATATTGGCACGTCTATCGATTGCGGAAATTGTCGCTAAGTTGGAGGGAGTTTATCACAGTCATGAGGAAAGTAATTGGGGATATGAAGGGGGGAAAGCTTTAGCTGGAGTTGGTTCTGGTGGTGGAATTTTGGGAGATAGAAACTCAGATTTTTCAATGAAGAAATCTTCACCTAGGGGCATAACTTCAGATATTGATGATGATGTCGCAGCGGAACTTAATTTGATTGCTGAAGATTTGTTGGAAAAATTAGCAGAGATTTGGGGTGATGGCGATGAATAAGGTTTCTGGGGAGTCGGTGGGTGGGGAGAAACCGGGTTTCTACGAGTTTTTTAGTTGAGTGACGAGAAATCTCGCAAGAAACCCGGTTTCTGGGAGTCGGTGGGTGGCGAGAAACCGGGTTTCTGGGAGTTTTTTAGTTGAGTGACGATAAATCTCTGAAGAAACCCGGTTTCTAAGAGTCGGTGGGTGACGAGAAACCGGGTTTCTACGAGTTTTTTAGTTGAGTGACGAGAAATCTCCCAAGAAACCCGGTTTCTGAGATGAAAAAGTAGCTAGAAACCAAAACCTATAATTTATTACAATTGGTCAATCGCAAATACTAAATTGAAAAAACATGACCCAAAATAATTTATTGTCTCGCATCTCAATTGACTCGAATATCTGTTTTGGGAAACCCCGTATTCGCGGCCATCGCATCTGGGTTTCTCTGATTCTTGACTTTCTCGCTAGCGGCATGACTTTTGAAGAATTGCTTGAAGAATATCCGGGAATTGAACGAGAAGATATTCTGGCTTGTATTGCTTATGGGGCTGAGTTGGCACGAGATTGTTATGTGGAAATTCCTTTAGGTGAAAAAAAGGAAGTCTTAAAGTGAAGATGAAGCTTGATGAAAATCTGGGTAGCATTCGGGTTGTTTCGCTGTTACGTTTAGCAGGCCACGATGTTGCGACTGTACGGGAACAAAATTTGACTTCAACAGTGGATGAATTGTTGATTGATATCTGTCGGAGGGAAGGTAGATGTTTGGTGACTTTGGATAGAGGCTTTGGCAATCGTATCCGGTACAATCCTTCTGATTATCCTGGGATTGTGGTACTGCGTCTGCCTTCTCAAGCGAAACCGCAAGATTTGCAAGAGGCAGTAGAAACGTTAATTCGCGGATTGGATGCCGCAGAAGTTGTGGGTAAATTGTGGATTATCCGAGGGGAACAGCTTCTGGAGTATCAAGCAATATCGGATGATGAAGGTGTTAATTTCTAAGAGTCGGTGGGTGGCGAGAAACCGGGTTTCTACGAGTTTTTTGGTTGAGTGACGAGAAATATCGCAAGAAACCCGGTTTCTGGGGAGTCGGTGGGTGGCGAGAAACCGGGTTTCTACGAGTTTTTTAGTTGAGTGGCGAGAAATATCAAAAGAAACCCGGTTTCTGGGGAGTCGGTGGGTGGGGAGAAACCGGGTTTCTACGAGTTTTTTAGTTGAGTGACGAGAAATATCGCAAGAAACCCGGTTTCTGAGACAAGGTGGGTAATTCCTGAAAACATTTTCCGGGATTTTGCATAATTATTCCCCAAATCGCCGATAGATATATATAGAGTTAGAGGAAATTCTCATGGACGAACAACGTATTGCGGCTTACTCCAATCTGATTCAACAACTCCTCGAATGTCCTAACGGTGAACAAAATGATATTCTCAACGCCAATGAAGAGTTGGTGGATGCCGATTTTGTGCAATTTATGAAAGAGACTGCCGCCGATATGGCAGAAAAGAGTAACTCATATGCAGGTTGGTTGCAAAATCTAGCGGCACAATTGGCGAATTATTTCGGGAATAATGCAATTTCTGAAGAGTATTTGTCTTTCTTGATGGAGGTGTTGAAGGCAACGGCATTAAGTGAGGTAAATCCTCAAGTCGTCTATCCTATTTTACAACACAACCTCGACAAATTAAATCTAAATTTTGCTAAAAAATTGCAAGTTTATGTAACATCAAAATTCACAGAATTTACATTAGAACAAGCTAAATCATTTGCCACAGATATTGTCAATTTTGGCATCTTAATTAACCACTTTTCGCTAGGCAGCCGGGCAGGGAATTTAGAAATTAGCATCGCTTGTTACGATTCAGCTTTAAAAGTCCACACCTACGAACAATTTCCCCAACAATGGGCTATGACTCAAAATAATTTGGGTGCTGCCTATAGAGATAGAATTCAGGGAGAAAAGGCTCAGAATATTGAAGATGCGATCGCTTGTCATCAGTCTGCTTTAAAAGTCTACACCCCCGAACAATTTCCTCAATATTGGGCAGGGATTCAACATAATTTGGCGGATGCCTACAATGACCGAATTCAGGGAGAAAAGGATCAGAATTTAGAAATTAGCATCGCTTGTCATCAGTCTGCTTTAAAAGTCCTCACGCCCGAACAATTTCCCCAACAATGGGCTATGACTCAAAATAATTTGGGTAATGGCTACTGTAACAGAATTCAGGGAGAAAAGGCTGAAAATATAGAATCGGCGCTCGCGTGTTACAAGTCAGCTTTAAAAGTCCGCACCCGCGAACAATTTCCCCAATATTGGGCAATGACTCAAAATAATTTGGGTAATGCCTACGGTGACAGAATTCAGGGAAAAAAGGCTCAGAATATTGAAGAAGCTATCTCTTGTTTCCAATCTGCTTTAAAAGTCTACACCCCTGAACAATTTCCTCAATATTGGGCAGGGACTCTACATAATTTGGGTAATGCCTACAGAAACAGAATCCAGGGAGAAAAGGCTCAGAATATTGAAGAAGCTATCTCTTGTTTCCGGTCTGCTTTAAAAGTCTACATCCCCGAACAATTTCCCCAAGATTGGGCAACGACTCAAAATAGTTTGGGTGCTGCCTACGGTTACAGAATTCAGGGAGAAAAGGCTCAGAATATTGAAGAAGCTATCTCTTGTTTCCAGTCGGCTTTAATCGTCTACACCCCTACCGCTTTTCCTTTAGAATGTCTGACATCTAGCAAAAACCTCGGCAATATCGCTTTCACTGCTGGTTTCTGGGAAATTGCGATCGAAGGATACGAACAAGCGATGACAGCGGTGGAACAAAGTAGAAGTTGGATAACTTCGGACGATCGCCGTCAACAGATTGTAGCAGAATCGATCGATGTTTACGAAAACGCGATTCAAGCTTGCGTCAACAGCGGCAAACTAGAAAAAGCTATAGAATATTGTGACAGAACCCGTTCCAAGCATTTAGTCGATTTAATGCACAGCAATGACTTGTATGCTAACGGTGAAATTCCGCCCGAAGTCGCACAGTATTTGCGGGAGTTTGAATCGAAGCAGCAGGAAATTGACGGGGAAGTTGAACAACTCCGCAATCCATCATCAGGGAATAAAGGATTAGCAAGTGTGGGGAGTCAGTCGCGGAGTCGGGCGGATGTCGTTGCTTACACGGACAAGATAGCAGAATTGGAAGCCGAGAAACAGCAAGTCTGGGAAAACATTCGCCGTTTAGATCCAGTTTTGGCGGGACAAATTCAAGTCGATAGGATGGAGTTTGCGGCGATGCAGAAACTCATCGACAATTCAAACACGGCGATTATCTGTTTTTATACTACTCGAAATGACACTCATATTTTTGTGATTTACAAGGATAAAGCCCCGCAGATTCACACTTGTCAGGGAGAGGGTTTGGCTTTTCAGGATTGGATTGACGATACTTGGTTGTCCCCTTATTTGGCGGATCAGCTAAATAAAACTGATTATTGGGAACAGGGCATGGGTGAGTTCTTATCTCAGTTGTCGCAGCGGTTGAAAGTTAATGATTTGGGTTCTTCCTTACTTGGTATGCCAAACTAATAATTAAAATGCCAAGTAAGCAAACATCTATTTTTGTAGTTTTCAAAATTTCTAAAGCCATATGCAGAACGTTTTATCAACTTA
>CASBQF010000149.1 GCA_949127775.1 Oscillatoriales cyanobacterium PMM_0080
CTCCACAAAATGCCGGTGCCGCAATTGACTGATTTGCTGATACCTTATTGGCAGAAAGCCGGTTATGAGTTTGATGCCCAGACCGATCGTTCCTGGCTCGAACAAATGGCTGCTTTAATCGGCCCGAGTCTCGTTCGCTTAACCGATGCTGTCGATATGTGCAAGCTGTTCTTCTCTACTGCGGTGGAATACGAAGAAGAGGCGATCGCACAATTGCAGCAACCAAAGGTAGCAGAGGCTTTGCTTGCTGTTCTACAAGCTCTGGAAAGCCATTCAACACTGGTATCAGCCGAAGCTCAGAAAATCACTAAAAAGCTCAGTAAAGAGAAAAATCTGAACAAAGGGCTAATTATGCGATCGCTCCGAGCGGCTTTGACGGGTGCAATGCACGGCCCCGACTTGATAGAATCTTGGGTACTTCTTAACCAGCGGGGAACGGATCGAGACCGATTGCAAACAGCTATTAGTAACTTAAATTTACCAGTTGTTGATAGTGCAGCCGAAACTCCTTCCCCAGAATTACCAAAAGCAGAAGCAGTCCCTGAAACTCCTGCTAAAGAACAGCCAGCAGTTGAAATACCAACTGTTGAAACAGCAGCCGCCGAGGTGACAGCAGTCGAAATACCTACCACTGTCACCATCCTAACGGAGATTCCAGCAGTCAAAATACCGACGGTAAAAATAGCCGGCACCGAGGTTTCAGCAGTCGATATTTCGGCAATTGAAACAACCGCAGCAGTTGAAATACCTGCTGCCAACCAGCAAAAAACTATTGCGAGTGGAGAAATGACTTCATCAAACGAACCAGAAACAACTGTGATCATCACCGAAATTCCTGCTGGAAATGAAGCAGAAAGTTCGATCGGTACAACGAAAGTCGTAATTACCGAAGAATCGCCAAATCAAGCCGATCAAATCAAAGAACAAGTTATCTCAATTTTGTCTGAGCTTCCGGCTTACATTGGTGCTTTTTACCAGCAGTACAAAAGTCCACTGACAGTCGTTGGTTTAATTTTAGCCTCGATTATTTCTTTGAAAGTGCTTTTGGGCATAGTAGACGAACTAAATGACATTCCTCTTTTAGCACCGACATTTGAGCTAATTGGCATCGGATACAGCGCTTGGTTTATCTACCGCTATTTGTTGCGCTCTTCCAACCGCCAACAATTAGGTCAAGAAATTCAAGCTTTGAAAGAACAAGTTTTTGGCAAAAAGTCCTAAGTTTTTGTTAGTAATTTGTTGATTTTGTACCCGATACTGACAATTTTAAATCTGTTGTCAGTGTCGGGTTTTTTGATAGAAGGAAGAAGGAAGAAGGAAAGTGCAGCAATATTTTTAGTAATATTAACGAGGAGACTGCACGTGTCGTGTCCCTACAATTAATTTGGCGTAGGGACACGGCACTGCCGTCTCCTAATTTCGGGTAAGATAAATTCCGATACCACCGGACAAATCACCAATCACCAATCATATTAATCCCGGCTGCGCCGGCATAATATAGAGGAGACGGCTTGGCCTTTGTCCCTACAATTAATCTGGCGTAGGGACAAAGGCCAAGCCGTTTCCTAATTTCTGGTAAGATAAATTCCGATACGACCGGACTAATAACGAATAACGAATAACCATCATATTAATTCCGTCTGCGCCGGAATAATATAGAGGAGACGGCTTGGCCTTTGTCCCTACCGCGATTAATTGTAGGGACAAAGGCCAAGCCGTCTCCTAATTTTAGCTACTAATAATGCCGATGCTACCGGAAACGATATCACCAATAACGAATAACGAATAACTAAAAACCAATAACTAATGACTAAACCCCCGTAGCGGTAAAAGCTGCCCAGTGATACGGATTGGCAAATGGAGAGGGTTTGCGGTTGCGAATTTGCTGTAAAGAAGCTTCAGCAATTAGACGAGAACTTGGAGAAAGCCGATCGAACATTTGCGAAATTTGAGGTTGCAAATCCGCCAGCAACACCTCCAATTCCTCGCCAGTCAAATCCCGCAACCACCTTTGAGCATCCGCCAGCGCTAGCGCCACGTCTCCCACCTGCAACCGAGGAAACCGTCCGAGATTTTCATAAAACTTGCCCGTGATCAGCAGCGTCGAAACATCGTTTACCTTCCAAAAACTACTGACAACACTTGACGCACCAGCATACAACAAACCAGCCGACAAACCGACAAAATCTTCACCACCGCTGACAGATCCTGTGGCAATTTCGCAAGCCGATAAAGTAACTAGAAAGTATTGCCTAAAATCTAGATTGAAAATTTCCTCCAAACTCAGAGAATCATTCCTCAAAAATACTGCGGATTTCAGTGGTGCAGCTAAATCAAGCAAACTCAAACAAGCAAAGTGAGCACATTTTTTCTGCTGAAATAGTGCCGTTTGCCTAGCTGAATCTCCATCATTAGTAGATATCCTGGAAAAAGCTTTTTTAATTGCCGGCTTCTGGCGCAAAACTTCTGCACTGGCAAAATACTGGGAAATATTCCCAACTTCAATGTTGCTGTAGAGCGAATTTTTGTTGAAAGTGGGAACTGACAAAACGTGCTGCAAACGTGGTCTATATCGGCCAATAGCTTTGCTGCGCGCGATTTGTTTTAAATGCAAGAGCTGACAGCTAGGAGCATAGCGGATTCCTCCCGCAAATCGATCGATCAAATAAGCAGTAGGTGTTGGAA
Organism: Oscillatoriales cyanobacterium PMM_0080; assembly: GCA_949127775.1. Lineage (GTDB taxonomy): Bacteria > Cyanobacteriota > Cyanobacteriia > Cyanobacteriales > Microcoleaceae > Microcoleus. The sequence goes on from CASBQF010000149.1 coordinate 2,686, forward strand.
CTTCGCCAAAAGCCGAACCTTGAGAAAAATCCGAACCGGTATTTCCCTCCAGATTAAAACCACTGCGATCGCCCCAACCAGTCCTAAAACTCCCTCCGCCATCGCCAAACCCTTCTCTGATCCCCAGAGGCAAAGCGTGGAGCGGCAAAGCGTGCAAAAATCGGTGGGGCACAAAAATTAGCCGATCGCAATTCTCAGGAATCAGCGCCACCACTCGATCGATTTCTAGCAGCATCGCCAAGCGTTTGAGCCGAGCCGGGAGATGATTGATCCAGCGACCTTTTTGCTCAGAATAAGCGCTGAGGTACTCCCGGGCCCAAGTTTCGGCAGCCAGAGCATTTTTTGGGGAATACAGGTGAACGGCGGGATATTCTGCACTTTTGACGACCACAAAAGCCACCAGCAACTCGTCCAAACTCGCCCAAACCACAGCAGCACAATTGGCATCAGGCAACAATTGGCGAATTTGGTCGAAAGCGATCGATTCAACCTTCCGGGCTAGGCTGAAGAAAGGATCGTTTGGCTGCACCGATGCAATCAATCCATCAAACTGCCGCCACAATTGATTTAAGTACATGAAGTCTGAGTTTGGCAGCAGAGAACCGCTGTTGTTGCCTTCGCTATCGCTCTCAGCAATCAAGCTAGCGCTCGGCGAGGGCGATCGCTGTTGTTGCTGTCGCTGTTCCCCGGCTATTTCCTGTTGCAGCGACTCCAACTCGCTTAGCACGGCTGCGGGAATGTCGCCTTTCGGGGTCAGGTGACATTTGACGAGCAGTTCAACCAAATTTCGATTTTTGTGTCGTTCGGCGTATTCCAGAGCCTTAGCGTAATATTGCGGCTGGGTTCTACCAAGTTCTAGGCAAACTTGCATCAGGCATTTATAGAGTCCAGTCCAAGTGCTGGCTAGTTTGAGTTTGGCGCTACTGGTACGTGAAGCGTAGCTATCCCGTAGGGAATCGCCCAAATCGGCCACATCAACCCCAGCTTCGCTGCGCAAGAATTCGACAGTATCGACAGCAGTAGTAAAAACGTTGTAGGCGCGAAGCAACTCGCCTCGATCTCGGTAAGCTTGACCCAAATAAAATAGACTTTGGGCCCAGCGGTGGGGATAGGTTTCGGGGGTGTAGACTTGGGCAGCACTTTGATAGCAGCCGATCGCACTTTCGAGATGGGACGAGTTTTCCGCCTCCGTCAGTTCGCTAAAAGCGCGGCCGAGATAAATTTGCAGCATTGCCCAGCGATTAGCAGCTTTGGGTCTGGTGTAGACTTGTAAAGCATTTTGATAGCAGGCGATCGCGCTTTTGAGATTGCGGTTTTTTTCCCCTTTCACGTGTTCGCTAAAAGCGCGGCCGAGGTAGGCGTGCAGCATAGCCCAGCGTTCGGGAGTTTTTTGGCGGTTGCAAAAGAGTAAAGAATTTTGATAGCAGGCGATCGCCAGTTCAGTATTTTCTGCTATTTCCCCTTTCACGCGCAGACTGTAAATCCTGCCGAGATAACTTTGGATCGAAGCCCAGGCTTCGGGAAATCTGTTGCGGCTGTAGACTTGTAAAGCATCTTGAAAGCAGGCGATCGCCATTTCCACATTTTCCACCGGATCGCCTTTAATGCGATCGATAAACACCCGGCCCAAATTTCTTTGAGTCGTCGCCCACTGGAGTGGCAAAGCCTCCCGAGTCCGCACTTGCAAAGCTCTCTGATAGCAACTGACGGCGTATTCGAGATTTTCGGCTCGGTTTCCCTGTAGCAACTCACAGTAAGTATTTGCCAAATTATTTTGAGTCGTAGCCCAGCGCCGAGGAAACGCCTTGCGGTTGTAAACTTGCAAAGCATTCTGATAGCAAGCAACTGCCTGTTCCATATTTTGGGCTTTGTCGCCCCGTCTGCGACGGCTGTAAGCGCGGCCGAGATTGTTTTGAGTGCTCGCCCACTCTCCCCCAGAATCCTCGCGCGTGCGAAATCGCAGCGCGTTTTCATAGCAGGATATTGCCTGTTCTAGATTGTCTGCCGGATCTTTTCTGAGGCGCTCGCTGTAAGCGTTTCCCAGGTTGTTTTGTAGTGTCGCCCACTGGGATGGGTATTGTTCGGGAGTACGCACTTGCAGGGCATTTTCAAAGCAAGCGATCGCCATTTCGATATTTTGAGCCTTATCGCCTTTGGGGCGATCGGTGTAAGCATTGCCCAGATTGTTTTGCATCAGGGCCCACTCTTGTGGAAAATCTTTGCGGGTAAACACCTTAGCAACTGTTTCGTAACCGGCAATTTCGATTTCCAAGTTATTCGCCTTATTGCCGAGGGGAAACCGCCCAATTTTGTTGCTCAGATTGCCGATTAGGGCTGCCATGCGCCTGGTTTCCGATACTTTGGCAGTAGCAAAGAGCAAATTTGCCCAGCGGCGCAGCAATTCTGCGAAATTCTGGTCGAGTTTGTCTAAATTGCTTCTGAGCAGCGAATACAGGTGCTGCGAATCAGCGCTGCGCGCCACTGCTTGCAATACTTCGGCCAAAAAAGTCAGGTAGGCTAGCCCGGTTGCGGGAAAGTTAGAATTGCCCTTTGCCGATTCCAAGGGTGCGATCGTTTTTTGGAAAAATTTACCAGCTTTCAGCAAACTATCTCGCTTCAGCGCGGGCACTTCCAAGTAAAGCATTTGGACGAACCCAGAGTCGATCGACCTTGAGTCAGTCCTCAAAATCAAATCTATTCCTAAGTCCACAGGATTTTCCAGCAGCGCTCGGAGCATATTAACATCAGTTTTGCGACGCCGTTCGTCCATCGTGCATTCCGCCGAATTATTAAACCGTTGTCGATCGCTGCTTCTGTGCAGCAATTAAATCATTTCCTGGTTTAAATTTCAATCACCAACCGCAACTACCAGCCTCCGAGGAGAATTAAAGAAACCAGGTTTTTCTACCATAACTATCCCCACACTGTATTTGCCTAAAAAAACAGGTTTCGGCACAAGTCTCAAACTTGACAAACCCGCCCCGACAGATTTGCAGCGGGGCGGGTTTAATTTTACCGGCGATTAATTTTAGTAGGGTGAGCAGTGCGCACCTTACCGCTACTACAGCTAACACCAATCAACTCAGTAGATTTAGTGTACCGCTTGAGAGCGCAGCGCTGCTTCCACAGCAAGCAAAGCCCGATCGATTTCAGCAGCAGAGACAATCAGCGGCGGCACAAACCTCAGCACTTTCGGCCCAGCCGGAACCAACAGCACACCAGCAGCGATCGCCGATTTGACAATATCGCCCGATGTCAGTGCAATATCAGCCTGCAATTCCATCCCCACAATCAAGCCCCAGCCGCGCACTTCAGCAATCAAATGCGGATATGTGGCCGCCAACTTATTGAGCCCAGCTTTCAACTGTTCCCCGCGCTGCTGGACGTTTTCCAGCAGGTTTTCCCGTTCCAAAGTTTGGCACACGCACAAAGCGACAGCGCAGGCGAAAGGATTGCCGCCAAAAGTGCTCGCGTGACTTCCTGCTTCAAATACATCGCAGGAAGACTTGCACAGCATAGCGCCGATCGGGATACCGCCGCCCAAGCCTTTGGCAGAAGTAAAGATATCCGGTTCAATCCCGAGGTTTTCGTAACCCCAATATTTACCGCTGCGTCCCATCCCGACTTGCACTTCGTCCAGAATCAGCAAAATGCCTTTTTCGTCGCAAATCTCGCGAATCCGTTGGAAGTAGGCGATATCTCCGGGGCGAACTCCGCCTTCACCTTGCAGCGCTTCCATCATAATTGCAGCTACTTGGCGTTCATCTTTGTCGAGTTGCTCGATCGCCAGTTCGATCGCACTAATATCGTTATAGGGCACGTAGTGAAATCCGGGAACTAACGGACTAAAACCCTTCTGATATTTAGGTTGTCCCGTCGCCGTAATTGTCGCCAAAGTCCGCCCGTGGAAACTCGCCACCGCAGTAATGATTGTCGGATTCGAGATATTTAATTTTTCGTGGGCATACTTACGGGCAAGTTTAATTGCCGCTTCATTAGCTTCAGCGCCCGAGTTGCAAAAGAAGGCTCTGTCCGCGCAAGAATGGTCTACAAGCCACTTCGCCAGCTCGCCCTGTACGGGGATGTAATAAAGATTAGAAACATGGTGCAGCGTCTGAATTTGCCGATTTACCGCTGCAATCATCGCCGGGTGCGCGTGGCCCAGAGTGCAGGTAGCAATACCCGCCACAAAATCGAGATATTCGCGGCCCTGGGTATCCCAAACGCGACAACCTTCCCCTCGTTCTAGGGCTATATTAAAACGCCCGTAGGTTGTCATTACATATTTATCAAAGCTTTCAGAACTAAACGGGCTGGCTTCGACGTGGACTAAGGGTTCTTTTAGTAAGGTTTGTGGACTCACGAATTGCTCCTTAAAAAATCATGTGCAGGTCTCGATTGTACGACAAAAATCCAGTTGCACGATGCAGGTTGTTACTTTTGTCATAGAATCGTAACAGCAGAAGCAATTAATCCTCAAACAAATCTACCGATGAGTTATTACATTTCTCCTAACTTTCTCGATAAAGTTGCGGTGCATATCACGAAGAACTTTTTAAATTTACCCGGCGTCAGAGTGCCCCTAATTTTAGGAATTCACGGCCGCAAAGGAGAAGGCAAAACCTTTCAAGCCGAACTGGTTTTTCAGCGACTGGGTTTTGAGCCAGTCATGATATCTGGTGGGGAATTAGAAAGTCCAGATGCGGGAGATCCGGCGCGTTTAATTCGGTTGCGCTACCGGGAAGCTGCGGAACAAATTCGGGTGCGCGGCGAGATGTGCGCCATTTTTATTAACGATTTAGATGCTGGTGCTGGTAGGTTCGATACTACTACTCAATATACTGTAAATACTCAGATGGTCAATGCCACTCTGATGAATATTGCTGACAATCCAACTAACGTGCAGTTACCGGGAAGTTATGACAGTACGCCACTGCATCGAGTACCAATTATTGTCACCGGAAATGATTTTTCGACTTTGTACGCGCCGCTGATTCGTGACGGGCGGATGGAAAAATTTTATTGGGAACCCAGCCGGGATGATAAGATTGGGATTGTTGGGGGAATTTTTGAGTCGGACAATTTATCACAAACCGAGATAGTAGGTTTGGTTGATAATTTTGCCGATCAGGCGATCGACTTTTTTAGCGCTTTGCGATCGCGCATTTACGACGAACAAATCCGCGAATTCATTCACAAAATTGGAATCGAGCGAATTTCCAAGCGTTTGGTAAACACCTTGGAAGCACCGCCCGATTTCCCCAACCCAAATTTTAGCCTCGCTCATTTATTAGAAATGGGTAGTTCAATGGTAGGTCAACAAAAGCGGGTGCAGGAAATGCGCTTAGTAGATGAATACAACCAATCGCGCTTATTCAACGTTCAAGGAACCGTCAATGTCCCTGCTGCTGCGCCAACCCAAAGTCAATTAAATGACCCGTCATCGAAATATTATAAGGCTTACGTCGAGCCAAGTTCTGAAGTGAGTAATGGTCAAGCCGCGCGACTGAACTCCGAGGTATTGGCACAAGTGCAGCAGTTGTTAGCAAGAGGCTGCAAAATTGGCATGGAATATGCAGACAATCGCCGATTTAAGACTGGTTCCTGGCAAAGTTGTGCCACAATCAAAACTGCACAGGAAAAAGATGTAGTTGCATCTTTAGAAACTTGCTTATCCGAACATGGCGGCGAATACGTGCGGCTGATTGGTATCGATCCAAAAGTCAAGCGCCGGGTTGTTGAAACCATTATTCAGCGGCCAAAGTAGCCAATTTGTTTGTAGTGAGGACTTTAGTCCTTCTAAAACTAGGACTAAAGTCCTCACTACAAACCTGAAATTAGGACACGGCACTGCCGTGTCCCTACGATTAATCTGGTGTAGGGAAACGGCACTGCCGTGTCCTCTATATTACTCCGCTATTCAACGGCCAAAGTAGCCAATTTGTTTGTAGTGAGGACTTTAGTCCTTCTAAAACTAGGACTAAAGTCCTCACTACAAACCTAAAATCAGGAGACGGCAGTGCCGTGTCCCTACGATTAATCTGGTGTAGGGAAACGGCACTGCCGTGTCCTCTATATTACTCCGTCGCAGCCGCAATTCATATAATGCACACCTGACCAATTCAAGCTAAATTGTGCAAAAATTTATCCAAAGTTGTACGATCGCACATAGCAACCTGAGCACCCGCTTTAGTTGTGCACAGAGCGCCCGCTGCCGAACCCCACACCATTGCCTCTGACAGCGATCGACCACCATCTAACGCAGCCGCCAACCCGCCGTTAAAAGCGTCACCAGCAGCCACAGTATCGATCGCCCTCACCGCGAAAGCCGGCACAAAAAAGCTGTCATCCGCAGTCACAGCAACCGCCCCGCGATCGCCCAATTTGACAATAACATTCTCGACACCGCGTTCCTGCAACTGTTTGGCTGCTAAAATCGCAGTTTCGGGATTATTTACAGGGAAACCGACTAATTGACTGGCTTCCACTTCATTCGGTGTAATGATGTCAATTAATGGATAAAGTTTGATAGGAAAATCAGCCACAGCCGGCGCCGGATCGAGAATCACTCGCACCCCCGCTTCACGAGCAATTTTCGCAGCTTTTAGGACAACTTCCAGCGGAATTTCTAACTGTAACAGCAACGATGTAGCTGACGGTAATAATTTTTCAAGACATTCGATATCTGCTTCACCGAGATTGTTATTCGCACCCGGAATCACAATAATATTATTTTGACCGCTATCATCTACCGCAATAACCGCCACACCTGAATGAGTATTTTTATCTATTAACACATTCTCGATATTTACACCATAGTTTTGTAAGCTTGTCAACAATTCTTCAGCAAATTTATCATTACCAACACGGCCGATCATGTGAGCAGAAATGCCGAGACGGGCGGCTGCGACGGCCTGATTGGCTCCTTTCCCGCCGCCAGCCGTGAAAAAATTGCTCCCGATGATAGTTTCCCCAGGTTGCGGCAATCTGGGAGTTTTTGCTGCTAAGTCAATGTTGATACTTCCAAATACGATGATAGTCATAGTTGAAATTTGTTATTTGTTATTTGTTATTTGTTATTTGTTATTTGTTATTTGTTATTTGTTATTTGGAATTGGGTATGGGGTACGGGACATGGCGCGAAAAGCATTGGAACTAAGTAGGTCATTGCAAAAAAACAATAGTATCTGGTAGGGGCGGGTTTAGCAAATAATCACGAGATACAAGCCAGTTGATAGAGGCAAAACCCGCCCTCCCCATCTAATGTTTATTTGTACCCACCTACTTAACCAATAACCAATAACCAATAACTAATAACAAGTAACCAATAACCATTAAACGTGCTACAACAGTTATGGTCTTCATCGGTCAATTCAATGGCTGCAATTATTCTCGATCGCAATCCCTGTGTCCTGCTAGTAGAAACAGACGAAGTTCTCGCCGGACACTTGAGTCTAGACTTAAAATCATCCGGGTACGAACCCGTAGTAGCTTCTAACACCGCCACAGGCCAACATTTAGCCCATGAATTGCAGCCAGCTTTGATTGTAATCGATCGCATACTTGGCCCAGAGTCGGGACTGACGCTATGTTCTCATCTCCGAAGTATTGGTAATCGATCGCCAGTGCTACTATTGATTGGTCGTGATACAGTTGACGATCGCGTGGCTTGTCTAGAAGCTGGCGCAGATGATTATTTTCTCAAGCCTTACCGCAGTGAAGATTTTTTGCAGTTGGTGCGCTTGTATTTGCAGCCGGATCACACCAGCAACGAACAATTGAGGTTTGGCGATTTAGTTTTGGATTTAGCCTCTAGGCGAGCTCTGCGCAACGGACGGACGATCGACCTGACGATGAAAGAATTTGAGCTGCTAAAGTATTTGATGGAACATCCCCGCGACGTGTTAACTCGCGAACAAATTCTGGAAAATGTTTGGGGTTACGACTTTCTCGGCGAGTCGAATGTGATTGAGGTTTACATCCGCTATCTGCGCCTCAAAATTGAAGATGAAGGCGAAAAGCGCTTGATCCAGACGGTGCGCGGTGTTGGCTATGTGATGCGGGAAGCTTGAAGACAGTTGACAGGTAGGGGCGGTGCCCCCGTGCCCGCCCTCTCAATTGACAGTTGACGGTTGTCATTGGTTAAAAATTCCCAATTCCCCATTACTAATCCCCCATTCCCAATTCCCTATTACCCATTACTAATCCCCCATTCCCAATTTAAAATCTAAAATCATTATGAGTTATTTACCTAATTTCCTGATTATTGGGGTAATTGTATTTTTGCTGGGATGTTCACCCACTTTACCTGTCGCAAATGCCGATGCTACTGGTATTTTGGTGTCGCAGTCTCCGACGGCGACAACATCCGCTCAAGTTTTGCCGATTTCTGCTAGAGCTCGGATAGCCGATCGCCCAATTAAACTCGAAGTCGCCAAAACATCGGAACAACAGGCTATGGGTTTAATGTACAGAACTTCTTTGCCGGATGACAGAGGAATGCTGTTTGAGTTTAAACCGGCGCGGTTGGTCAATTTTTGGATGAAAAATTGCAAGATTTCTCTGGATATGATTTTTCTGCGGGATGGAGTTGTTGAGGCGATCGAAGTTTCTGCACCTCCTTGTACCGCCGATCCTTGTCCTACCTACGGGCCAGATACTGCTGTCGATCGAGTGATCGAGCTCCGGGGCGGGCGAGCTGCTGAACTCGGTGTCAAAGTGGGCGATCGGATTGCGATCGAGTTTTTGAAGTAAAAATTGTGACAGTCTCAGGGCTTACGCATCGGGACTAGAAACCCGGTTTATTCCCATATTTCTCGTCAAAATTTTGTAGAAACCGGGTTTCTGAGGTCACTCCCCTCTTCATGTCGGGCTGAGTTGTGCTTCGGGAAACTGAAAAAATTTATAAACTTTACAAAAATTGATAAAATCTGTTAAATTATTAATGAACGATTCAGCACAAACACCAAAAGATTTGGTACGATGTCAATCTCAGTCAGTCTGGACTTGAGCTTGTTCGGGAAAGCTGTAAATAGTCAGTCCCAGGTATGAGATGAGTCAGCGACTCGCGATCGATCCTGAGAGACGATGGTCAGCCTCAAAGGCTAGCAGCGCCCAAAAAAATTGTCTGTAACTTCTGGCGATCGAGTTTCATCTACTGGGCCTATCTGAAGTAAGATGCTACGAGCCAATTTAATTGGCACACTTAACTTTAGGTAGCAGTACGTGAGGTCGATCGGAACATCTCACCAAGATTGCCGAAGTAGATTTGCGGATTCTGCATTTTGGCAGATGAAGTTAAGCTCGGAAACGGTACGAGTAGCTTTAAGTAGATAGCAGAATTTATTTAGACTCGCGCTGCATAGATGCCAAGGTATTCAGTTCACCGATCGCAAGTCGATCGCACATTCTTCAACCCCATAGCGAAAAAATCCCCAAACCTTTCACTTTTTGGGAAAGGCTGGTTTTAGAGTCGCACTCAACAACAAACTTGGCATTTTCAACTTCGGCCAATACTGTTTTTACAGATATCCACGGTTCCAAGACAGATTTAAAACTGGCTTATCACTAATCAAAAACATCAGGTTCTGATCGGAAAATGGTGTCCTACACTAAGAGGAAAAATTCATGGCACCCGCTACATACACAAGATTACTTCGATTTTTACAAGAAGATTTAGCAATCTCTCGTGCATCAATTGATGTCGCCGAACGTGTTGGCAGTAACGAACAGCGACAACGCGATCGAGACCCGAATTCTCTGCCAATGGTATTGTGGCAGTACGGTTTGGTGACGTTAGAACAATTGGACAAAATTTTTGATTGGTTGGCCCAGGCATATTAAAAGGATTTTAGATTTTAGAAAGCATCTAAAACCCAAAATCCCTTTAATAAATTCAATATCTCCCAAAAAGGCTTTTTCAAACAGGCAAGATGCCTGTTCCACAAGAATTATTGAAGATATCTATTGGATTAAGACTCAGCCAAAAGTTTCGCAGCAGCGGCAACGCCGGCACCGGGAGTAAAACCTTCGTAACCCATTTCGCGCAGCACCACTTCTAAAGAAGAAATAGCTGCTAAGATATCCCGATCGCACACAAAGCCCAAATGACCAATTCGGAAGATTTTACCTTTCAAATGGTCTTGTCCGTCGGCTAGGGCAATATCAAAAGTCTTTCTCATCAAAGTCCGCACCTTCTGTGCATCTACTTCGGCGGGCGGCATCACCGAGGTAATCGCAGGGCTGGCGCAACCATCAGCAGCAAATAAGGGCAAACCCAAAGCTTGTACAGCCGCACGGGTAGTTGTCATCAACCGTTTGTGGCGCGCGAATACATTTTCTAGTCCTTCAGCTTTCATCATCTGCAATGTAACTTGCAGGGCAAAAAACATATTGACTGGTGGAGTAAAAGGAGTCGTATTTTTAGCAGCTTCTTTGCGATATTTGCCCAAATCTAAGTAATAGCGGGGCAGTTTCGCAGTTTTGTAAGCTTCCCAAGCTTTCGGCCCCACGGCTACAAAACCCAAACCAGGGGGAATCATGTAAGCTTTCTGAGAGCCGGAAGCAATCACATCTATTCCCCAAGCATCCATCGGCACATTCGCAGCACCTAAACTGGTGACAGCATCCACCATAATTAAGGCTTCACCGTGGGCTTTAACATGGCGGTTGATGGTTTCGAGGTCATTGAGCACACCCGTGGAAGTTTCAGAGTGAGTGATGATCACAGCTTTGATTTGCTTGCCTTTGTCTGCTTCGAGTTTTTCGCGGAAGTCTTCGGGATCTAAAGGTTGGCCCCATTCAGCTTTGACGATTTCGACATTTAAACCGTAAGCTTCGGCTACTTCGGCCCAACGTTCGCCAAATTTACCATTGGTGCCGACTAAAACTCGATCGCCCGCACTCAAGAAATTAATTATCGCAGCTTCCATCGCGCCGGTACCGGAAACCGTTAAACTCAGCACGTCACTCTTCGTTTGGTGTAACCATTTCAGGTTTTCGGTACAGTCAGCAAAAATCGCATCAAACTCCTTGCTGCGGTGCCCCATCGGGTGTTTTGCCATCGCTAGCAAAGCCGCTTCGGGTACCGGCGTCGGGCCGGGAATCATCAGCATTAACTTGTTGTCCATGATATGTCCTAACTTTTTTTGTGGGAGTTAATAGAATAAATCAAAAAGCTCTATTACCAAGTTCGAACTCTAGGTTTTTTAATTTTTAATTTTTAATTTCTCTAGGATTAGTCTCATTGAGAGACCAGCGGTGTTCTACTGCTAAGTTCGATCGCTCACAGCTTTGTTCTAATTGCTTTTGAATCGCCAGGGCTTTGCGCAGTGTAATAATCAGTTGGTGAACTTGTTGGTGCTGCGCCGATTGTGGACTAACAGCAAACATCGTCTTGCGTTCTAACAATTGAAGTAGCAATTCGTAGTGAATATAGGATGGAAGGGGAATTGGCTCCATGAAAGCTAACATACCTCAGTAAAGCGACACCCTATGCTATTCGCATTAGGGATCATATCAATTTCGGCTGCACCGGAGGAGACGGCAATGCCGTATCCCTACCCCAAAATTATATTGTAGGAAAACGACATTGCCGTGTCCTGATTTTGGGTAATGTTAATGAGGAGACGGCAATGCCGTATCCCTACCCCAAAATTATATTGCGCAAGAAACGGCATTGCCGTGTCCTGATTTGGGTAATGTTAATGAGGATACGGCATTGCCGTGTCCCTACCCCAAAATTATATTGTGGCGATGTCGGCATTGCCGTGTCCTGATTTTGGGTGATGTTAATGAGGAGACGGCATTGCCGTATCCCTACCCCAAAATTATATTGTGGCGATGTCGGCGGCAAGCAAGGCTAAAGCAGCGCCCGGATCTGGTTGTTTGACCAAAGATTCGCCGATCAGAACAGCTTCGGCACCGGCCATCGCAACTCGATCGAGGTCGCCCTGAGTGTGGATTCCTGACTCGCTGACGATGAGGATATTTTTTCCTTGAATTTCGGTTTGGCGCGAGGCTAATAGTTGGCTGGTGGTTTCTAAACTGACGGAAAAGTCTTCTAGGTTGCGGTTGTTGATGCCGATCAGGTGAACGCCTTGGAGGGTTAATACTCGATCGAGTTCTTCGAGAGTATGAACTTCGACTAAAGCTGTCATGCCCAAAGTCTTGACAATTTTCACAAAGTATTGTAAGTCTTTGTCGGATAGAATGGCTGCGATTAAAAGTACGGCATCCGCGCCGTTAATGCGGGCGAGATAGATTTGGTAAGGATAGATAATAAACTCTTTGCAAAGTAGTGGTAATTCGACGGCGGCACGGATTTTGCTGAGGTTTTCAAAGCTACCTTGAAAGAACTTTTCGTCGGTGAGTACGGAGATACAAGTTGCGCCGTTTTCTTGGTACGATCGGGCAATTTCCACTGGGTCGAAATCGTCACGAATTACGCCTTTGCTGGGGGAAGCTTTTTTGACTTCAGCGATGATGGCTGGTTTAGTTTTACCATTTTTGAGCGCAGCAAGAAAGTCGCGAATCGGGGGTGAGAATGGGAGTCTTTTGTGAAGTTCGGCTAAGGGAGTGCGATCGCGCTTTTGGGCTACTTCAGCTTCTTTTTCCCAGACAATTTCTTCGAGGATGTGCCGCGGTTCGGCATCCGGTACGGCGATTTTGTAGCTGAGGTAGAGCACGGAGACTGAGGTGCTGGGCGGACGGCGGCGGATTTGAAGCATGGTAGAGGGGAGAAAGGGCGATCGGGTTAATCTTCGTAGTGATAGCGAGCTTGGATAAAATCAATTCGATTTTCGCTCACTAAGTAAACTATTCTATGCTCTTGGGTAAGCCTTCGCGACCACGTACCCGCAGCCAAATATTTTAGGGGTTCTGGTTTGCCGATACCTGTGAACGGATCGCGCACGATTGCTTCTACCAATTTTAAGAATCGGAGGGCAACTTTGCGATCGACTTCGACCCAATAGGTGAGGTCTTCTAGGAATTTAGGCTGAAAAACTGCATCACGAACAGCGGTTTTCTCCGGTTCAGGCGTTTCTTGTGGCTGTTGTTTACGCTTCTTCGCCAAGTCCTAACTCCTGGCGTAATTCTCTAACAGTCTGAGGTTTGACAATTCTGGCTTGTGCGTCTTTCAGAGCGCTTAAGAGGCGATCGGCATTTTTGGGCGATCGCAACAGGTAGACTGTCTCTATTAAGCTTGCCAATTCGTCAGCGGCAATTAAGGCTACGTTTTCGCCGTCTTTGCGGGTGATGATGATGGCATCGCGATCGTTGATGACTTGTTCGCACAGTTCCTCAAGATTCGCTTGAGCTTCAGTATAGGTGACTTGGGTTTGTGTGAGTGACATGGTTTTTGGCTTACCAATACTAAGAATATTATAAGGGCGATCGTCTACGGGATAGCTACGCTTCACGGGCTTTTTTCAATTGGGGCAGGAATATTGAATTTTCACATACTCTTTGAGTACGGGGCAAGAAGGGTGAAAAATGTGCGATCGCCTTCCTGGATTTTTTCAATTAATGAACGCCGTCCCAAGGATTCCATGATTTTCAACAATTGCGATACTGCTACGCAATGCTGGCGCGAACGAGATAACTGCATATTTTCTCGCAGTTTCGCGATTGAAACTGGCGCGGATTCACTTGCTAGCTATAACATAACTTGTTTTTCCGACTCGGATAAGCGATTAAATGGCTGATGCAATAAAGATCCTAAATCACCTAAAAATAGTGTATCATCAGACAAAGGTTCATAGATATTGCCGTTATGAAAGGTATGAAACGAATTTTCGGTGTTTTTTTTGTTCTAGGTCTCACTATATCCACTCTTGCTTCTAACCTTCCAACAAACGCCCAAAGCAATCAAAAAAGTGGAAATACGGGTAATTCAGGTAATATTGCTGCTACTGATATCCGTGTTTTTCGCAATCCAAGGGAAGGAGATGATATTCCAGTGGATGTAGTAGTAAAAGGCGCGAGTGGGCTAAATGAGAGAGCACGTCAGCAAGGGGCTAATGCTTTTTGCAAGGCAAATCAATATAGCGAAGCCATAAGTTTTGATTACGAACGTGATGGTACCATCGGTACTATGCAGTGGAATCAAAAAAGTGAGCGATGGGAATTTTGTGCAAGCTGTACAATGTACCTGACGAAAGTAACTTGTAAGTAAGTCGATTATCAAGCTAGCGAATCTACAACTAAGTACCGTTCTTACATAACACTTTGTTCTAAGAAAGCTACCTTTCTATTTCCCGGTGTGAAATAGGAGAAAAGGTAAACGGCTAGCGTCGCTAGCCCAATATTCGTAAAGAGCGCTATTTCTTTTACCTCATTTTTAAGAGCGATCGCCCTTCTATTACCGAAGCGCGTTCGCTCTTGTTTTAAGTATCACTAATTCTGCTTCTCCAACACCATAGAAGATTTTCACCGCTTTAACAACCATTTATAAGGCAAGCTATATTGCTAATATGTCTGATTTGACATATAATCTCAAAAAACCTCAACTATGGACACAGCTAAACGTCAACGCTTACAAGCAGCAGGATGGACTATTGGAACAGCAGAGGAATTCCTCGGACTTTCAGCAGAAGAAACAGCCTTCATAGAAATGAAACTTGCACTGAGTAAAGCCATCAAACAAAACCGACTTAGCCAACAAATGACTCAGTACGAGCTTGCCCAAAAAATTAAGTCTAGTCAGTCAAGAGTTGCTAAAATAGAAGCTGGCGATCCTTCCGCTTCCCTCGATCTCCTGATTCGCACCTTGCTTACCTTCGGTGCTACACGCCAAGACATTGCTGAGGTAATTCTTAACAGCGGTTCCTCACAAATATCTCATGTTAACTAAATTACTCAAAGTACGTGAAGCGAAGCTATCCCGTAGGGAATCGCCCTCCAAGCATCCATCACAAATATGAACATCAACGATAAACTCAAAACCATCCTAACTGACTTACGATCGCACTTCGAGCACCTTTACGGCGATCGTCTCACCAACATGGTACTCTACGGTTCCCAGGCGCGCGGCGACGCACATCCCGATTCAGATATAGATGTGTTAGTAGTTCTCAAAGCACCAGTTCAAGCCGGCGAAGAAATTGATAGAACTCTCCCAATTGTAGCAGATTTGTCCCTTCAAAATGACGTAGTAATTAGCTGCCACTTTATAAATGAAGAACGGTTTACTAACTATCAAGGCCCTTTGCTCAGAAATATCCGTAGAGAGGGGATTTTAATATGACACCCGCTCAATTAAACTTACTCCTCAAAGCACGTCAAAGCCTTTGGGCCGCCAGATTAATATTAGATGGCGAATACCCAGATTATGCAGCCTCTCGCGCTTATTACACAATGTTTTATATTGCTGAAGCATTTCTAGAAGGGGAAGGGCTATCTTTTTCCAAATATTCCGCAGTTATTAGTGCCTTTGGCCGAGAATTTGCTCGTACAGGAAGAGTACCTGTGAAATTTCACCAATTCCTAATTAGATCACAGGAATTGCGAAATGCTGGAGACTATGGGGAAATTAATGCTGTAACGGCTAATCAAGCAGCAGAATCGATCGCCCAAGCTGAAGAATTTCTCGAATTAGCTGAAAATTTGATGGGAATTCTACCGCCGCCCTAAGTAACTGCGATCGCACTTTCGTCTCATTTCCCTACTTCCTCGGCCATCAAAGCAAAATTCCGCAGATTTTTCACAACAAAATATCCGCCCTCTTTGACAAAATCGCCGCCGCAAGTCACCGGAATTCGTTCCTGATAAGCTTTCAGTGCCAAAATCCAATCATTTTCTGGCAATTCGAGAGAGATTTTCTGCAACTTACCCACTACAAATCCCATCATCGTCACTTTACCAATTTTCTCTCCTGCTTGGCGATCGACCTTCACAACAAATCCCTGAATTTCAGTATTGTTTAACGAAGTAATTAAATCGCTTAAAATCTCTAATTGAGAACGCTTTTCTACCTGTTCTAGTTCCTTGATCATGTCACCCATCACTACACCATAATCATCAAAATTATGGGTGACAGGTTGCTTGATTTCAAATAATTCGCCCTCGTCACTATTCTTGTGCCAAATCCAGGCTCTTTCATAAAACAAGCCTTCATTATGCCAGCCGTTTGTCTGCAAGTATTCTCCCAGAACTTGTGGATCTATAGTCTTGAGAATTTTGTTGTCTCGAACAGTTACTTTCATGGTAAACCTCGTTGGCTAATGCGCTGCATCATGGATTCAAGAGCTTCTACGGTAAACAGATTACTGCGGGGCAACTCAACGGTTATATTGGTTGTGTTTTGAGTTGCAGGCATCCCCAGCAACGATACCCAGTAGGCACAATACCTCGTAAACATTTCCTGTTCAGATTGTTGTATCCAGTCTCCTATATTTTCGGGGACTAAAACCACAACTAAAAGGCGAGGAACAAAGGAGTCGATTCTCAAATCGTTGTAGTTTTTGAGACTCAGAGGATATCGGATACAGTCGGCATTGAGTAGAGTCCTTGATGTACATTTTAACTGTAAGTTAAGTTCTGGACAGTTGGCAGGCCCCTGAATACCTACTGCTGTGAGGTGCAAGTCAATGCTGTTATCATCTGACTCTGGTTGATCAACTCTCACGCCGGCCACTGCTGCCACAGCGCGCACGTAAGCTTTGCTAAATTGTTCTTTTCGCTGGTTTAGTTCCATTTAAACACAATTATCAAAAGGGCGATCGCGATCGCACATTAGTCCCAACCAACACGTCAAACTATCAGTCTCCCATCGCTCCAATCAGCCCCTCGATCCCCCCTAGCCCCCCTTGAAAAAAGGGGGGGACAAGAGCATTCCAAGCCCGTCTTAAAAGGGCAAAAATGAATTTCAAAGTCCCCCTTCTTAAGGGGGATTTAGGGGGATCGAGACTCGACTACAAACGAAATTTATCAAGGGTTGACTCTTGAGTAGACACTCATCGGGACACCGCCCACATTAATGACCAGCCGCAGCCCCAGCCGCCCGTTTGAAAGCCTCATCCAATACTTCCGAAAGCGTCGGATGCGTGTGAACTCGGAATGCTAAAGTGTTCACAGAATCGCGCTGGGCGATCGCATTTGCCGCCTCCTGAATCAAATCCGAAGCGTGCAAACCAAAAATGTGAACTCCCAGCAATTCCCCAGTATCTTTCCGGTAAATCACCTTAGCCATACCGTCGGTTTCACCCTCGGCAATCGCCTTAGAATTTCCCTTAAAATAACTCTTGACAGAAGCGACCTCAAACCCTTCGGTTTTTCCTAACTCCTTCGCCGCAGGTTCAGTCATCCCCACATAGCTAATTTCTGGGTGAGTAAAAGCCGCCGCCGGGATACTTAAATAGTCAACTTCGCGAGTCCGCCCGCAGATATTTTCTACAGCAGCAATTCCCTGAGCAGATGCAGTGTGTGCTAACATCATCTTGCCATTGACATCGCCGATCGCCCACAAATTCGCGATCGGTTCTCCCGCCGCCAAAACCTGCATCTTATCGTTAACTGGGATATAACCGCGCATCGTTTCCACGCCAACAGTTTCTAGTCCCAAATTCTTGCTGACGGGAACTCGGCCAGTCGCCACCAAACAAGCATCAACTTCCAAAACTTCGACAACTTCCTTAGTTTTGAAATCAACTAATTCAATCAGCACCGGCGAACCAGGAGTAATCTTTTTCGCCAAAACACCAACTTTTGTTTCAATATCGCGGGGTGTAATTAACACTCGTTCTGCTAATTTAGCAATATCCGGGTCAAAAGTTGGCATCAATTGATCTAGAGCTTCAATCATCGTAACTTCGCAGCCCAAGGCTGTGTAAATATCCGAAAACTCTAAACCAATATAGCCACTGCCAATAATTGCAATCCACTTCGGTAGCGATTCCAATCTGACAGCATCGTCGCTAGTAAAAACAGTTTTGCCGTCAATTTCAATCCCAGGAGGGACGAAGGGAATTGAACCGGGGGCGAGAATAATATCCTTGGCGGTAATAGTTTTCTCGCCTTTATCGGTTTCGATGGTGATTTTTTGAGATGCGGCGATTTTGCCCCAACCTTGGATGATCTCGACGTTCAAACGCTTGAGGCTGTTGGTCAGGTCGCCGCGAAGTTTGCTAACCATAGTATTAGCATGATTGGCGATCGCCCCGCGATCGAAATCCACACTCCCCAACTGAATCCCCAAAGCCTTCAAATGGTGAGCATTCCGCAAATCTCGCACCCGCCCCGCAGCCGCCAACAGCGCCTTAGAGGGAATACAGCCTCGGTTGACACAAGTTCCCCCCATGTCGCCCGCTTCGATAATTGCCACTTTCAGCCCGCAGCTAACCGCGTGGATGGCCGCCCCGTGTCCGCCGACACCGGCGCCGATAATTGCTAAATCGTAATCAAATCCCTGAGTCACCTGATTCTCCTAGTGTTATTTCTATCTGAGACTTAAGTCAAAATACCGTATTTCCGTCATTTCAAGCTGATGCGTTGCGATCGCAACCCTTTAACAGCGGTAATAGTTACAAAAGTCCTATCTTCTTATTCTCGACTAGACTAGGGTTAATTAGACAACTTTGACCAATAACTGAGATTTTTCAGAGTCAATAGTTTTGAGACAGTACCTGCTTGGTGGTTTTAATCCGGTTTAGAAGTCTAATATCGGTAATTTTTAGGGTTTTCTGGAGGATACTTATGATGGAAGACGATGACCAAAAAGATTCACGCCGCACTTCGGCTCAATCATTTTTTGAGTCCCTTGATGAGCTATTTGATTCTATAGAAACCAGTAGCAGTTCAGCAGCAGAATCTCTGTCGGCCTCCGTTGAACCCAAGCCTTCGAGTCCGCCGAAGAAGACCAGACCTGCGAAAATTAATTTGTCGGATTTTGAAGATGCGATCGCCGATTTGGAACAGTTTATCCAGAAAAAACGCGAGAAACGCCCGGAATCCAAAGAATAGCAGGTATAAACCAATTTTTCAGTGCATCACAACTCCTGCGGTCGATCGAACTTAACAGCTCGTGCAGGGGTAAAATCAACTGGATTTACTGTGACTGCCGATCGCTGAGCGAAGTCGAAGTGTTGGGTTTAAACTGCTGCGGTAATCGGCTTGATCGCACTTCGATGGCCCCATCGCCGATCGCACCCACAGGCATTTCCCACTCATCAACATCATTGCGGAACTTCACCGCAATATCAGCACCATTAATAATCGCCCCCAACAGCCGCAGAGATTTACTCGACTCCTCATCATCAGATTCCAGCAACTGATCCGCAGCCTCAGACAACATACTAGACAGAGTATAACCAGCCCGCGCCACCAAAATTATACCGTCCGTGTACGGTTCCAGCGTCAGCGCATCATTACACTCGCTCAACGCCGGAGAATCCACAACCACAAAATCAAAGCGGTTGCGAACATCCTCAAACAACCTCCGCATTTCGCTCGATTCCAGTACCGCCGAAGCCTGACGCAAAAAGCCCGGACTCGGCACCACGTATAAGTTCTCTACCTCTGGAACCAAAAGCACGCACTCGCTCATATTGCCGTAATAGTGCAAAGGTTCCACCGTCGCCAGAGGATCAGCAGCGATTTTCAAAGATTCCACATTAGAAGGCGATCGCAAATCTGCTTCAATTAACAAAGTCCGTTTACCCGATCGCGCCGACGCAATTGCCAAATTATAAGCACTAAAACTCTTCCCCTCCAAAGGAGCCGCCGAAGTCAGCAACACCACCTTCACAGGTTTTTCACCAATTCGGCGCAAATTAGTCCGCAACCGCTCGTAAAACTCCAAATAAGGCGAATTGGGTTCCAAAGCCAAAGGCATCTCATCCCCGTAGGAATCAAACGCAATCACTTCAGGCAAAACTGCCAATATCGGCACCTCTTTTTCCACCAAAGCCGCCCGCACTTCTTCCCAACTGTAAAACTTGCCGTTGAGCATCCCCAACAAAAATATCAACCCACCACCGAGCAACAATCCCACAAATCCACCCACCGCCAGCATCACGGGTAAACCTCTCTTGCTGGACTCAATATCATCGGTTTTGGGAAGTTGGGCGATCGTCAAACTCCCGGTTGTCTCAGCTACCGCCGCCTCCGCATCTACCAAAGCCGACTGCATCTTATCGTAGAGAGATTTTTTCAACGCCACTTGCTGAGCTAACCGCGCTTGTTCTAACTGCTTGTTGGGGATTCTGGCGTATTCCCGGCGCAATTGCTGTTCAGTTTTCTCCACTCCTTTGAGTTGCTGTTGCGCTATATCCCGCTGCGTTTGTAAAGCAATCAAACTTTGAGCTAACTGCTGTCTAGCTGGGTCTAAAGAAGAGTCTACCCGAATTCGATCGGCACTTCGGAGCGGAGCAGCCACCCCGTTACCGCCGAGCACCTCAGACTGTCGCTGCTGCAACTGCTGTTCAAAAACAAGTTTTTGCTTGAGCAATTCGACAATTTTCGGGTGTTCCTCCTGCAAGTCGCTACGTAGAATTTTGAGCTGAGACTCGATCGAAAACAGTTGCACTCGCAATTGCGCAATAATTGGATCGGCAGACAGTGCTTGAGCGACGTAAGCTTGCTCTACATTCAATCCCAACCGCTCCTGCAAGCTTTTAAGTTGAGCCTCAATTCCTCCCAACTGCAAGCGGAGCTGCCGCTGCTGCTGTTCGGTACTGATAATCGCTTGCGGAAGTACACCGCTCTGAGCTGCTAAAATTGAAGTTCCTTCTCGTTTTTCGTAAGTTTCGAGTTTTTTTTCCGTCTCTCTAAGCTCCTGAGTTACTTTCGGCAAACGCTTGTTAATTTGGGCGATCGTTTCGTTGAGTCTAGAACGATTAATCGTTTGGCTGCGAGCCACCATTTCTTTCATCAGCGCCTCTGCTACCGCTTCTGCTTTTTTGCGATCGGTATTTTTGTATAATACTTGAATCAAAGCGCTAGGATCGCTAGTCTTGCTCGGCATCTTTACCTGCACGTCGTCTGTCAGCTTTTTAGCAGAAACATTGACTTTTTTCGCAACTGCTTCAATCACCATTCTATCCAACAGCGTACCTTTAGTTATTTCTTGTCCTTCCTGTTGAATTTTAGTAGTAGTCGATGAAAAAATTACCGTCGGTCTGCGATATGCCAGCGTACCAGCAGCAGCGTAAACTGGCGGCGGAGTTGGCTGCAAAGCCACTACTCCTGACACGCCCACAGTTGCCGCCAGAGTGGCCAGTCCCACCCACTTGTACTGATCGAAAGCAATTAAATAACGTTTAACAGCAGATAAAGTCATAACTATTGGTAATTGGTAATTGGTAATTGGTAATTGGTAATTGGTAATTGGTAAGGTGCGACTGCACACCCTAATAATGAATAATTTTGTTAACGATGACTAATGACTAATGACTAATGACTAAGGAATGAGAATTAAATAACTTCCACAAATTTGTGGGATGGGCGTCCCGCCCGTCTTGAACAGGCAGGATGCCTGTTCCACAATAACAATTAAAATTGTAAGTTATTTGATTTGCGATGACTAATAACTAATAACTAATGACCAATGACTACCGATTATTATTATTATTAGACGGCCCAAACAGATTTTTCACCCCATTTCTCAACTGCTCAAAAAACAGAATAAATCCCAAAGTATCGCGGAATGGTCGAGTAACAGTATTAATCACATAACTAACACGCTCTACCAGATTTCTACCAATCACAATCACATCATTATCTTCCAGCATCGGGTTCTGAGAAACATTACCCTCCAAAGCAGCTTTAGCATCTATCTTTCGGTTGATTGCTCTACCTTGCTTTTGGTCAAACCGAATTAAAGCCATTTTGCGCAAGTCAGCCAGATTCACAGGTAAGTTGTTGATAGCATCCAAAAACTTGCTGCCATTTTCTAGGTAGAACGAGGTCAAACCACCACTAGCGTAACTCAAAACTCGAACGTACACTCTCGGCTTAATCAGGGTAGACCGCGCAACCAGAGCTTTGTCGTAGTCTAGGTTTTTGATACTCGCGTCCAATTCCGGGATGACAATCACATCTCCCGAGGCCAAAGGAAAATCGAACAAATCGTTAGCCTTGGCTAGGGGACTATAGAGGTCGATGGGTTGCTCTACGGATGAGCCGTCCACCAGCGTCCGCCTTACTCGCACCGCCCGCAAATCAGCTTTTCCCGTGACTCCCCCTGCAATCGTCAAAGCAGCGGAAATTCGACCAGAACCCGCCGGAAGCGTGTAAAAACCAGGTTTGCCGACTTCTCCGGTGACAGTGATTTGGACGGGGACAGCGGCAGCAGCTAGGCTGTACCTGGATGCTAAATCTTGATCGGATTTGCGATCGGGCGTAACCTGTTTATACGGTACAACGATCGCATCTCCATCTTCCAAACGCAAATCCGGCGGAGCAATACCAGTTTGCAGCGGCGTCAAAATATCCACAATTTGCTCCGCGACACCACCACCAGGCAAAGTCCGTCGCACCAGCACCGCCCGCAGTTGGGCCGTAGGATTAGTCCCAGCAGCCGCCGCCAGAGCCGCCGGAATCTGCGGGGTTTGCAGCGGATAAAAGCCCGGCCTAGCCACTTCCCCCGTCACCGTCACCACCACCGGGCGCTGAACCACCAAAGCAGCCGAGACTTGAGGATTTTTGATGAATTGGGTGAACCGTTCTCGGAGGCGCTGCTGTGCTTCTTCCACAGTAAGACCACGCACATTTACTGTTCCGATTAGCGGCAGTACAATTATGCCTTCGGGGCTGATTGCACCTGCAAAACTTAACTCTGGGAAACGCTGAACTTGAATAGAAATCTGGTCTCCCGGGCCCAGACGATAGGGCCGATTCCGAAAAGCTGGGTTAATTTCCCGGTTGGGCTGTACTCGCAGTGGCGGTGGCGGTACGCGCAATGGTTGTGGTGGTACACGCAATGGCGGCGGAGGTACGAGCTCGGAATTAGGAACAAAAGGTTGAGAAAAAGCCGTTTCTGAGAAATTTTTACCATTAAAACCCCAGAATACAGCAACAAAAGATATAGTCCAAGCAGTCGAATACAGACCTGCCAAGGAAAAAGCAACGCGATTTTTTATTGTGAATTTTTCTAGCATTTTAAAGGTATAAAAAAGGATAATCTTCTGAAAAATTCGCTGATTTTTAAATTTCATCTTCGCCAGTCTCGACTAAAAATCTGGAGTTGCCTAATAACGGGATAATTTCCGGCATATCTCGTACTTCTAAATCAAATTCATTCACTGAAAATCAGAGTAAGGTATTGCGTATTAGACATCTCCCAAAAAGCCTATTTTGAACAAGCTAGGAGTGCCTGTTTCACAAGAATTATGGGAGATGTCTATTTAAATTGTAGATTCAGGGTGATACCATTTTTTTAAAGTTATGACAGACTTGCCAAACAGGGAAAGTGGATAAATTACCATGTCTTGTCGTCCTCCATCTCTATCTGATCTTTAGAAAAATGGTATGAGTTCTCTCGTCCATCTCACCAGAGTTTGATTGTTTTTTAACATACACTTAAAATGCAGAATAGCTTACCTACTTACTCAAATTGAAAAATTTCTGCCATTAATTGAGTCTGAATAGTTTGACCGAGAGACTCCAGCAACGGTTCAACTATCTTAATGTCTCCCTGCGGTTGAATGGGAAGGATGATGCTGACAGCAACCCAAGAAGCCCGGCGGTTCGACAGTCTAGCAATGCTATCTTCCCAAAACCAGCGACTGGTTGCGGGAGAACCCCCGTTAGGCCAAGCGTACCACTGCATGACAGCAAAAGTTTGTTGGGGAGTCCAGCTTCGGAAAAACCTAGTCTCGACGGTAGGCGGGGACTTGTCGCCTATGGGCGCTAATTTAACTGTAAATCCCAAAGTTCGGTGAAAATCTGTTTGCCACCGATGAAATCCATCAATATCCAGCCATTCTACCTGGGGCTGGTTTTTAGGGCCATTTTGAGGCAACAACAATAAAATGGCAATTGTTTGATGATTTTTAACTTCTTCAACTAACCATCTGTGCCCGCCAATTTGGACGTTATTCTGGATGCGGACTACTTCCCAGCCGGGGATTGTCATCCCATTTTGGCGCAAACTTCTCAATTGCTTCAGGTTTGCAACTGGTGGCGGGTTTGTCCAAGGCCACCTTCCTGTCGCGTAGCCTGGAATTGCTACTACCCCAACCAGTACCAGCAAAAATACCAGTACCACAATTTTAGATAATTCGTGCCGCCGCAGTAGTTTCCGTGATGAAATCATTTGTTTCATGAATTGGCAGACTGGATTGGAAAATACTTTTCCATCCCGTTTAGGAGAAGTACCAATAAGCCAAGTATACAAGCAGAATACAAGTCTCCACCCCATCCGGCGTGCAACCAATTAAATAGCCCCTCTCTCTGGGTTCCATGAAAGTAAGTCAGCAAAGTGTTGCGGATAATATTGGAACTGATGCTAATAATAGATGTACTCGCTAAAAACAAAATGCTTCTTTTGTGAGAGTCCCAAACTCCCGTCCAATCCAGCAGAATTAAGCTGACATAAAGACTGGTAAATAGCATTTTTAAGCCTGCACAGTGGGGCGCAACTTCGACAATGCGATCGTTTACGTACAGATAAATTTCTTCCACTCTCACGTTGAGACCAACTTTAATTAATATCAAGCCTGATATTTCAGCAATGAAGTGCTGCAACGGCAAGGCATAGGGTTCTATGAGGTAAGGAATGTGGTTTGGCGATGCCAGAAATATGAATAAAAGTGGCATTCCCTGCAATTTTAAGCCGGGAATTCCTTTTAAAGACAAGCAAATGCTGACTAGCATTACTGGTAAGGATAAATTTACCAAATCGCTCAAGCGACTTAGATAAAACAGCGTCGCTAATACCAACAAAAAGGTTCCTAAAGGATGCGACGAGTTGGGCAAGCGACGCCAGCACTTTCGATTCGTCCAAGCAATATAACCCGCGTAGGGCAAACCTATGATTCCGTGGCTGAAATATTCGTGTTCGATGCTGATGTTTTTGTTGAACCAGCCGTCGTACCAGTGTACTATCAGGGGGGCGTACAGCAGCACTAGGAGCAGCGTGATACCTTCGCCCAGGAGGTATCGCTTGAGAACAATGTGAATTCTGCGCTGGATGTGCATGGTTTGAGAAGTTTTGAGATTACCGCGCCAAGCCGAACAACACGAAAGCGGTTTTGAACTATGAGTTATGGATTTGTTAATTCCCTAGTCCCAGGTTTTGAGAACTGTACCCTACTGCTTGAAACACCCTCAGCATAACTTTTATGCACAATTAAGTAAATCCACTTAATTCAAGGTAAAATACCGATCGCTAAACAGTTTACTGTGTATGTCTTCTTCGGTCTTGAGTCTTGCGTCTTCCTTTTGTCAACTGTCAACCCTTCCTTCTGTCAACTGTCAACTCTCAACTGTCAAACGATCGCCTTTACCACCTGCTCAATCTGAATATTACTCAATCCGGGATACATTGGCAATGATAAAATCTGCTCGCACAGGGTTTCGGCGCGGGGAAAGTCGCCGCGATTGCCTAAGTTTTGGTAGGCGGGTTGCAGGTGGCAAGGTACGGGATAGTGTATACCTGTTTGGATGCCATCTCGGGCGAGTTTTTCCTGAAGCGTGTTTCGGTCGATCGGGCTTTTCTCAGTAACTCGAATCACATATAGGTGATAAATGTGACCGCTGTGGCTGTGATTGGCGATCGGTACAATGCCTTGATGCTTCAGAGGTTCTAGTAAAGTATTGTAGTATTGGGCTGCTAAAGTGCGATCGCGATTCCATTTTTCCAAGTAAGGCAATTTAACATTAAGCACGGCCGCTTGCAAATTGTCGAGGCGGCTGTTGGTACCGATTTCTGTGTGCAAATATTTGCTAGGTGCTCCGTAATTGCGGAGAGTTCGCATTTTTTGTGCGATTTCTGCATCGTTAGTAATTAACATCCCACCATCGCCAAAAGAACCGAGGTTTTTGCTGGGATAAAAGCTGAATGCTGCTGCTTTCCCAATAGAACCTGCGCGGTATCCTTCTCTTTCGGCTAAATGTGCTTGGGCGGCATCTTCAAATATGATTATATCGTGGCGGTTTGCCAAATCTAAAAGTTGCCTAGGCGACACCATTTGACCGTATAAATGCACCGGAATAATTGCTTTAGTTTTTGAGGTAATCGCTGTTTCGGCTGCTGTGAGGTCGAGCAGGGCAGTGTCAGGGTCGCAATCTACGAGAATAGGTATAGCCTTCGCTTGAATCACACCAATTATGGTGGCGATAAAGGTGTTGGCTGGGAGAATCACCTCGTCTCCTGGATGAATCCCGCAAGCTTGGAGTCCCAGGGCGATCGCATCTGTCCCGCAAGCTACTCCTACGCCATATTGTACTCCAGAAGCTGCTGCAAATGCTGTTTCAAATTCGGTCAATGCTTGACCTAAAATAAAGTCTCCCCGCTGGATGATTTCTCCAATTACTTGTTCTATTTGGGATTGAATTGGTTGGTGTTGTAGAGAGAGGTTGACAAAAGGAACTTTTGTGGGAATACTACTCATGCAAAATGGGGATAGCAATTATTTATATTAACATTAAAATTTGAAAATGTAGGGTGCGCATTGCGCACCTTACCAATTATAAACAAAGTCGCTATTTCGGTAATATAGAATCCGATAATTTTACGGCAATCCAATTCAGGGAATACAAAAAATTAAAATGTAGGGTGCGCAATGCGCACCTTGCCAATTATAACCAAAGTCGCTGTTCTTTGGTAATATAGAATCTAATATTTTTTTTAGCGAGGAATCATGGAATACAAAAAACTCGGCGACAGCGACTTATTAGTATCTGAAATCTGTTTGGGTACGATGACTTACGGCCAGCAAAATACTGTGGAAGACGCAGCCCAACAGCTCGATTTTGCCATTGATAGAGGAATCAACTTTATCGATACAGCAGAAATGTATCCTGTCCCCGGAAAGCCCGAAAGTCAGGGTAAAACAGAGGAATATATCGGCGAATGGTTGGTGAAACAGCAGCGGGATAAAGTCATTATAGCGACGAAAGTGGCGGGGAGAAGCACTCGATTAAAGTGGATTCGGGAAGGAAAAAATCAGATCGATCGCCCAAATGTCGAAAAAGCAGTCAACAATAGCCTGAAACGCCTGCAAACTGACTACATCGACCTTTATCAGATCCACTGGCCCGATCGCTACGTGCCGCTATTTGGCGCGCCCGACTACGATATCGCCCAAGAGCGTGAAACTGTACCGATTTTGGAACAATTAGACGTATTTGCGGACTTGATTAAAGCTGGCAAAATCCGCTATTTGGGTTTGAGTAACGAGACACCTTGGGGAGTTTCGGAGTTTTGTGGATTGGCTGAGAAACACGGTTTGCCGAAAGTTGTTTCGATTCAGAATGCTTTTAGTTTGAGCAATCGGACATTTCATATAAATTTAGCGGAAACTTGCCGTTTTAAGAATGTGGGATTGATGGCTTACAGTCCTTTGGGATTTGGAATTTTAACGGGTAAATACTTGAATGGGATTCCCGAAAATTCTCGACTGTCTTTGTTTGCAGGATTCGGCCAGCGTTACGATAAAACGAATCTGAATGATGCGGTGAAAGCGTATGTTGAAATTGCTACAAAATACAATTTGACTCCGGCTAAGATGGCTTTGGCTTACGTGCGATCGCGCTGGTTTGTCACGAGCACAATTATCGGTGCAACATCGATCGCACAACTTGAGGAAAATCTCAGCAGTTTGGATGTGAATTTGGATCGGGAAATCGTAGCAGAAATCAATGCGGTGCACGCTAAGTATCCCAATCCGACACCGTAAGTTTATTAGTAGGTTGGGTTGAGGAAACGAACCCTACGTTTCACTTCACCCAACTTACCACTTGTTTGATATCATATCTGTTGTACAAATCAAAAATATAGCGAAGTGGCAGAAATTGTCCAACAGTATATAATAGATTCAAGCAGAGAAGTTGGCAGCGGTTATGAATGGACAGGTAGCGGAAGCGAACCGCAATGGAACAATCCTAAATCAACTAAAGCCTACGATCATATAGAGAGTTATCACGGGCCTAAACGTAAAGCCAACAGATTTGTCGGTAGAGCAGCAAGCAGTAATGATGACCAAGGACAATGGCTAAATGCAGAGGACTGGATAATGGCTGAGCAATTAGTACCAAAATATTCAGGGAAGTACATAATTGATTTTCAGCGTCCTATTGGTAGAGTTTATCATCCAGACGGAACGATTACTGAAAATGTCTCTCGCGCTTTTATTCAAAGGGATGTTGATGGAACGCTGAATTCCGGTTATCCGGTAGTAAATAGCAGCACTTTATCGTGAGTGAATGGGAGTAATGGCAATGAATAATAGTTATAAACTTAAGATCGAATTAGAAAAGCTCAGTTTTGATATCTACGCTGAACCTCCAGAAGATCCATTGGGCGAATTTTCTGAGTTTGAAATGGGATTAAGGCGTTTCTTTTTTGAATACAATCATGTAGTTTTATGGAAAATAGGATCAGAAAAAATCCAAGTTTTTTTAGAGCCGGACATATGTTTGATTTGGGATAAACTACCAGTCAAAATTGCCGAGCTATCGCAAGGTAAAAAAATCGAAATTACGTTTGCTGAAAGTTGCTGTATAACTATTAAATTAGTACCCGCTGGAAATAAAATTAACTGCACTTTGATTAAGTTTGGATCTTCCTACTGGGAAAAGAAGTTTGAGTGCGATCGCGCTCAAGTATTAGATGCGCTGAGAGGATTTCTTGAGGAAGTGATGCAGCTAGCTGTAGATAAGGGTTACATCACGTTAGAAGAGAAGGGGGAGTTTATTCGTCCGGCTTTTGGTAGCAGTACGGATGCTGTGGTATTAGGCAAGTAGTGGGTTTGGGTGGTGTTTTGGGCGATCGGCCTTTTTTATATATTTCTGAAACCCATTACCATATCTGCCTGCGAGCGATTCAATCGGCGCTCAATTCTTAATAGATATTTAGGTTGAGTTGGCATCCACTTTACCCATAACGCGGTCTACCAGGCTATGCAAGCGTATTAGATTAAAGCGGCATCGGATGTCGGCAATCGGATGTTTAAATCTCCGTAATAAAGACAACAAACGGTCTTATTTATCTTGACAATGTACCGATCTAATGTTAAATTCTTAAAATACAAGCTCAAACAAAACTTCCTCACATTGCCAAGTGTAAGAAAGACAACGCTTTAATGTCTTGTAGTTTTTGCAATAGCAAATCATATCTGATACGGAAAAGGCCCGCCTGAAGTAACGATTCAGACAGAGGCCTTGCTTTAGCTAGCAAACTCACGGTGGTTTGACATCTCAACTTCAGACCACCACAAGTCAACGTAACTTTGGAAATATATGTCCCACAATTATACTCCACAATGCGAGTCGTTGTACATCAGCCTTGGGCGGGTTAAGAAAATCCTCTCTGCTTTGGAGGAGTTAAAGCCCGCTTGGGCAGAGTGTATCCGCAGTCTGCTTGAGGAAAAGGATGAAACTATCGAAGAACAGCAACAAGAAATAGATGACTTGAGGCGCGAACGTGATTGGCAGCCTAATGCCTGGGATAACGATGGTTCATCAAATGCAGATTGTCACGATCGCGAATATGCAGCCCAAAGACTAGGAAGCTGGTAGAAAGCCCGATCGCCCTTCCCATCAAAAAAATAGGACAATGGTAAAGGGCGATCGTCCTTCACCCTAAAATCTTTCTCAACTAAACCTATGAGTACAATTCGCTTACAACTAGCCGAATACTTGAAATGTCGAGGTTTCATCCCCGAAAACTTGATTGAAGCTGCCGGCGAAACACTCAATCCTGAAACCATATACCAACTGATCGAAACAGCAGAAAAGCTCAGCCATATAGACTTATCCGTCTTAGCCGCCATTATAGATGGCTTGAGCAAACTCAATGGTTTTCCAGTCGGCATCGGAGAAGTCCTAATGTTTTTTCCTGACGTTTCCGAGGAAGCATTGGCACAATCGCCTTGGCGCGAACTTTACCTCGTCGATAATGAAATTCCTCCCTATGATTGGGGAGATGTAGATCCGATGAAACTTGGTCAACCTGTGCGCTATATACCGGGAGTAGGTGCCGTTATTCTTGAAGACGAAAGGGTAAAGTAATCAGCGTGACTAATACATTCAATATCCGCGATATTTTACTGGTTGATTTCCCTCCTCAAACGCCTGCACTGCACGAACAACAAGGAAGACGCCCTGCTGTAGTAGTGGGGAACCCAAGCGACACAGGTACGATCCGTTTTGAGCTTGTAATTGTTGTGCCGATTACCAGACAATCAGGAGA
This sequence comes from Oscillatoriales cyanobacterium PMM_0080, assembly GCA_949127775.1. GTDB lineage: Bacteria > Cyanobacteriota > Cyanobacteriia > Cyanobacteriales > Microcoleaceae > Microcoleus. The sequence goes on from CASBQF010000149.1 coordinate 33,038, forward strand.
TTGGACTGCACAAAATCTCATTTTATATCCAAGTCTTCGGGCAGGAGTGGGAAATCTAACTGCCGACTCGATAGTATTGCTGGATCAAGTACGCACTGTAGATATCCGGCGAGTATTGCGCTATCTCGGCAGTTTAACCGCAGAAGAGTATCAGCCGATCGCAAATGGACTCAAGCTAATGTTCGGCTTTTAAATTATCCCTCAATGACCTAACAGTCGATCGTGCAGATGCTTAATTTGATTCCCTACGGGATAGCTTCGCTTCACGCACTTTTTGTTGTTTTTCCCGCAAAAACTCGGCAAAATCGCAGACTTCAGCCACTAAATCTTCAGATAAATTATCCAAAACTGACTGTAAACGCTCTCGAAGTCCCATCATTTCGCTGGCAGATTTTACTAATTGCAACTGATGCGGATAAACCGTCTCAACGCCGATAGTTTCCATAAATGATTCGGGTTCATCCTGAGTTGCAGTCACAAAATCTCCGCCCACTTCCGCTTTCACCCATCCGCCAAATAACTCGACTAAATAAGCTTCACCGTTTTTGAATATCTCAACAATTGCCCCGGCTGTTTCTGGTGGCGCAATTTGGCCATCCCCGAAGGCGACTGCTTCGATTAAATTAACTGAATCGAATAATTTAAATTTGCTCATTGCTGTCTCCCAAAGTAACAAGAAATTAGGAGACGGCAGTGCCGTTTCCCTACAATTAATCGGGTGATAGTTACATCTACGATCGAGGAAGATTGATTATTTTCGGGTAGGGACACGGCACTGCCGTGTCCTCCGTTGCTATTCCTTAATGTCCCAATAGCTTATCGCGCAAATGCTTAATTCGATCGCGCAACTTACCAGCCTCCTCAAATTCCAACTTCTTAGCCGCCGCCTTCATCTGTCCTTCCAACTGCCCGATTAACTGAGGAATTTCGTCTAAAGATAGCTCGTTTACCTGTTCGTAAACCTCCTCCAACTGCTGAGAATTCAGTTTCCGCGACACGTCCAAAAATGCCAGAATCGCGTTAGTCGATCGCTTTTTGGCGATCGGCTGTGGCGTAAGCCCGTGCATCTTATTGTAGGCTAGCTGAATTCCCCGGCGGCGATCGGTTTCGTCGATCGCCTTAACCATGCTATCAGTCAACTTATCCGCATACAAAATAGCCTGTCCCCGAATGTGGCGCGCCGCCCTCCCAATCGTTTGAATCAACGAACGTGCCGATCGCAAAAAACCCTCCTTATCCGCATCCAAAATCACCACCAGAGACACCTCCGGCAAATCCAAACCTTCCCGCAGCAAGTTCACACCAATCAATACATCAAACTTGCCATCCTGCAAATCTTGAATAATTTCGATGCGTTGAATCGACTGGATTTCCGAGTGCAAATACCGGACTCTAATCCCCCTTTCCTGCAAATATTCGGTTAAATCTTCCGCCATTCGCTTCGTTAAAGTTGTCACCAAAACCCGCTCATTCAGGCTAACTCTCTGATTTATTTCTCCCAACAAATCGTCAATTTGTCCTTCCGTCGGACGCACAAATATCGTCGGATCTACCACTGCCGTCGGACGGATCACCTGTTCGGCAACTCTTCCTTCAGAAATCTCGATTTCCCAATCTCCAGGCGTAGCAGAAACAAAAATGCACTGATTCTCCCTTGCCCAAAATTCCTCTGCTTTCAAAGGGCGGTTATCGGCCGCGCTGGGCAATCGAAAACCGTGTTCGATCAATACTTTTTTGCGTGCTTGATCGCCGTTGTACATCCCGCGAATTTGGGGGACTGTGACGTGGGATTCATCTATCACCAACATCCAATCTTTCGGAAAATAATCAATCAAACATTCGGGTGGTTCTCCGGCATTTCTGCCTGCTAAATGCCGCGAATAGTTTTCAACTCCGTTGCAGTAACCGACTTCCCGCAACATTTCCAAATCGTAGCGGGTGCGCTGTTCTATCCGCTGAGCTTCTAAGAGTTTCCCTTCTTTTTCAAATTCTACCAGCCTGTCTTCTAATTCGAGTTCGATTCCCTGACAAGCGGCTTCTAATTTATCATCGGCGGTGACAAAGTGACGCGCTGGATAAATATTTAAAGCCGTTGTACTGGCGATAATTTTACCAGTTACGGGGTCAACGTACCGAATGGCATCGATTTGATCTCCGAAGAATTCAACGCGAATAATTCGATCTTCGTAGGCGGGGCCGATTTCCACAACGTCGCCTTTGACGCGAAATTTCCCTCTGCCTAAATCTATGTCATTACGGCTGTATTGAACATTGACTAAATCTCGCAAGATTTGTCGCTGATCGACTTCCATTCCTACTTGCAAAGGAATGGCTGCTTTCAGGTATTCTGCGGGCATTCCCAAACCGTAGATGCAGCTAATTGATGCTACGACAATTACGTCGCGGCGTTCAAAGAGCGATCGCGTCGCGGAGTGTCGCAGCATATCGATCTCGTCGTTAATTGCTGCCGTCTTCTCAATGAAAGTATCGCTGACTGCGATGTATGCTTCAGGTTGATAATAGTCGTAATAACTGACAAAGTATTCGACTGCATTGTTGGGGAAAAAATTTCGCAGTTCGTTGCACAGTTGAGCAGCGAGGGTTTTGTTATGTGCTAAGACTAAGGTGGGTCTGCCGATTTGTTCGATCGCCGAGGCAATGGTGAAGGTTTTGCCCGTACCTGTGGCGCCGAGTAAAGTTTGAAATCGATCGCCCGCAGAAATGCCTTTGACGAGTTGCTCGATCGCTAGCGGTTGGTCGCCCGTGGGCTTGAAGGGCGCTTGCAATTGAAAAGATGCTGCCGCAGTTACCATAGGAAAATGTAGCTATTACCGATAAATCTTAACAAAAATGGAGAGATTATGCAATTTAGTTAAGAAAATAGTTAGACTTTATAATATTATTTTAATTATCAGCCGAAATAGCAAGCAGAAAGCCCAGAAAAGCAGTTGTCCGAACCCAGCAATCAGCAAGGAAAAAAAATTATGCCTCTCACACCCAAAGATAAAGTCAAGGCGAGCGCTCGCGGCACCAAAGGCACTACTAAAGCCCTACCACCCGCCAACGAAGCCAAATCAGCGGGCATTCAAGTTTATCAGCCGCAACATATGCACGACAACCGCCCTGTCGGCCCAGACGATTTTACCATCAGCGAGATAGTCTCGATGTCGGGGAATCGCCCGATCGGCGCTAGCACCCTGCACATCAGCGAAACCTACGGTACTATAGGCAATCGCCCGATCGAAGCCAGCGACTTTGAAGTGGTGGCGACATTGGGGAGACGCCCGATCGGCTCCAGCGCCATGCAAGTCAGCGAAATGTTCAGTATGTCCGGTGCCCGCCCGATCGGCGTTAGCCTTCTGCACATTGATGAAGTTTACTCCACAATGGGAGGAGAGCGCCCCATTGCCTCAAACGAAATTGACGATAGCTCGAATTTAATGGGCTTCTTAGATTAGACAAGATTGCAAAATTCATTTTAATCAAATTTTGTAACAGGCTCTCCGGCCTGTTCCACAAGAAATATTTTTTGTGTGGGCCGGAGAGCCTGTCCTAGTTATTTTTGCAATCTTGTCTATTAAGTTGACTGTTGTTAGATGTTAGTTGTTAAATCAATTCCGACGCCGCCGGAATTGATATGGACTAATAACCAATAACCAATAACTAACTTATTGGCTTTTGATATTTACTCAACAAAGCAGCAAATCGCTTGTAATCCAAAGGCTTCCTCAAATATTCTGCCGCTCCCAATTCCAAACCCTGACTTTTGTCATCCAAAAAAGTCAACATAATCACCGGAATATTCGTCAAATCCGGATCGGCTTTCAACGCCGACAGCACCGCCCAGCCGTCCATACTCGGCATCATCACGTCCAGAGTAATCGCATCTGGGCGCAACTCCTTAGCCAACAAAAGCCCCGCTTCACCGCTAGCCGACGATCGCACCCGAAATCCCTGTTTCGACAAGCAGCGGGTAATTAAATCTCGCGCGTCGGGATCGTCGTCAATCACCAGCACAGTAGCAGCATTAGGCAACTCCAGCGGTTGCGATCGCACTTCTATGGGCTTCTTCACTTTGATCGGGACTACAATTGTATCCAAGTTCGAGGAAGCATCGGCTGGTATTTGCGCGATCGCCCGATCGCCCTCCACTTGTTTCTCGCTTTTAACCGCAAGCGGCAACCGGATCGTAAAATTAGAACCGCAATCAAACTTGCTCTCAACCGTAATATCCCCGCCCATCATCTGGCAAAACTTCCGGCTAATTGTCAGCCCCAAACCGGTGCCACCGTACCTGCGGGTAGTGGAATCGTCCGCTTGGGTGAAAGCTCCAAACAGCCTCGACACCTGATCGTCAGTCATCCCAATGCCCGTATCAGTGACTTGAAACACGAGCATCGCAGGCTTTTCACACTGAGAAATCGCTGTCAAGAGTTCCTCAGAATTGTCCACCGACAAAACTTCCCCTGCTTCCTGCCAAACATTAATTGTAATTTTCCCTCGATCGGTAAACTTAGCAGCATTGCTCGCCAAATTCAACAGCGCTTGTCGCAACTTCGACGAATCCGAGTATATCGTGCCAATATTGTCGCAATTGATGCTCAAACTATTACCGTTTTTCCCCACCAGCGGTTGCACCGTAGTCACCACCTGCTGGACCAAACTCAATACATCGAAACTCTCCAAGTAAAGAGTCATCTTTCCTGCTTCAATTTTAGAAATATCCAGGATGTCACTAATAATATTTAGCAACTGCTTCCCGGCAATATTAATACTTGCCAAATCCATCACAAACTCTTCTTCGCCCAGTTCCTGAGCCTCTTCTTGTAGCAGCTCACTGTACCCAATAATCGCATTCAGGGGCGTGCGCAACTCGTGAGTCATATTTGCCAAAAAAGTGCTTTTCGCCCGGTTAGCCGCTTCCGCAGCGTTTTTCGCGACTTCCAATTCGATCGATCGCTCCTCTAGCTGCCGCTGTCGCACTTCCAAACCTTTGAGCAAACTGCTAATTTGCTGAGCCATTGTATTAAGAGTAGAAGATAGCACCCCGATCGCATCATTAGACACCACAGGCGATCGAGCCATCAAATCACCGCTCGCCATCTGTTGAGCCGTTTCGCGCAGTAACCCAAGATTCCGAATAATCGCCGACACCGACACCAAACCAACAATTCCGGCGATCGAACTCAAAACCCAAGCAGCCATCAACCAACGCTGAGTGCGGCTCGCCGCAAAGAGAGTCTGATCCACCAGCACCCCCATTGCTTCATTAGGAATCCTCTGGGCCAGCACCGAGGCTGAGTCTATTGCCAGCAAATAGTTCTGCATCTCCACAGAACCCATCCACCCGACTCCCACCGCCATCCAAGTTATCAGTACCAATATCACAAATAGCCCGATCAAAGAAGCCCGACTTCCCAGAGAAATCTGCCTCGGAGCAAGTGCCGCCGCCCAAGGATAGGTTTTGAGAAAAGGATCGGGCTGCACTGGTGCGCCCGAATTCCAAATCTCGTCAATTTGACCATCCGATCGCACCTTACCAATTCGCACAGTTTTCCAAGTATGCTGAGTTTGGGCATCTATTTTCACCTTGCCCGATGGCGCGACAAACTCCATATTTTTAGCAGCCGCCCTGACTTTAACCACATCTGTCGAACCAGCTTTTTCTACTGCTTGCTTCCACAGATAAACCCCCAAATAAGCCGCTTCTATCGGGTCATCCGTGACTCTATTTTCCCCATATTTAGCTTTATAAGCCTTGACAAATTTCCGATTTTCTGCTGAATCCACCGTTTGAAAATAGTTCCAAACCACCAAATGTCCAGCAATATTGGACGGCCCGATCGCCCGCACTTCCTCTTCTGCTACGCTCACCGACATCACCGGCAAATCCTCCGGCTTCAAGCCAGCTTCCCGCAACTTTTGGAAAAAAGCCACATTGGTGTCACCGTTGAGAGTATTGAGAATAGCATCCGGTTTCACTGCTAAGATATCTGCGATCGCCTCATCCACATCCCTCGAACCAAGCGGCAGATACACTTCCCCCGCCAACTCTCCCCCGAGTGCCGCCAGTTGAGCCTTCACAATCAGATTTGCCGTGCGGGGAAAAATATAATCCGAACCCAACAGAAAAATTTTCCGCTTCCCCTGCGCCAGCAAATAATTCACCCCAGGCACAATCTGTTGATTCGGAGCAGCACCAGTGTAGATAATATTCGGACACTGTTCTAGCCCTTCATACTGCACCGGATAAAACAGCAACCCGTTGCTCTGCTCAAAAGCCGGCAGTACAGCCTTGCGACTAGCCGAAGTCCAACAGCCAAATACCACCGCTACCTGCGCTTCTAAGAGCAATTGCTTAGCTTTTTGAGCAAAAATCTGCAAATCGCTGGCTCCATCTTCTATCAACGCTTTCAATGGGCGTCCGAGCACTCCTCCTGCCGCGTTAATTTCCTCAACCGCCAACAGCGTCGCATCTTTAACAGAAATTTCGCTGATGGACATCGTGCCTGTCAGCGAATGCAACACGCCTATTTCGATCGGCTCACGAGTCTGGGCTGCTGCTTCGAGGGGGTTACTGGTGCTTGCTCCCATAGAGTTTTAGGTACTTTTTGCTGATAACAGAAATTTTAGTTGAATCCATGCGGAAGTTAGCCTTGATGCTAACTCTTGTTTAACAGATTGTTTAGGGCGATCGCCACAAAACTTGCCAATTAGCGCAGCCTATTGATTTCAAGGCTCAAACTCCCAACCTTAACTTAAGCTTGCACGAACAGGAGAGCCTATTTCTCTCTTCATCTTGTACGTATGTCGAAACAGCCTCATCAAAGAAACAAATGAAGCTACATATACTGAAGGTACTGATCAGGACGATCGGCCCAGATGAAAAACTTCCCCCACTTTACATCTGGCTAAACCATTCAGAGCTCGGGCCGGGATGCAAGTCACCAAGCAATCTCAGGTACTTACGCACAATTCCCCAACCACTCTCTCCCTTCCGACCGATAAAAATCTCCGTAATTTCTCTTACAATAAAACTTAAAAATCAAAACTCAAGCACAATTCCCCAACCCTCTCTCCCTTCCGGCAGAGGGAACTCTCCGTGATTTCCCTTAGAATCAATCTAAGGTTAACTTTTAAGCAACCTTGTTAAAAATAACTTTTGCAAACAACAATAAGGTGAATACTAATGAATCTCGAAGAAAATGCGATCCCCACTGTCAGCGATAGTGAAGTCACGCTACCAAAATCAAGGGAAAAATTGCTCGGCGAGGTAACAGAAAAAGCTCTCGGCCAGCAGAAACAAGAAAATGCTCAAACTATGCGCGCTGTCGAACAGTTGAAAGAAGAACTTCAGCAGAAAATAGATGAAGAATGTTATCACAAGCCTGATTAAAATTAATACCGATTTTTTGAGAGTGTGGGTAAGATGAGGTCTTGCCCACACTCTATTTTTGAAGCAAGAAATCAATAAAAAATTCTCATATTTTATTTTTTGACTATAAAGATTTCTGAACCAACGGGTAGCTATACGAGTTTTTCCTGCGAAACACTTCGTTGCAGCTAGCAGTTTAGGTAAAGCAACAGTAAGCATGAAAGTCACAGTCTATTCTCGACCCAACAATAACTATTCCCTATTCCTTATTCCCTATTCCTTATTCATGACATCCGTTAAATCCCGTACACTGTTCGTTGGCAGAACTTTCTTCCTACAGATAGATGGCCACCTAGCTTCTTGTTCCCTATGATTAGTTTAAGTAGAAAATGTCAAACTCAATACAGACAAGGAGAAACCAATGAGCATTGAAGATAAAGCAAAGGCAACTGGCAAAAATATCGAAGGCGTCGCTCAAGAAGCCCTAGGCAACGTCACTGGAGATCCCAAGGATAAAGCTGAAGGCAAAATGAAGCAAAAGCAAGCAGAAGCCAGCCACGCGATCGAAGATGTCAAAGATGAGATTAAAAAGAAAATAGACTAAGCCTAATACTCATTGAGAGGGTCTCTAAACCTGACCCTCTCAATTACTCAAAATCTTTTCATAACGGAGGAAAAAAGGTGAGTTTATTGCAGCAGAGTCGCAAAATGATGGCGGGTTTACTCTTAGTTTTAATGCTGGCTATTACTACTGCCTGCGCGCCCAGTGTTTCATCCCAAAAACCGACTAATGTACCTGTAGCAATTGGCGGTAGTCAGGGCTATTACGCCCAGCTAGAACTTGGCAATACCGCATCAGGTCAAGATTTTGGTCAATGGGTAACAAAGACGGCTAAAGGTCTGGTTCAGGATGCTTACGTGCGTGACAATAACAAATTGGGAGTTGTAATTACCCCACAAGTCCGCCCTACTGAAGTGAAAGATTTGGCGAAATCTTTAGCCCAAGGTTTTCACCGCAATTTCCCCAATCAGGATGTAAGTGTTTTGGTTTATGCTCCTGACAAGAAACTGATTTTGACAGCTAAGTACGATCAGCAATCAAATCAGATTGAATACAAGTCTTGACCTGGATAAAAAGCTTGAATTAGAGCCACGTAGCGGTTTTGAATTCGGGATTTTTTTGAAGACTAAACAATCTTAATTTTAGACTGAACTGTTGTGTAGATAGGAAAAGAAGTACAATGAGTAGCAGCGATAATTACAAAAGTCAAATCATGAGCGATTTGGCAAAGGGCGATAAAGAAATGATGCCGGAGACAACCGGTGAAGAGTACGAAAATTTTGACGATTTTGCTCAGAGAACTTCGCCGGATCAGCGCAAAAAATTATTCGGGCGTTCTCTGAATCACGATTCCTTGCCGCCTGCACAGTTGGAACCAGAATTGCAAAAGGCGATCGCCCAAATTAAGCCAAACGAACGCGATGATGTGGCCCGGGAATTCTTCAAGCAGTTGGACAAGAGAGGATTGAACGATCGCCAATTGGAAAAACAGCTAGGACTTTCTACTCACCATGCCAGCCGCATGAATGCTGACGATGTTACCAAGCTGGCCTCATTTACCTATCACAGTCACCCGGATATTTTCCAAGACGTGCTAGCCCAACAGCCGAGTTTGATGAAGTTTTTGGGAAATCCAGTGGTTGCGGGTATTTTGGGAATAGTTGCTGCTAAATGGCTCAATAACCGTAAGTAATCGAGCAAACACTTGCATTCTTGACTGCAAATCTTTTTGATTACCAATTATATCAATTCCGGCTGCGCCGGAATGATATAGAGGACACGGCAGTGCCGTTTCCCTACGCCAGATTAATTGTAGGGAGACGGCACTGCCGTGTCCTGATTTCGGGTAATATTAATTCCGATGCAACCCGAATTGATATTACTAATTCTTGCTCAGATTTAAAAATAGCTGCATAGCAGTCAACAGCCCTACACCTGACAGTCCGCAAAATTAAATGTAGAGTGAAGTCTTGCCGTGAATCAGAAAAAAAGATGAACATATCCACTATTTGGCGAAAACTCCGCAGCCAGCAAGCCTTCTGCTTGGCTGCACTGCTTGCGGGTTGCCTGGTATTTATAGGTTGTTCCCCCGCCCAGTCAGCGGCTGGCAATTCAGTCGATCCCAAGTTGAAAGAGCAGGTTTTGCAGATTATCCGCGAAAACCCGAAAGCTATTTTGGATTCTGTACAAGCCTTCCAGCAAGAGCAGCAGCAGTCTCTCAAAGCGGCGCAGCAGTCATTTTTGCAGGAGATGAAAACTAATCCCAAATCTTCGATCGGGGATTCTCCCAGCACGGGATCAGCTTCGCAGCAGGTTGTACTTTTAGAATTTTCTGATTTTCAATGTCCGTTTTGCGCCCGTGCTTACGATACTGTCAAGCAGTTTATGGCAAAACACCAGGACAAAGTTACTTTAGCTTACAAGCATTTTCCCTTGAGTTCAATTCATCCTCAAGCGTTGCCAGCAGCTAAAGCAGCTTGGGCGGCTCAGCAGCAGGGTAAGTTCTGGGAATATTACGGCGCTTTGTTTGAAGGGCAGAAAAAGTTAGGTGAGCCACTTTACGGATCGATCGCCCAAAAGCTCAATCTAAAAGTAGATAAATTCAACACCGATCGCAACAGCCCCGCCGCCGATGCCGCAATTGGGAAAGATATTCAACTCGCTCAACAACTGGGGATTGAAGGTACTCCGTTCTTTATTATGAACGGCCAAACTTTCTCCGGGGCGATCGAGCTTGCTGAAATGGAAAAGATTCTGGCTAGCGTGTCGAAATAGGTTAGAAATAACGCATTGTCATTACCCGGTTTCTTGGACGGTGGTGGCTCAAGAGCGATAGACTCCGATCTAGAAACCGGATTTTTGAACTGCGATGGGCGATCGAACTGCTCGCCATCAATAATTTTTGGTCGCAGACTATAAAAATACGTTCCCAGCGCGGAGGCTGGGAACGACAAAAACTAGAAAAACCCGAAAAATCTTTGATTAGACAGCAGCCAACTGAGGAGTTGGGCGCTTGCTGTGACGGATACCCTCGATCGCACCTGCGTAATCGTCCGCCTTAAACACGGCCGAACCCGCGACGATCGCATTTGCGCCCGCTTCCAGAACTTCCCAGGTATTGTTCACCTTCAAACCACCATCCACCTCAATCCAAGGATCGAGGCCCTTGTCGTCGCACATTTTGCGCAAGGAGCGAATTTTCGGCAACACAGCCGGGATAAAACTTTGACCGCCAAAGCCCGGATTGACGCTCATAATCAGCACCAAATCGCAAAGTTCCAGCACGTACTCGATCAACTCTAGCGGCGTGGAAGGATTCAGAACCACACCAGCCTGCTTGCCCAATTCCCGAATTTGCCCCAGAGTGCGGTGCAAGTGAGGCGAAGCATTGTGCTCGGCGTGAACCGAAATAATGTCAGCACCAGCCTTCGCAAAGTCCTCAACGTACTTCTCCGGCTCCACAATCATCAGGTGGACATCGATTATCTTGGTAGTAACAGGACGAATTGCTTCCACAATCAGCGGCCCGATCGTAATATTAGGAACAAAGCGACCGTCCATCACATCTACGTGAATCCAGTCAGCCCCAGCTTTGTCGATCGCCCGAATCTCATCTCCGAGACGGCTAAAATCGGCTGATAATATGGATGGAGCAATCACAATCGGTTTTTGGGATTTGGTCATGGCTTTCGTAGGTTCTCCTGTCTCCTGTGGTGTATCCAGCTTATCAAAATACGGCTCTTCGGGTCGAAAACTTGCCAACGCTAGATATGTCTCCTTGCAAACACCAAAAATTTTGCCTCTAACAAACAGTTTTTGTGCAAAACCTGCCCTGCTGGGAATTTTGGTTTAAGATATAAATTTTGCCTCTAATAAATAACTTTTGTACCAATCTCACCTGCTAAAAATTTTGAGTAGCCAATTATGAAAAACCAAGATCCCTTAGAAAATCCTGAACTCGATCGTGCAAGTCTGTTTGTATTAATGATCCCAGTCATCGGCTTTTTCCCCGCCCTCTGGAATCTTTACCGCCGTGAAGGCAGCCCCGAAAGCAAAGCCGTCAGCCGCTTGGCAATTGCCCTTGCATTTAGTTGGCTCTTAGGACATATTCTTTTAGAAGCGGGAGCGATTTCTGCGGAATCCCCGACACTTACCATGTTATTAATGAGTAGCCTGCTGACAACCAGCTATTTCATCATCGCGATCGGACTGATGGTTCGCCTCTGGAAACGTCAACCGCTATGGTTGCCCGGAATTAGCCGCGTAGCCGAGCAAGTGGTGGGAAAACATTTATCATAGTTGAGGGTTCTTTAAAGCCCCTACCATATTGATTGAGTGCATCTTTAGCTTGATACTACATATTGCCATTATCTTTTTTTATTTTTGTTGTGTGTGAGGAAGCCAGTGCCAGCTCAAAAAACTCCTAATCAAGACCATATCAAACAATCAACTGCCCAACCTTCAACCAAAAAATCGCACCAGCCCCACCGAGGCCGATGGCTGGGTTTTGGTTTTGGTTTGGCTGGAGTCGCCATGCTTTCAGCCACAGCCGGAGCACTGTTAGCCGTCTCCCTTTCCACAACCCCGCTTCAGCAACAAAAATTGAGTCCTGAAGAAGCGGCGGTATTTTCTCAAGGCGACATGGCAAAGCTCAACATGAAAATGCCAGAACTCACTCGCCCAGTTAATATTTTAGTTCTAGGACTTAAGGTGCTGAGTTCAGACATCAAGGGTTCTCCCGACAAGGACAAGGGATATGAAGTTTGGGAAAATTCTTTCAAGGGATTAACCGACACGATGCTGTTGGTGAGGTTCGATCCTCAAAATAAAAAGTTAAGCGTGCTTTCTATTCCCCGAGATACCCGCACCTACGTTGAGGGTAGGGGTGAGGTGAAAATCAACGAAGCTAATTATTACGGCGGCCCAGCTTCATCAGCGAAGTCAGTCAGCGGACTGCTGGGTGGCGTGGGAATCGATCGCTATGTCACAGTCAATGTTCAAGGTATCAAAAGTTTGGTAGATGCCCTTGGTGGCATTACTCTTAATGTCCCTAAAGACATGAAGTATACTGATGAAAGCCAACATTTATATATAGATTTAAAGGCTGGTAAGCAGCTTCTCAACGGCGAACAAATCGTGCAATATCTGCTTTACCGGCATGACGATTTGGGCGATATCGGGCGGGTGCAGCGGCAGCAATTGTTGATGCGGGCTTTTGTGGAAGAGCAAGTTAATGTTGGTTTGCTGGCTCGGATGCCGAAGATTTTGTCGGTAATTCAGTCTCACCTTGACACGAATTTGAGTATAGAAGAATTGGTGGCTTTGGCTGGTTTTTCTACTCAAATAGACCGCGCTGGTGTGCAGATGTTGATGGTTCCTGGCAAGTTTAGCGATACCAAGGATTACAAGGCTAGCTACTGGTTGCCAGACCAAAATGCGATCCAAACTTTAGTGGCAGAACATTTTGAATATGGCCAGAATACTTGGAAAATTGAGAATGCTGATGCGACTTTTTTGAAAGTGGCAGTTCAAGATAGTACCGGAGATCGATCGGCTGTTGAAGATTTTGTCAGGACTTTAACTCGGGCCGGCTATCGAAATGTTCAGGTTTATAAAGCTTGGCCCGAACCGCTAGATGTAACGACGATTGTAGCTCAAGATGGCGATGTTAAAGGTGCCCAAGCGATTCGCCAGTCTTTGGGTTTTGGAGAGGTACTGGTTGAGAGTACCGGTGCTTTGCAATCCGATGTGACAGTCAGATTGGGTAAAGATTGGTTGGAAAAAAAGGCTCAGTCAGGTGGGGACTTTAAGTCTTTTTAAACAGGTTTTCAAACTCAGTATTCGTAGGGACACAGCGCCATGCTGTGTCCTCTTTTTATGTCAAATTCAATATTCGCAGGGAAACGGCACTGCTGTGTCCTCTTTTTATGTCAAATTCAATATTCGTAGGGAAACAGCACTGCTGTGTCCTCTTTTTTGGTCAAATTCAATATTCGTAGGGAAACAGCACTGCTGTGTCCTCTTTTTTGGTCAAATTCAATATTCGTAGGGACACAGCGCCATGCTGTGTCCTCTTTTTATGTCAAATTCAATATTCGTAGGGAAACAGCACTGCTGTGTCCTCTTTTTATGTCAACAAGTTTCGTAAAGTCAAATCCAAAATCTAAAATCGATTTACCGGGGCAAAATTGTAACCATCAGCCGATCGAGTGTCCGGTACGACTTGCAAAAGAACTATATTGCTGTTACGATCGCCACTTGACAAAAATCTAATCTCCCCAGTAGCGCCACTCACCTTAAAATCGGAGCCAGCCAAAGTAGAGGCCAACATCACTCGCCCGGCTTCACCGCTATTCGGAGCAATTTTGCCGATCGACCTTCCCAGCAGCAAAACCTGCACCGCATCATAACTCATCGCCGTCCGCCAGTTAACATCAATTCCCCACAAATTCTTAGATAATTCTACAAACTTTTGATTTTTACTATCAGCAAAATGCCAAGGGACAGAAATTACTGTCCCGTTCAAATCCGCTCCACCTTGTTTTAATAAATCCGTATTATAGAGAGCATCGCCACCAATTATTGGCAAACGTTTTTGATTGTTTCGAGCAATTTCTAAAGATAAATTTAAAGTTTCTGAATCTGGCAGTAACACCAACACATCTGCTTCAATCCGCTCCAGGTGCGCTGTAGCATTTGGCTCAGACAAATCTACTTCTTTAACAACTTGACCACCTTCTAAAACTAGAGTAGTCGAAAAAGCTGTTTGCAAAGATTTACTATAAGAACTTTTGGAATTATAAAAAATCGCAGCCGTGCTTTTTTTCATACCAGTTAACATATAGCGAGCTAAAGCCGTACCTGTAAATTGGTCGCTTGGTATCGTCCGAAACAAATAGTTCACGCCGTCAGCGCGCCTCGGAGCCGTTGCTAATTCAATGCTCGTGCTCGTAGGTGCGATCGCCACCATTTGACTTTCACTGTAAATTGGAGCAACGGCGATCGAAGTTTTGCTGCTACCGTGACCAACAACCGCTAAAATATTAACATCTTTTATGAGACTTTGAGCAATTGCCTGCGCCCGATTTTGATCATTACCATCATCAGCAATTACCACCTTTAAAGGCACTCCTGCCTTAATTGCTTCATCTTGAGCTTGAGCGATCCCGCGCAATATTTCTGCGGCGGCGCTGGGATTGTCGCCAATCGGAACTACCGCCGCAATTTTTAGAGACTGTGCATTGCTGAGACGAGCATTGTTGAGATAAATCAAACTTTCTGGATCGTTACGATCGGCTTTCAAAACCGCTTCTAGTTTATTTGCAGCCGTTTTAAAATCTTTTGCCAGTATAGCCCGAACTCCTGCTTGCTTATCAGCAGTTGCGATGTTACCAAACAAAAGGCGATCGCCTTCACTTATATAATTACTGACATCTAAATTTGGCAGAGGCGATCCAGTTTGCCGGTTGGGAACTTGTAGAACATCGGTATTCAGTTTAGGCTCTGGAAAATTTACAGCAGCTTTCATAAAACTTGTCAACTGATTTCTAAATAAAAAAGAGGTGATACCTAAAGTAATTAAGGCAATCGACAATATATAAATAGTCCAATTCTTTTTGCTGATAATTACAGGAATTCTTGGCTGATGGCTGGTAGATAAAACAGGAGTTATTGGTTCCTCCAAAGCTGCCAGCATTTCTTGGGCAGTTACGAAGCGACTTAGCGGATGAAACCTAATTGCCTTATCTAGAATAGCCGCAAATCTGACACTCACCTTGACATCGTGATTACGCCAAACAATCTCCCTTGTTTGGGAATCAGTTTCTAACTCCCGCGGCCACTTTCCCGTCAACAAATAGATTGCAGTCAATCCCAAACTGTACAAATCGCTAGAATACTCTGGTCTTCCGGCTGCTTGTTCCGGCGACATGAATTGTGGCGTTCCCATTGAGGCAGTTAGATCGCTATCCCACGTATTTACTACCTGACTCATTGTTTCCTTAACCACGCCGAAATCAATCAGCACTGGTTCATCGTCACACTTGCGTATAAGAACATTTTGTGGCTTGATATCTCGGTGAATAATCTGTTTGCTATGAATATATTCCAAAACTGGCAGCAGACTTACAAGCAGTTTTTTGACATCTTTTTCACTCATTTTGCCAGCAGATTTTACTCGATCGCTAAGTGTTTCTCCGTCTATCCATTCTTGAGCCAGGAAAAACAAACCATCTTCTTCAAAATGACCATAAAGTTGGGGGATTTGAGAATGTCCCTCGCCCAATTTTTCCAAAACAGCGGCTTCCTGACCAAAACGTTCTCGCACGCTTTGGTCAATTTTAGGATTTTTGGTGTGAGGTTTTAGCTGTTTAATTACGCAGTGGCGGTGGGAAGGCATTTGGATATCTTCTGCCAGCAAAGTCAAGCCAAAACCACCTTCTCCCAGTTTTTTGAACACCCGGTAACGATTGTTCAAAAGTCGATCGGGTTCTGTTTGTTCCGGCGACTGCAAAATCTCCTCGTTGATTTGGACTTGGCTTTCTACTGCTAGAATGCCATATTTGCCGCTCCCGTTTGGTTCGGCATGAATTAGCATGGATTCGCCGCCGTTGTCTTTGAATTTTCTCCTGAGTTCAAAAATGCGATCGACGATTATTCTATGTTCGTCAACTGTGGGGGGACGCTTGTATAGCGCATTAAAAATCGCTGCTGGTTCGACATATTTGCCGTAGTGTTTGCTCAACAGCAGTAGCACGATATATTCTTCTTTGTTTAGGTTTACGCACTCTGAACCCAGCTTGACGGAGCGGGTTTTAGTGTGGATGCTTAAGTTGTCCATGAAGAAAGAAGTTCGGCAACGGATTTTTTAACGGATTTAACGGATGTATAGTGGAGTTTGCATCTAAATTAAAAAACATGAACTTTTAGTTTTTTAATTTAAAAATTCCAAGGTCAAAAGTTTCTTTAACGTTATCGTCAAACAGTGGTAATTGCCAAGGTTAAAGAGGCGGATTTTCGGCTAATGCCGTAGGCAATCGCCCTTTGATCCAATCGAGTAAAATAGGGTTGACTATTTCCGGTGCTTCATCCTGGGGACAGTGGCCGACTCCCTCCAAAGGAATAAACTGTTCCACAGCCGGGAATTTAGCCAATTCTCGCCCCAGGGCGATCGGCTCCCAAGGGTCATCTGTACCCCACAAAATCAAAGCTGGACAGCTCAAACGTGGCAGCAAATCCTCCGGTAACGGCCCTTGAGAATAACTGATAAATGCCACAAATACATCGACTGCGCCCTTGTCTCGCGCTGGTTTTAACAGGATTTCTACCAGTTCGTCGCTGACAGCTTCAGGACGATGGTAGGCTTGCAAAAGCACTTTTTTTACGGTTTTTGGCGTTGCTAATTGTTTGAAAAATAATTGACTTATCCATTTGACATTTAAGATTTTTTGTGCTATCGGCGCTCCAAAACTCCGATACCAAGGCATTTCGGCGCGTTTGCGATCGTGCAACAAACGCAACGAACAATTGAGTAAAATTACGCCAGAAGCAATATCGGGAAAATCCACAGCGGCTTGCATAATTGCGACACAGCCGATCGAATTTCCCACCAAAAAAGCAGGCCCGCCCGCAACTTCCCGACAAAAATCAGCAATCAACTGTCCCCAAGTTTCAAAAGTATAGTCAATTTCCAGTTTCGGCGCGGGTTTAGCGGAACCACCAAAACCGATAAGATCGATCGCATAACAGCGACAATCAGCAGCCAACGCCGGCAAATTCTTGCGCCAATGGCCCCAAGACGCACCGAAACCGTGGACAAACACCACCGCAGGGCCCTGGGAACCGGCAGTCTGGTAGCAAATCGGAAAGCCTTTCCACATCCAGGTTTGAGGCGCGGCAAGTGTTGACAGAACGGGAGTAGAAGGTGTCATAAGAGTAAAAATTTAAGAGTAAGAAGGACTGAAGTCCTTACTACAAAAGGTAGCGTAATTCGAGGCAACCACGGGGACATAAATCCCAAAGCCTCCCTCCATTCTCCCTCTCTGCGCCCTCTGCGCCCTCTGCGGTTAAATCCTCTTTCTTCTTCCTCTTCTTTATATCCTTGACATCCGTTGCCGAACTTCCTTTGCACCACGAACCAATATTGTGCCACCATTAAAGATGCTGCATTTTTTGCCTTATTGAAATTTCATCTATGCCAACGATCGTCTCAACTTCCGTCGTACCGTTTCTCGGTTCCGAAATTGTACCCGACTACGACACCGCCAAAGTAGTTATATTGCCAATTCCCTACGAAGCTACCACCACATACCGCCGAGGCTGCGAAAACGGGCCCGCGAAACTACTAGAAGCTTCTCATCAACTCGAATGCTACGACGAAGAACTAGATTCCGAAGTTTGCTACGATGTGGGAATTTATACAAAAGAGCCGATCGCCGATACCCGTAATCGCCAGCCAGTTTCATCCCTAGAAATGCTGCGAGTCACCCAAGCCGCAGTGTATCAGCTAGTTACCGAAAATAAATTTGTGATTTCCCTCGGAGGCGAACACAGCATCACCGCCGGCGTTGTCGAAGGTTATCGCCAAGCGTATCCAGACGAACCTTTTACAGTCGTGCAAATCGATGCCCACGGCGACTTGCGGCACGAGTACGAAGGCTCGATTCATAACCACGCCTGTGTGATGCGGCGCGTTGTGGATATGGGTTTACCGACATTGCAAATCGGCATTCGGGCTATTTGCAAGGAAGAAGCAGACTTGATTAAAGCCAAACAGCTAAACGTGATTCGAGCTCGTGAAATTGCTAATCAACCAGATTGGGCCGATCGGGCAATTGCCAGCATCACAACTAAACGGGTATTTTTGACGATAGACTTAGACGGCATCGATCCGACTTTAATGCCTGGGGTTGGCACTCCCGAACCGGGCGGGCTAAATTGGTATTCGCTCACCGGATTTTTACGCCGCGTGTTCGAGTCCTACGAAGTAATCGGCTGTGACATTATGGAATTAGCACCTCTTGTAGACTCTGTAGTCTCAGAATTTACGGCTGCCAAATTAGCATACAAACTTATTGGATATCAAGCTCTGGCTCAAGGTTGGCTAAAGCAAGACGAAGGATAAATCGCGACAAATAAAAAATAGTCTGTTGGTAAGGTTAAAACTAACGTAAAGCCCAAAAACAGCCTATTTTATTCGCGCTCTCGTCTTTCATATTTCATGCTGGCAAATACTGCTCTTCACCTCCTGAAAACATGAATTTAATCATCGAAACAACAGGTACTCCGATTAATGGCTATGCTCCCGATTTTGAACTGCCGGGAGTTGATGCAGATGTACATCATTTATCTCGATATTTAGAAAAATTTCGGGCGATCGGGGTGATATTTATGTGTAATCATTGCCCTTATGTGCAGTTGTATCTCGATCGCCTAAAAGAACTTCAAGCAGAGTTTCAAGATCGAGATGTTACCTTAATCGGGATTAATGCTAATGATGCCAACCAGTATCCCGATGACAGTTTTGAAAACATGAAAATTTTTGCAGCCAATAATCAACTCAACTTCCCGTACATCCGAGATGTTGCTCAAGATGTAGCCCATAGTTTTGGGGCTTCTAAAACGCCGGAGGTTTTTTTGTTAGACCAAGATGGCAGATTGCGCTATAAAGGTTTAATTGACGACAATGCCGACGATCGGGCGGCGGTGCAGGTTTCTTATCTGCGAAGTGCGATCGACCAATTGCTCAATAATGAATCGGTAGATCCTCATACTACAGAATCGATTGGTTGTTCTGTTAAATGGCGAGAATAGACGGCGGTTGAAACCGCGTCTACACAAAGGAAGTCCGCCTCCGCGGACTGAAGAAAAGATAACATATTTGAACCGCGTATTCTTCAACCCGCGGAGGCGGGTTTTGTCTGTATAGACGCGGTTTCAACCGCCCGGTCTTCTATTTCTGATGAAATCAAAAAATACACGCATCCTCAATTTAATTATCGCAGCAATTGTGGCGATCGCACTACTGATCGATTGGACTCCAGCCACAGCCCAGCAGCGCACATCATTAACTGTATCCGCTGCCATCAGTCTCTCACCAGCCTTAGCAGAAATCAAGAGAGTTTATCAAACCAGCAATCCCAATGTTAATATTACCTATAATTTTGGTGCTTCCGGTGGTCTAGCCCAGCAAATTCAGCAGGGTGCATCAGTAGATGTATTTTTCAGCGCTGCTACTAAAGCAATGGATGGTTTGCAGCGAGCTAATTTACTCCTTAACCAGACGCGCCGCAATTTGCTAACAAATCGCCTGGTTTTGATTGTTCCTAAAAATGGCGCTGTTTTAAGCGATTTTAAACAGTTGACAGATGCGAAAATCAAGAAAATTGCGATCGGCGAACCCCAAAGCGTACCCGTTGGACAATACGCCCAAGAAATGCTAACTAAGCTGGGATTGTGGCAGCAAATTAAGCCAAAATTGGTGTTCGGAAATAACGTCCGCCAAGTGCTGACATTTGTCGAAAGTGGTAACGTTGATGCTGGTATAGTTTACACCACTGATGCCAAAGCATCGGACAAAATAACTGCACGATTAACGGCGGCAGAAAATTTGCACTCGCCCATTGTTTATCCGCTGGCAGTTATCAGAAATAGCCGCCATCCCGATGCCGCAAAAACGTTTGTTGAGTTTTTGGCGGGCGATCGGGCTAAAATAGTATTTCAGAAATACGGATTTGGTTTAACTCGTTAATTAGAAACCCGGAGGGCGGGCACGGGGGCACCGCCCCTACAGTTTATTCTCTTCCTTCGCGTCTTCGCGGTTCGTTTTAAAAAATCTCATTCAAAAATCATCTAAAACTGCGATAGTTAATCCCAAATATGGAATTTGACTTATCTCCATTATGGATATCCCTGAAATCATCAGCCATCGCCACACTCTTTACCTTTTTTCTCGGAATAGCCGCCGCCCGGTGGATGCTTTCAACTCGCATCCGAGGTAAAGCTTTCATTGAAGGCATTTTCATCTCTCCCTTAGTTTTGCCGCCCACAGTCGTCGGATTTTTGTTGCTGCTGCTGTTTGGGAGAAATGGCGCGATCGGTCAATTGTTGCTAAAATTCGACTTAATTATCATCTTCACTTGGCAAGCAGCCGTAATTACTGCCACAGTTGTCTCATTTCCCCTGATGTACAAAACTGCTTTGGGATCTTTTGAGCAAATTGATGCCAATCTTCTCAACGCAGCCCGCACTTTGGGCGCTTCGGAGTGGACAGTCTTTTGGCGGATTATGTTGCCGCTAGCATGGCCGGGAATTCTAGCCGGAACTATTCTGGCATTTGCCCGCGCTTTGGGTGAATTTGGGGCGACGTTGATGTTAGCTGGAAATATTCCTGGACAAACTCAAACTATCCCGATGGCAATTTATTTTGCTGTGGAAGCTGGGGATATGAGGCAAGCTGCTATTTGGGTTTTGATTATTCTCAGTCTTTCTTTAAGTGTGCTGACTGCTGTTAATTATTGGACTGATTTACAAAAAAAATCGGCGAAACCAAATCTTAAATATCGCAATTCTCAGTCATCTATAAATGTGGTTCATGGTTATCGCCGGGACGGGCAAGATGCCCATCTCACAATTCTGGACGGGCAAGATACCCATCCCACAACTTATTTAGAGTTTCCAAGTAAGCTGCAATCTAATGTTGCTAGATTGACCAATTATGGCGGCACAAGTCAAAAAAATAATCAATCAGAAAATGGACTTTATTTAAACATTTTCAAACCTCTCTCTGGCTTTGCCTTGAATGTTGGCTTTGATATTGGCATGGAAGTGTTGGGAATTTTGGGCGCGTCGGGTTCCGGCAAGAGTATGACTCTGCGCTGCATCGCTGGTTTGGAAACTCCAACCAGCGGTAAAATTGCAGTTAACGGTAAGGTTTTATTTGACTCCGTACAGGGCATTAATGTACCTTCTAAAGACCGTCGCATTGGTTTTTTGTTTCAAAACTATGCTTTGTTTCCTCACCTGACTGTGGCTGAAAATATTGCCTTTGGCTTGCAGCAGTTATCCGCAAGCGAGCAAAATATTCGAGTCAAAGAACAGCTAATCTCGGTGCAAATGTCGGGGCTGGAAAACCGTTATCCTCACGAACTTTCGGGTGGCCAGCAGCAGCGGGTGGCCTTGGCGAGGGCGATCGCCCCGAATCCCGATTTGCTGCTGTTAGATGAACCGTTTTCAGCTTTGGATACGCACCTGCGCAGTCAACTGGAACGCGAGTTGATGCAGACTCTGGCTAATTATCGGGGCATTACTTTGTTTGTCAGTCACAATTTAGAGGAAGTTTACCGGGTGTGCAAAAATCTGTTGGTGTTGGCGGAGGGAAGTGCGATCGCCTTTGATACCAAAGAGCATATTTTCGATCGCCCTCGCAACTTCACAGTCGCCCAGTTGACTGGCTGTAAGAACTTCTCCGAAGCCGGAGCGATCGCGGAAACTGTCATAGAGGCGATCGACTGGGGCTGCAATCTGACTGTCGTCGAACCACTTCCCAAATCTCTAGTTTCTGTCGGAATTCGGGCTCATCAACTAAGTTTTGTGAGCGGGTGCGATCGTGAAAATACTTTTGCTTGTTGGATCGCCTCGACTGTGGAAACTCCGCATCGCGTGACATTATATCTCAAATTGCACTCCCCTCCCCATGATTCCCAAGATTATCAATTGCAAGCTGAAGTTTTCAAAGAAAAGTGGAGGGCTATGAAGGACAAACCTTTTCCTTGGTATGTTCATTTTGAGCCAATTAGGTTAATATTAATGGAAGCCTGAGTTGACCAGATAGGACGTACGGTCAAAACCGCGTCTTGTAAAACAAAGATCGGACGTACGGTTGAAACCGCCCGGTCTTCTACAACGAACTAATTTCATCTACACCAAACATTAAACCATGACAGACAAAGTACAAAAAACCGACGCCGAATGGCAACAGCAACTAACGCCAGAACAGTTCAAAGTTACCAGAAAAAAGGGAACCGAAAGAGCTTTTAGCGGCGAATATCACGACAACAAAAAGCCCGGAATTTATAAGTGCATTTGCTGCGGTACAGAACTATTTGAATCGGGAACAAAATACGATTCCGGTACCGGTTGGCCGAGTTTCTACGCTCCCATAAAAGAAGAAAATGTCAGGAATGAGTCGGATAACGCCTTGTTCATGCGCCGCACGGAGGTACTCTGCGCTGTCTGCGACTCTCATCTTGGTCACGTATTCAATGATGGGCCAAGGCCCACCGGTCAACGTTACTGCATGAATTCTGCTGCTCTTGATTTCGTCCCCAAAGCTTAAATTCACTCAATCTTTCTCAGCAAGGTGCTCTGGAACGGGATCAAAAGCCTGTTCCAGACAATGGATGTTCAAAATGCACCTGTACTGGTATCTTATGGTGGAGGCAAAAAGAGTAAAAAATAGTGGCGGCATGGGGATGGTTTATCAGCGAGTTTTGCTGAAGCTCAGCGGTGAAGCGCTGATGGGTGGATTGGGTTACGGGATCGATCCGGTAGTTGTTGGGTCGATCGCCCAGGAAGTAGCCAAAGTCGTCGCCCAAGGCATTCAAATTGCGATCGTTGTCGGCGGCGGCAACATTTTTCGCGGCGTGAAAGCTGCTTCGGCCGGCATGGATCGGGCAACGGCTGATTATGTGGGTATGATTGCGACGGTGATGAATGCGATCACTTTGCAGGATGCTCTGGAACAAGCAGGGGTGCCAACCAGAGTCCAATCGGCGATCGCCATGCAAGAAATCGCTGAACCCTACATCCGGCGGCGGGCAATTCGCCACCTGGAAAAAAAACGGGTAGTGATTTTTGGCGCTGGTTCTGGCAATCCTTTTTTTACTACTGATACTACAGCCGCATTGCGAGCGGCAGAAATTGATGCAGAGGTGATTTTTAAAGCTACTAAGGTAGATGGGGTGTACGATGCCGACCCCCACGTCAACCCCAACGCGCGCAGGTATCAAAGCCTCACCTACGCCCACGTCTTGAACCAAGACTTGCGGGTGATGGATAGTACCGCGATCGCCCTTTGCAAAGAAAATAATATTCCTATTGTGGTATTTGACCTGACAGTATCAGGCAACATTTACCGAGCAGTAATGGGAGAATCTATTGGAACTCTTGTCGGAGGTTTTTGTGAAGTTAGCTGAATCAGAAGATCATATGCAAAAAGCAGTTGAGGCTACTCAACGGTCTTTTAATACTATCCGGACGGGACGGGCAAATGCCTCTCTCCTCGATCGAATCATGATAGATTACTACGGTGCTCCAACTCCGATCAAATCCCTTGCCAACATCGGCACACCGGATGCGTCTACAATCAGTATTCAACCTTTCGATCGTACAGCACTTACCTCGATCGAAAAAGCAATTTCGTTGTCCGATGTAGGGCTCGTCCCCAACAACGACGGTTCAGTTATTCGCTTGAACATTCCACCGCTGACGAGCGAAAGACGCCAAGAATTTGTCAAAATGGCCGCGAAGTTTGCCGAAGAAGGTAAAGTTGCAATTCGCAATATCCGCCGCGATGCAGTTGAGTCGATTCGTAAGCAAGAAAAAAGCAGCGATATCTCTAAAGATGAATCGCGAGACTTGCAAGATAAAATTCAAAAGCTGACGGACAAATACATTGCCAAAATAGAAGAAGTTCTGGCTGGCAAAGAGAGAGATATTACGACAGTCTAATAGTCTGTAGTTAATTATTGTTAGTTATTGGTTATCTGTGAGTTACTCCTGATAACTGATAACTAATAACTAATAACTCATGACAACAGACAAGTGACTAAAATATTTGATTGCATTATTATCGATCGCCTCTTCATGGGAACTGATCTGATTTTGGTCAGTCCTTTGGCTAGGGCATTCTATCACTTTACAGGAGCTGCGAGTCAAAGCGGGCGTCAAATTGCCGATGACTACTAATATGATCGTTTATTTTTATAGACTAGAGGAGCCTTACGGCTGCTTTTCTAACTTTTCACTACACGACATTTCCCTACACGGTCAAGATTGGTTGACTGTGGAACATTACTATCAATCCCAAAAATTTGTCGGTAGCGCTGATGAAAGATTAGTGGCGGCGATTCGAGCCGTACCAACTCCTCAAGAAGCAGCCCAATTAGGTCGCGCTCCAAACAACCGGATGCGCCCTGATTGGGAATCGGTGAAAATTCCGATTATGCGCGAAGCAGTTTTAACTAAGTTTCTGACTCATGCAGACATTCAAGCTATTCTCCTCGCCACAGGGGATCAATTGATTGTGGAGGATTCGCCAACGGATTACTACTGGGGCTGCGGCTGCGATGGCACCGGACAAAATCATTTGGGTAAAGTTTTAATGAGCGTGCGCAGCGAAATTTGTCAACGCCTTGCGGGCTGAATAAAAAGTTTAATTTTGTGGTCTATTTCCATTATATTAAGTTATACTAACAAATGTCAAGTTGTCCTAACAATCAATAATCCTGATATTGAGTGTTTAAGATTGCGAAAAATTTATAAGCAGATTAAAATAATAATAATAATTATTATTATTTGGTTAAGTCGCTCTGCCTGTTGAAGGCAAGGACTAAAGTGGTGCGATCGAAGAATTTGCTTTCCCAGGGCGTAATCGGGCAATACGCGGTTCTCTCTAGTCATTACCCGACTCATTAATTGTACAGATCGGTTAAATTTAAAAATCAGGCTGATGCAGTTGAGTCCGATCGATCTCATAAGCTGTCGCACATTTAAATTCTATATTTAGGGCGGGCGGGACACCCCACAAGAGTTTGATTTTTTTTTGATGTGCAATTTAAATGCAGGACAGCTTAGGAATGAGAGTTAAATAACTTCTACAAGTTTGTGGGATGGGCGTCACGCCCGTCTTGAACAGGCTCTCCGGCCTGTTCCACAATAAGAATTAAAATTGTAAGTTATTTAATTTGTGATCCTTATCAAATCAAGACTTCTTATTCTTATCGTAATTTTTAAATTTCAAAAGGAGATTTATGCAACTCACAGAAAATACGCAGGAATTACATCACAAACTAGACAGAGAAGTTTTGGTACGGGGGATAACTGAACGCATCCGCCAATCTTTAGAATTAGAAGATATTTTAACCAGTACGGTAGCAGAAGTGCGCTCTTTTTTGAAGACAGATCGCATCATGATTTACAGGTTTACTCCCGACGGCAGCGGAGAAGTTATTGCCGAATCAATTAATAACAACCGTCTCCCTTCTTTGCAAGGTTTGCACTTTCCAGCCGACGATATTCCCCCCCAGGCGCGGGAGATGTATGTCAGTATGCGTCAGCGCACAATCGTCGATGTTAAGTCCGGGACGATCGTCCTGAGTCCCTTGGATGCTGCGGATACTGGTCAACCTTTAGCAAATGAAGAGATGCACTATCGATCGCTCGATCCTTGCCACACAGCTTACCTGATGGCAATGGGAGTGCAATCTTCCTTCATCGTGCCGATTTTGCACCGCAGGATCGTCTCGCAAAATAGCAAAACAGATATCTGCGAGGCCCCCACGTGCGTGACTAGATACGAACCCGGAAACGATCGCAAAACTCACATTGAACTTTGGGGACTTTTGGTGTCTCACCACTCGGTTCCCCGCAATATTTTACCAACAGATTTAGACGTGGTTCAGCTCGTAGCAGATCAATTGTCGATCGCCATCGGCCACTCGCTCCTGCTCCAGCAAACCCGCTCTCAAGCCGCCCGGGAAGCTACGGTGAGTCGCATCACAGCTTTGTTGTACGGTCAGGCTAACATTCAACTGCAACAGGCTTTAGAAGCCACTGTCACCGCTTTGGGTGGCAGTGGCGGCAGACTTTATCTCAATTCCTCGAAAACTAACGGTGAACAGTTATCGGTGGCTAAGATCGATCGAGCATTTCCCATTATCGCTACCCAAAGCGATACAAACTTTGAACTATTTGCCACAGGCGAGCAACCGAAACTTCCCGAGTGGGAGACAGTTAGGGCGATCGAATCTCATCCCCTCTGGCAGCAATTGCTAAGCCAAGGATTTAAAAATAAACAAGAGTTTCCCAATTTTCCAATTCCAAGTTCTCAATTCCCACTTTGGATAATTACAGACTTATACAAAGAACCTTTATTTAGAGTTTTAGTCCCCGCTTTCCAAACTACTCAAATTCGGGGTTTGCTGGTAATTCCCTTGCACCACCAACAACAAGTAGTCGGCTGTTTGACTATTTTTCGCAATGAAATTGATACCGAAAAAATGTGGGCGGGACGCTTTGACAGCAGCGCTGCACAAATCCTGCCCAGACAATCCTTTGAAGTCTGGAAAGAAATCAAAAAAGGTCAGTCGCCTGAATGGAAATGGGAGGAAATTGAGCAAGCTTTAGCTATAGGCAGCCAATTTTGTGCGGCAATTGGGCAGTACCTTCTTTATCAACAAGTGCAGGCCCTGAATGCTAACTTAGAGCGCCAAGTTCTTGAGCGCACCGCCCAGTTGCAAAAATCCTTGGACTTTGCTCAAGTATTGACGCGAGTTAGAGACCAAATTCGCAGCACCTTGGATTTGAAAACGATACTGCAAACTATTGTGCGAGAAGTGAGAGATTTGTTGGATACCGATCGCACGGTAATTTTTCAATTTGGATCAGGCGAACAGGGCGAGGTCGTTGTCGAAGCTGTTCGCGGCCAGTGGCAGTCAATTTTAGGTCTCAAATCTCCACAAAATTGCTTTCCCGAAGGCTCAGACTGCTTTTATCGAGGCGGACGGGTGCGAGCAATTAATGATATTTATACTGAGGATTTAACGTCCTGTCATCGCGAATTTCTGGAAAATTTGCAGGTGAGGGGCAGTTTAATTGTGCCGATGATTGGCAAAAATTCTCAATTGTGGGGATTGCTGATTGCCCACGAGTGTTCTGGGCCGAGGGTTTGGGAAACCGCAGAACAGGAGTTGGTGCAACATTTGGTCGCTCAAGCTGCGATCGCCATTCACCAAGCAGAACTTTATCAAGAAAGTCTGAATGCAGCAACTGCCGATCGAGCAAAAGCCGAACAGCTAGCCCAAACCGTCACAGAATTGCACAATACCCAAGCCCAACTGATTCAAACCGAGAAAATGTCCAGTCTCGGACAATTGGTGGCGGGAGTCGCCCACGAAATCAATAATCCCGTTAACTTTATCTACGGTAATCTGTCCCACGCCAGCGAATACACCAAAGATTTGCTCTGCTTGGTGGAACTCTACCGCCACCACTACCCCAATCCCCACCCAGAAATTAGCGAGTGCTCCGAAGCTATAGAGATAGACTTTCTAGCCGAAGATTTCCCCAAAATTTTGGGTTCCATGAAACTCGGAGTTGAGCGCATCCGCCAGTTAGTTGTATCTTTGCGGAATTTTTCCAGGAGCGATCGAGTCGAGAAAACAACCGTTGACATTCACGAGGGCATCGACAGTACCCTGTTGATTTTGCAGCACCGGATCAATGCCACCTCCGATCGCGAAAATATAAAAATCATCAAAGAGTACGGCGATTTGCCACAAATTGAGTGTTATACCAGCTCGCTCAATCAGGTATTTATGAATCTGATCAGCAATGCCGTTGATGCCCTTGAAATGGGAGAAAAACAGGGATTTATGAATGTTCCTTGCAAGTGGACAAGTGCAGCGGCGACATATGTAAGCTCCCAAAAACAGGCTGTAGAGCCAGTAGATATCAACGCCAGCACCGAGTATTTGATTCCTGATTTCCCATCTCCTTGCATTCGGATTCGCACCGAGTTAATCGATCAAAAAACGGTAAGAATTTGCATTGCCGACAACGGTCATGGCATCCCCAAAGAGTTGATTTCTCATATATTTAATCCCTTTTTTACTACTAAACCCGTCGGTCGGGGGACGGGTTTAGGACTGTCTATCAGTTATCAAATTGTAGTTGAGAAACACCAAGGGGTACTCAAGTGTGTTTCTGGGCCGGGTCAGGGTACGCAGTTCTCGATCGAGATTCCGCTAAATTAGCCAGAAAAACCTCAAAAATGAACACCCAGAACCCTGATTTCTTTAAGAAGTCGGGGTTCTAACATCGGACATCAAGAAATTATTTTGTCTTCATCGCAGAGAGAGATAATTCGATTCACAAAAGCTTTTAGCTCTGGACAAGCTTGAATCGCAATCATCAGATCATTTTTTTTCAAAATAGCCTTTCCATCAATCACTTTGTCATAGTCTCTTCTGCATTTTCCTGTTCTAAAAATCTCCTTAATCCGATAGGAAGGTGGCTTTTGGTGATTCACAGTTTCAGGCAAACCACTAGGAGCAGAACGGTTGTGTTTCGCCAGCTTCTGGATAGTTGTCCAGTAGGGAAGAAGCCATGCTTCAAAATCATGTAATGCTGTGTGAGGATAGAAGTTTGGGTTTTTATCTACCCATGTCATCATTTTCTCTTTAGCATCATTGGCATCATTAAAGTCTTGCTTTCCGGTATAAACGTCTGTAAGTGCAATTACAGCATCATAGCCATCATTATCGAGGAGATTTTCAACAATACGCTTGAGCTTTTTTTCCTTGGGAATTCCACCATTTTGTGGTTTAAAGTCGAGTCTGGGCATTTTTTGCTCTAAACGACTTTCCAGAAACTCACGAAGCTTCTTTCTAAATGCCATTTCAGTAGCACCTTCAACCAAAATAGCAATTTTCATGGACGGCCACCCATCACATTCATTTCCCAAAGCTGGTCAAGACTATAATCTTCTAACCATTTATCCAGATTAAAAGTGTCACCCCACCTCATTTTTGCCTCCCCTTCCTCCAAATCGCAGACCAAAACCTCGCTTGGATCGAGAAATCTGATGAGTCTATCTGAGTGTGTGGCAACTATCAGTTGAGTGTGTTTTGAAGCTTCCCTCATTAGATAAACTAAGTGTCTTAAAAGTTCCGGGTGTAGGCTAACTTCTGGTTCATCTAGCAACGTAATAGTTGTTAAAGTTTGACTTTGAAGGAGCGTAACCAACCAGAGAAAACGCAGCGTTCCCTCTGATAACTCATGGATATAGAAAGGCTGAGAAAAATTTTGATCTTTCCAAGTCATAGACATAGTTCCTGCGGCAACCGGAGGAAAGTTTAATCGCTCGAAATCTGGAAACGCAGCAGAAATGATATTTTCAACCATTTCAAAACGGTCGGGATCGGTTTCCCGAAGGTCATAAAGACAGGAAACCAGGTTTTCACCGCTGGCCCCAGGCAACTTTGCAGGGCGCATTGCTTGAGGTAGACGGATGGGACTTTTCTCTGAAATATCGAGTGGTCCATAATATGTGCAAGAAGCAAGGCTCTTTCTCAGGCTCTCAGGTTCGCGATACATTTTAGGAACTTGAGAAAGGGACGTTTCAAGAGGATTATGCTCCCAATTCGGTCTCACAAATCCTCTGCTTTCTTCTTGAGAATATTTAATATCCAAACCTTGTGATTCAATATACTTGAATGGTTCAGCTCTGTTGAGATTTCTCTGCTGTGTTAAAGATTCGTCTCTAACTTCATAAGATAAACCTTTAGGTGACAATATTAAGCCGTACTTCAAAGGTTGTTCCTTTGGCACTTGCATTGAAATCTTAATTTCAAGTTCTTGTACTTTACCTCTTGTCAAAATTTCATTCAAGCCGCCTTTAAGTTGCAATAAATTCTGTAAATTTCCACTTGCTGAAGCGGCTAGTATTGAAAGAATATCTAAAAAAGAAGTTTTTCCTGCTCCGTTTGCACCAATCATGACGATGAGATTTCTCATCTCAAGCTCAATATTTTGAAGACGCCGAAAACCCCTTACTGATATATTTTCAAATCTATTCATACTACTAACCATCATTACTATCAATAGTTAAACTAGCCTAGACAGATATATCCAGACTAGGCTAAGTATACCTGCCTGACAGACATTAGGGGTTTAGTGAAGCCAGATGGGTGTATGAAACGCTCTACATCGCTTGGGTTGGCGCAGCATGAAAAGTCGTTGGAGCAGGCCGTTCACAAGTCTTTAAGGTAAAACCAATTTGAGCAGCACAGAGCCGATCGATCCCAGAAGACCCATAAAGTCGCCACGGCTTGCTGTGCGGGGTTCCGTTGGCTTTTGGCGCGCCACAATCGCTTCGACTAACTGCTTTGACAACTGCTGACCTTGGACATTTCCTTCAGCGGCAAAGAGTTGATTTGCTCTAGTAGCGTCTTGAGTCGCGCCGCCGAAGTCTCCCAAGTCAGCGCGAGACATACTGCGTGCAAAATAAACGGCTGCTAAATCTGGCTTCAAATTCAGGGATTGATTGTAATAATCAATGGCGTTTCTGTAGTTTCCCGCTTGAGCTTCTTTGACTCCCAACCGATAGAAGTCTTCAGCGCTGCCGATATTAGTTGGCATTCCTCTAACTCCCAGCAGTTGGGCGTTAGTTAAATTGGCGCCTTGCAAATTGGCGTCGCTGAGATAGGCACTTCTCAAGTCAGCCCCAGTGAGGTTGGCTCCGCTGAGGTTGGCTCCTGTCAGGTTGACGCCAAACAGACTGGTGCCGGTGAGGTTGGCTCCGCTGAGGTCTGCCCCGGTGAGGTTGGCTCGGCTGAGGTTTGCCAATCTCAAGTCAGCACCTTTGAGATTTGCGCCTGTTAAGTTGGCTAAAACCAGACCTGCACTGCTGAGGTCGCAGTTGGGGCATTGTCTGGTGGATAGTAATTGTTGCGTGTGTTGGATGTTCTCGGCGGGTGCAGGTGCGATCGGGGCAAAAGCGGTCAACAGCGTTGCAGCAGCGAGAATTCTGAGTTTCATCTTAACCATCCCAAATCCAAAATATTAAATCTAAAATAGCTTTTATCAAACCAATTGCAAATCAAGATAACACAAGTTGACTAACAAATCCTGTAACTCGCTGTGTGTAGGAGTTATTTGTGGCGTTGCTTCCCCCTACATTCAAGTTCAATAGACAAGATTACAAAAGTCGTAACAGGCTCTCCGGCCTGTTCCACAAAAAACATTTTTTCTTGTGGAACGGGCCGGAGAACCCGTCCTAGTTATTTTTGCAATCTTGCCTAATATCTTACCTGAGTTTTAAATAAACATTTAGCCACCAATAAATTAGGGTAACGAAAAGCTCGTTACCCTTTATCTGCGGTTCTGGCCAGCCATAAAATTCAACAGATAAATTAATCGTGAATAGTGCCATCGGGCATCGTCGTACCCTTAAGATAAACTCCGCTGAGGTTGACTTTTGTAAGGTTTGCTCCCAGCAAGTTTGCTCCGCTTAAGTCTGACGCACTTAAAATTGCTTCAGTCAAATCTGCCCTAATTAGGCTGGCTCCCATTAAGTCGGCTCCGCTGAGGTCTACTTTGCTAAGATTTGCTCCAATTAAATCAGTTTCTGTAAGAACCGCCCTGCGCAAGTTGACTCCGTAAAGATTTACTCCATGTAAGTCTGCACGGCTGAGGATTGCCCGAGATATATTGGCTCCAATTAAAGTTGCTTTGATCAGCGAAGCTCCGCTCAAGTCGGCTTTGCTAAGATTTGCTCCAATCAATTCAGCTTCATTCAGATTAGCTTCAGCTAAAAGTGCTTCTGTAAGGTCGGCTCCACCTAAGTCTGCTTTGCTCAAATTCGTCTTGCACAAATTGGCTTTGCCAAAGTTAACTCTGTTGAGTTTGGCTTTGCACAGATTGGAGCCAATCAGATCCGCTTCATACAGATTGACTCCAATCAATTCTACTTCGTAGAGATAGACTTCGTGCAGGTAAACCCCGCTAAAATTTCTTTCTCCTGTTGCATATAGCTTGAGCAGTTCGTCAACGTTCATTGTGGCTTCTCTACACCTTTTAAATGAAGAATACTCTCAGCCAACTGGTTTAACCGGATGTTCTGCTATGTTAGATTTTAAATGCTGAAAGATTCACCCCAGCCCGATATTTCCCTCAATCCGCAAGATTCCAGCAGAAATTAGATTGTGTTAGAAGTGTTAAGCACAAAACGGCATTATCTTTATTTTTGGCTTAAAAGTTAACATTTAATATTTTTTACAATCGTCTGAATCGAACTTCTTGACTAAATGAAAAAAACTTTGGCTGGAAAGCGCGATCGAAGTCATAACTTTTTGTGGCTAGTTGAGTTTACTTAGGAGTAGTGTGATAACGATCACTAATTGATGTTAGTAGTATCACATAGAAACAATCGTTTCGATCACGGCTGGCGAGAAAAAATAGCCGATAGTGGTACTGTGTTAGTAAAAAATTGACAGTTCCACGGTCAGTGTGTTTTACTCAACTGGCGATCGAGCAAGTAATTTTACAGATACTTACTCGCAGCAAGAAGGTTGGTTGCAATGTCACTTGGGGCGACCCGCTCCGGCCCGTGAAAGTGCTGAGGTTTTAGGATTTCTCGCACAGCGAAAGCTAGAAATCTACTTCGGGGAATAGGGGTATGTATGTATAAAACTGCGATAGCTGGTGGACAAACCAAGTCTGTCTGCTGCTGATTAATGACTAAAAATCGCTAAAAACTTCGCAAAAACTAGCAATAAATACCAGGGAAACTATGATACGTGTTTAGCAAAAGACAATAAATGGTATTCCTTAAAAGTCGAGTATTACAGCTAATATTGCAGTCGATCGGTTGACTGACAGTAATATTAGTAATGATGTTTTTCTCATCAAGTACAACACTGACTCAGAGACCATTTTTTATCAAAAAACTTCGCTGCAACCCTTGCTCACAGGAAAAAAACTGCTTTTGAGCGTCTGAGTGTGTACAGGAATGAAAAAGTTTAATTTAGAGCATTTTTGTATTGCTTTCTTAGCAAGCATAAAGGCTAGCAGTTAGGATTTGGAGTGAATTTTGCTCCCTTGCCCTTGTCAAACAAAGCTATTGTAGAGCACGAATCGTGAGGTAATTGATATGGCTGGAGTATGTAAACTTAGCATCACTGAGACAATTGAAGAACTGAAAAGCCTGTTGACCGAACAAAAAACGGCAAGTGGCTTTCAAAAAATTCAAGCACTTTACCTGTTCAAAATTTGTCACGTTAAGACAGTTAAAGAATTGGCAATGACGATCGGGGTTAACCGCATTACAGTGCAGCGGTGGCTGAGAAAATACCGCTCTGACGGACTCGAAGGACTCCTGGAAACCAAGCACAGCGGCGGTCGCAAGCCAGCCATTCCTCCTCTGGCCCGCGCTAGTTTGGCAATGCACCTCAGTGACCCCCAAAAAGGCTTTAGAAGCTATGGAGAAATTCAAGAGTGGTTGCAGCAGGAATACAGCATTGAGGCTTCCTATAAAGCTGTTTACGCGACGGTTCGATACCAACTAAAAGCAAAGTTGACCAAAGTCTAACAGGATGACTAATTTGCAGGTTATGTCTAGCTTGCACGTTTTGATTGTTTTAAGTTTTAAGTAGGTGGGTACAAATAAACATTAGATGGGGAGGGCGGGTTTTGCCTTGATCTACTGGCTTGTATCTCGTGATTCTGAGCTAAACCCGCCCCTACCAGATACTATTGTTTTTTTCCAATGACCTACTTAATATCAGGTCAAATTTTGAGATTCAAAACGAAGCTGAAAACAGTTTAAATAACGACTAACTTGTAGGCTTTGTCTAGCTTGCAGGTTTTGTCATTTTTACTATTTTTATTCTCAAATCAAGATTTTCAGAATCTAAGGCAAAAACCGATCTAAAGCGGCTTTCAACTCTTCAATTTCTGTATCAATATTGCCTTCTTTGGCGGCTCTAGCGATGCACTGAGTTAGATGTTCGTCCAGAATGATTCTCGCAACGCGATCGAGCGCACCTCGAACCGCAGCAACTTGTACCAGAACTTCGGGACAGGGACGATTTTCCTGCACCATTGTTTTGATACCCCGAACGTGTCCCTCAATCCGAGACAAGCGATTAACCAGCCTCCGCATGGATTCTTCATCGTGATGGTGAGGGTGAACTGAGCCATCATCGTGATGATGATGGGAATTTGAGGGCAAAGATTTGTCCGTAGAAGTATCAGATAAAACCATGAGGCAAAATTTAATAGTTAGGATTCAGAATATTCGGATATTGTCCAGGCTTCTGACTCATGTATTGTAACCAGTTCTAGAACAGAATGGGATGCAGGCGCGGTTACGATTTGTCAAAATATATTTAGGGGTTCTGCGCGACAGATTATTTAGTCTGCGCGAGAATACCTATATCTAAATAACTCAGCCTGACTTTTATTCAAGATATGCGACTATTCAAGTTTTTTCACCCAGCACCCGGAACCGCAGCTCGCCTGTTAAGCCTAATCTTAGCAATGACGATCGCCCTAAACGCTTGGACGATCGCCCCTAAACCAGCCTCTGCCATTGACATCAAGCCCGAGTCCAACCTTCGCCAACAGCTTAAAACAGCAGTGCCGAAATTACAAGTAGAGGAATTCTCATCGGCTGTCGAAAGTCCTCAAAAGTTGGCACTCCGGGCTTCTGAAGTGCCAGCGACTGCTAGCAGCAACAGCTTTGTCACCGCAGCAGTCGATCGAGTCGGGCGATCGGTTGTCCGAATTGATACCGAGCGCACAGTCAGCCGCAACCTCGATCCGCTGATGGAAGACCCCTTTTTCAATAGATTTTTCCGAGAAGACTTGCGAACCCAAGTACCCAGACAAGAACGTTTGCGGGGTCAAGGTTCTGGCTTTGTCATCGACAAAAGCGGGACTGTATTAACCAATGCTCACGTCGTTGATAAGGCCGATCGAGTTACTGTCACCTTAAATGACGGCAGCGTTTTCCCGGGAGAAGTGTTAGGTACGGACGAAGTGACCGATTTGGCGGTTGTTAAAATTAATACCAAAGGTGCTAACTTGCCGGTGGCCGCTTTGGGAGATTCTGATGCGGTGAAAGTGGGGGATTGGGCGATCGCCGTGGGAAACCCTTTAGGATTTGACAATACCGTCACCTTGGGAATTATCAGCACCTTGAAGCGATCGAGCGCAGCCGTAGGAATTCCCGACAAGCGCCTCGATTTCATTCAAACAGACGCAGCCATCAACCCCGGCAATTCCGGCGGGCCGCTGTTAAACGGTTTAGGAGAAGTAATCGGCATCAATACGGCAATTCGAGCCGATGCGATGGGAATTGGGTTTGCGATTCCCATCAACAAAGCGAAAGCTATCTACGCGCAGTTAGCCAAGGGAGAACAAGTCAGTCACCCATTTTTGGGCATTCAGATGATTGCTTTGACTCCTGAAATCGCTAAAGAAAATAACGCCGATCCAAATGCTGTTTTGATCGTACCGGAAGTCAAAGGAGTGTTAGTGATGCGAGTTATGCCAAATACACCTGCGGAGAAAGCGGGGATTCGGAAGGGAGATGCGATCGTGCAAATTGACGGCGAGGCTGTCACCACAGCGGAACAGTTGCAAAATCTGGTGGAAAACAGCCAAATCGGTCAAATTTTGAAACTGAAATTGCGCCGAGGTTCTGAGACGAAAGATGTGACTGTTCAAACGGCTCAACTGAGAGATTTTTAGAGCTGAAGGGGAAGGGGGGAAATAGTTAGAAACTCCTCCTCCTTGTTTTTTTATTTGAATTGATTCAGTAGTGCACTCGTTTTAAGAGTCGCATTTTTTAATCACAAAAACTGATAGTATATTTTAAAAGAGTATCAGTGTCCAAACAATGAATAAAAATCAAATTTTAAATTCGCAAAAAAGTCAAGTTATTGAGGCGCTAAAGCAGGATTATTTTCAAATGAACCCGCAGCTTCAGAGGAACTGGACACCAAAGCAACATGAAAAAAATCGTTTGAGTCGTTCTTTGGCGGCATTTGCGATCGCCAATCTTGCCGATATTACCCCAGCTCAAGCAGCTAACTCAATTATCAATGGGGAAAATGATAATGGGATTGATGCCATTTATTTCGATCGGATGAAAAATTTGCTTTTGTTGGTGCAGGCTAAGGCGGGAAATGCTCCAAATATGGGTGA
>CASBQF010000150.1 GCA_949127775.1 Oscillatoriales cyanobacterium PMM_0080
AAAGCGATGGCTTCATGGGCCGATCGACCGCTGGCGAGTTGGGCGAGTTCTTCGCGTCGCTGTTCGCTGTTGAGGGCGGCAACTCTAACTACTGTACGTTCCCCCGGTTCCGAGTTGGCGGCGGATTCTCCGATACTTGGTTCTGCTTCTATTGTCTGTTTGTTGACACGAAAGTGAAAATCAGCCATCGCAGCGATTAAAGGCTGGTGGGTGACGCAGAGAACTTGGTGTTTGTCGGAGAGTTGGTAGAGTTTTTTGGCGATCGCGCTGGCGACTCTCCCGGAGACTCCGGCGTCGATTTCGTCAAAAATTAAGGTTCCGGCGCCGTCTATCTGCGAAAAACAGGCTTTGATGGCGAGCAAAAAGCGACTCATTTCTCCCCCGGAGGCGATCGCCCCTAACGGTTGCAGAGGTTCGCCCGGGTTGGGGCTGAAACAAAAGGCGATTTGATCCGCACCGGTGGCGGTTGGGGTACAAGGCGATATTTCAACTTTAAATTGGACTTTTTCCATCGCTAACGGCTTAAGTTCGGTTATGAGGTGGGTTTCGAGTTTCAGGGCTACTTCGCGTCGCAGAGTCGTGAGGTAGCCACAAGCGTCTTTTAATTGGTCTAAAGCGGTCTCATATGCGAGTTCTAAGGCTTCCATTGACTCGCCTCCTTCTAAAAGTTCGTTTAGTTCGTTTTGGATGCTGTTGTAGTAGGCGATCGCCTCTTTTAGCGGCCCGTATTTGCGGCAAATTTGTTTGAGTTCGCGAATTCTCTCTTCTACTTCTTCGAGTCTTTCGGGATCTGCTTCTAATTTTTCGCCGTAGCTGTTAATTTGCCGACTGGCTTCTGTGGCTTGAGCTAAAGCATCGCTGACCATTTCCAGGATTGACTGCAACTGAGCATCGTAAACGGCCATGTCGCTTAAAATTACTTCGGCTTTGCTCAACAAGTCGGCGGCTGATGCGGTGTCGCCCTCGTTTTGATAAAGGGCTTGGTGAACTCGGTAACTCTGCTGCTGCAATTCGACGATGTGGGTAAGCCGGATTGATTCTTGTTCTAGCTGTTCTAGTTCGTCGCCGTCTTCGATTTGGGCTTCGCCGAGTTCTCGGACTTGGTATTCTAATAAATCGAGTCTTTGCAGTCGTTGCTGTTCCGACTGACGCCTGCGTTTGAGGGCTGTTTTGGCGGTGCTAGCTCCGAGCCACGCGATCCCAATTGTCGATCGAGCTTCAGTCAGGTTTTTGCCGCCGTACAAATCGAGCCATTCTCGCTGGAGGGTTTCTTGTCCGAGGTGGACGGTTTGGCCTTGGGCGGTAATTTCGACGAGTCGATCGCGCAGTTGCTCCATTAACTGACGGTTGACCAGAATTCCGTTCAAACGCGATCGAGTGCGCAGAGCACCGCTAGATGCGTTAATTTCCCGGCTGCAAACGGCTAAATTTCCGTCTATCGGTTCGATTTCTTGCTCGCCCAGCCAAGTTGCCGAAGCTTTGTCCAATTCAAAAGTAGCTTCCAATATTGCCCGTGCTGCTCCGGTGCGAATCGATCGCCGATCGACTTTCCCGCCCAAAACTGCATCGATCGCATCTAGGATAATCGATTTACCTGCGCCGGTTTCCCCTGTAAATACGTTCAAACTCGGGCCAAAGTCTAGATCCAGGGAGTCAATTAAGGCAAAGTTTTCTATTCTGAGGGATAGTAACATGGGGAATTGGGAATGGGGAATTGGGAATTGGGCATCGGGCATTGGGCATCGGGAATTGGGCATCGGGAATTGGGAATTGGGCATTGGGCATCGACTCATCCACCCGCCAGCGCATCCAATTTCCCGAGTCTAATTTTCATTTGTATCCAGAATACTTTTAATTTTGCCATTATCGATCGAGTCTTATAGCGGTTCTCAAGCGTGGTGAGGTATGCCCTATGCCCTATGCCCTATGCCGGATAGTACCTCATCTTTCTGAGAAAGGCCATAACATCAATGCAAAATAAATTTCTGCTTCCCATTGCTGTATTAAGTGTTGTCCTGATTGGCTCTTTCGGCTGGAAGCTTCACCAGGACAAGCAGCAAGTCTATGAATTAACGCTGGCGACTGGAACAAAAACCGGGAATTATTATCCTTTCGGACAGGCAATTGCTGAGGTAGTTGTGCAACAAAATCCGCGCATCCGCATTCAGGTTGTTGAGACGCCCGGTGCTGAGGAAAATATGCGCAGGCTTGAGGCGAATGAGGCTCAATTGGCGATCGATTTGTTACAAGAGGAGTTATTTGATATTTTCAAGCAAGTGATTGTGGATTTGGATAAAGATAGGATTGATTCTGATTCTTTTCATTCTTTTACTTTTACTTGGTAAACTGCTATAAAAATTGCGGGCGGTCGAGAAAAAAACTTGCGGGATTTGCGGTTGGTTTCAGATAGTTGATGATTGTATTGTAAGCTTTTAAGGCATTTATATTTAACTTTTTGGGCAGGCTTTCATGCCCACGGCACAAGAGTTTTCATCAAAATAAGTGTAAAAATTTATCGGCTAAGAAACCCGGTTTCTTAAACAATCTGTGTTGGGTGGCGAGATATCTAGGAAGAAACCGGGTTTCTGGGGATGACACACCCTAAAATAATTTAGGCGAGACAAAACCTAAATGTTTCCAAGCAGCCGCTGTGGCTATTCTGCCCCGACTTGTCCGCTGCAAAAATCCAATTTGCATTAAATAAGGTTCGTACACATCCTCAATTGTTTGAGTATCTTCTCCGGTGGAAGCTGCGAGGGTTTCTAAACCAACTGGACCACCCTTAAAGTTTTCGATCATTGCTGTCAAAAGACACCGATCTGTCCAATCCAAACCTAGCGGATCGACGTTGAACAATTCGAGGGCGAGTGAGGCAACTTCGGCGCTGATTGGCTTTAAGTTTTTGACTTCGCTGTAGTCTCTAACTCGGCGCAGCAAACGGTTAGCAATCCGAGGTGTGCCGCGAGCTCGACGGGCGATTTCTTCGGCTCCTTCTGGGGTGATTTGAGTGTCGAGAACTTGGGCGGTTCTTTGGACAATTAGACTAAGTTCGTCTATTTCGTAGTAGCGCAGTCTTTGGATTAAGCCGAAGCGATCGCGCAATGGAGCCGTCAATGACCCAACTTTTGTGGTTGCGCCTACTAAGGTAAAGGGTTTCAGGGGAATGCTGCGGATTTTGGCGCTTTTTCCTTGACCGATCGTAATATCTAACCGGCAGTCTTCCATCGCCGGATACAGGATTTCTTCGGTAACTTTAGATAATCGGTGAATTTCGTCGATAAACAGCACGTCGCCTGCTTTGAGGTTGACGAGCAATCCGACAATATCTCGTGGTTTTTCTAGGGCGGGGGCGCTGGTGATTTTGCATTCTACTTCCATTTCAGCCGCTAGAATTAGCGACATTGTGGTTTTGCCCAATCCCGGCGGGCCGTAGAGTAACAGGTGATCCATCGGTTCCCCGCGAGATTTGGCGGCGGCAATTGCGATCGCCAAAACTTCTCTCAAGTCTTTTTGCCCGATGTATTCAGCTAACCGTTGGGGGCGGATTTTGTCGTCTTGTTTGCTGTTGATTTCGTCGGGTAGTTCTTGCGATTCTAGCAGGGATTCTGTCTGGGGTTTGGCTGCTTGTTTGCGGGGGGCTGGGGCTATGTCTTCGGGTAGATTTGGGTCGGGGGGCTGTTGTTTGGAGGAGATAATTGCCATATTTATTTGCGATCGGGCAGCGAGAATTGTTTACAATAGTTTTGATAATTACCGAGTATGTTTATGAGTATTCCATCTTCTTTATTAGCATCGGAAAGTATAAGTTTTGAGGGGGCGATCGAGCTGACTCAATCTTTATTGTCGGAAATTGAAGCCGATCGGCTTTCACAAGCCCAAATTGAGGAATCTGTGACATCTTTGGTGAAAACACAGAACGGTGCTAGGGGGTTTTTTGTCACTTATCTGACGACGGAGGATGGACGGGATGCAGATCGACCGTCACCTGGAGTTACTGAGGCGTTGCGATCGGCTCCTGAGATCGTAGCAGAACTGCTGGTGAAAAATTTGGCGATGTCGGCGGCAATGGTTGTATATCATTCGCGCCATCAAAGCGAGGAGATGGCGGCCGGTTCTGCTAGAGTTCAGGATCGATCGCGCAATTTAATTCAAATCCTGCAACTGCCCGCTTGTCAAACTATAGCGTCGCAAATGCTAGGAAGTTTGCAGAGTGCTGAAGGTGAGTATGAGGAATTTTTTCAGCGCTGGGGCTACGACGATGAGCAAAAACTAGCGATTGGTTCGGCAGTTCGATCGGCGATCGGCTAAAATAACCCCCGAAGGAAGAAGGAAGAAGGCCCAACGCAGGGCGTTTATCCGCTCGCGTAGCCGAAGGGCTCAGGAACCGGGAAGAAGGAAGGAAGAGGGTTCAAGTCAAGGGTGAAGAAGCAAGAAGCCGAAGCTGGGATCGGAGATGCTTGATCAAAGCGGCGGGGCTGTGGAATAATTGCGGTTTAGCAAAAGCTGCACAACTGTAGCTTGAGTTGATTTAAGTGTGAAGGTAGTGAACGAGGGCGAAAAAATTGCTGAGAACGGACAAAGGATTTGCCCAAAAAGCCCGATCGGTTAATGCTAGGCGGTGGGCGAAGCTGAATCTGCTAGCTACATTGGTGCGCCGAGACTTGGAAGCTCAATACAAAGGCTCGATTCTCGGCAATTTGTGGCCGCTGCTAAATCAGCTATCGCAATTGGTGATTTACACATACGTATTCTCGATCGTCCTCAAGGTAAAGCTCCAACTTGCAGGTTTCCCCGAAGACAGTGACATTACATTCGGAGTCTGGCTATTTGCAGGTTTGTTACCTTGGAGTGCCTTCACCAGCGGTTTGATCAAGTCGGGAGTATCCGTAGTGGGGCAGCCTAATTTAGTCAAAAAAGTGGTATTTCCCCTCGGTTTACTGCCGCTAGTGCCGATTTTGACAGCTTTTATTGAAAGTTCTCTCGGTTTAGC
Source organism: Oscillatoriales cyanobacterium PMM_0080 (assembly GCA_949127775.1). GTDB lineage: Bacteria > Cyanobacteriota > Cyanobacteriia > Cyanobacteriales > Microcoleaceae > Microcoleus. The sequence goes on from CASBQF010000150.1 coordinate 4,991, forward strand.
AGCTTTGATTGTCATAGTAGCAGTCTCCTCGCAAAAGCTCAACGCTACTTTATGCTTGTTACCGTTGGTTTGGATTCCTCAGTTGCTGATAACTGCTGGTTTGGGATATTTGACAGCGGGCTTGACGGTGTTTTTGCGAGACATTCCTCAGACATTAGGTGTTATTCTAAATTTTTGGTTTTATTTGACGCCGATCGTCTATCCAGCATCAATCATCCCCGAAGAGTGGCGAGCGTGGATATTTTGGCTGAATCCAATGGCCGCTATCTCGGAGGTTTATCGAGACCTCATACTGCTTGGAGAGGTCAAGCACTGGGGCGAATGGGGTGTCGCCACGCTGATTTCTGCTGCTATATTTTGTGCAGGTTTTGCAGTTTACCGGCGTTTGCGTCCCGCTTTTGCTGACGTGCTGTAAACTTATTTGAGATCGAAAGTCAATTCTTCAATCTCAAATCCCAGTAAGTAGGTCATTGGAAAAAAACAATAGTATCTGGTAGGGGCGGGTTGAGCTTCAGAATCCATGATACAAGCCAGTTGCGTCGCAAAGCAAAACCCGCCCTCCTCCCCATCTAATGTTTATTTGTACCCACCTACTTAAAGGTTTGATCGTTCCGAATGCAAGTCCTCATAAAAATCAGAGGACTAAAGTCCTCACTACCAACCTATTTTTAGTGACAGCGGACATAATATCAATTCTAAAATCTAAAATCGATTGACTCCTGCCAATGACAGAAAATGTAATTTCACTAAAAAATGTTTCCAAATGCTTTAAGCGGTACGATCGTCCAGGAGACCGCTTAAAGGAAATGATTTATCCCAGCAAAAAACTTGCCGATGAATTTTGGGCTCTCCACGACATCAATCTGGAAATTTCTCAAGGACAAACTCTGGGAATTGTTGGTCGCAACGGTTCGGGAAAAAGCACTCTTTTGCAAATAATTGTCGGGACGCTAACACCTACCGCAGGAAGTGTCGAGGTTAAAGGACGAGTCTCGGCTTTATTGGAACTTGGAAGCGGTTTTAACCCGGAATTTACCGGGCGACAAAATGTGTTTTTCAATGCTCAAATATTGGGATTCAATCATAAAGAAACTGAACAAAAGTTTGACGAAATAGCTGCTTTTGCTGATATTGGAGATTTTATTGACCAGCCAGTTAAAACTTATTCTAGCGGTATGTTTGTGAGGCTGGCTTTTGCCGTTGCGACTAGCGTTGAGCCGGATATTTTGGTGGTTGACGAGGCGCTTTCGGTGGGAGACGAAGCTTTTCAACGCAAGTGTTTTGCCAGATTGCAAAGCATTCAGGAAGGTGGCGGAACGATTTTATTTGTTTCTCACGCTGCTACTTCTGTGGTGCAACTTTGTACATCGGCAATTTTGATGGATAGCGGAGAATTGTTGCTCGCTCACACCCCGAAGGTGGTAATTTCTAAGTATCAAAAGCTGATTTATGCCGACCCGGATAAGGTTCTGGGGTTGAAGTCAGATATTCGATCGCTAAACCAACTGACAAAGCAGGAAACTGAAGAAAAGCTTGATGATGCTAATTTAGAAAACAAAAATGGGGAAGTTAAACCAGAGCAATATGTCTCTAAAGTCAAGGAATATTACGATGAATTTTACGACCCGGGGATGATACCCTCGAATACAGTGAGGTATCCGTCTCGCGGAGCGGAAATTATTAACCCCCGCATCGAAACTCGGTCGGGAAATGTCGTAAATCACTTGATCGGTCGTCAAGATTATGTTTACACTTATTCTGTTACTTTCTCGCGGTCAACTTCCAAGGTCAGGTTTGGAATGTTGATTAAAACGATTAGCGGTTTTGAGTTGGCTGGTGCTTCTTTGAAGGCTTCTACTCAGTCAGTTAGGTATGTGGAAGCGGGAACGACAATTGTCGTAAAGTTTCAGTTTAAATGTTTGGTAAATCCGGGGGTTTATTTTTTGAATGCGGGGGTTGTGGGAACGGTAGATGGGGATTTAACTTATCTGGATCGCTGTGTTGATGTGGCGATGTTTAGAGTTCAGTCTTGTACTGAGTCCTGCGGTAACGGCATCGTTGACTTGCTGATCGAACCGTGTTTAACTGTGGTTAATTCTGATTCTCTGGTGAAAGAGTCGTCAAGCGAAGTCATCTAAAATTCTGTAAAAAAATGAGCAATATCAATTTAGATTTAGTTGAAAATCCGGTAATCAAAGCATTTATTCGAGAGCAAGCTAAGTTTCCCGAAGATTTTAAACTAAATATCTGCGAAGACGATGAAATGTATTTGTTTAGCTTGAACAATGTCAAGGACGATCGCGATCGAGCTTTGGTGCGCTATTATGCGATCGGTCGCCGCATCCTCGACACCGTTAAACAAGTTGTAGATTGGCATTTTGGCGGTTTTGAAAATGTGCCATCTTTTCTAGATTTTGCCTGTGGCTATGGTCGATTTACACGGTTTTTGATTCAGGAAATACCTGCGGAACAAATTTGGGTTTCGGATATTTATGCTAATGCGGTCAAATTTCAAACTGAATACTTCGGCGTCACTGGTATTGTCTCGACGGGAAAACCAGAAAATTATTTAATCGATCGCAAATTTGACTGCATTTTGGCTAATTCTTTTTTCAGCCATATGCCAGAAAGAACTTTTACGAGTTGGCTGCAAAATTTGTATGATTTATTGACTCCTGATGGCATTTTGATGTTTAGCGTCCATGATGAGTGTTTGCGGGCTGCTCATGTAGAAATGCCCGCCAATGGTATTCTGTTTAGTGCCAACAGCGAAAGTCAGTCTTTAGACAAAGAAGAATATGGCACAACTTATGTAACTGAAAAGTTTGTCAGAGAAATTGTCGATCGAGTTAGCGGAGGAAAAGCTTTTATTCACCGGATAAAAAAAGGCATATGCAGATTTCAAGATTTGTATGTTGTCACAAATAAGCTAGTGAAAGATTTTTCAGAGTTGAAATTCAATCACCACCCGGAAGGATATATTGATGTTGCTGCTTTTACGAATAAGGAGAATTTGTATCTGGAAGGATGGGCGGCTGATGTGAATCTCGGCGGTAGAGTTGAGGAGTTGCAAGTGCTGGTAAACGGTGAGGTTGTACAGAAATGTGAGCCTTTTTACGATCGCCCGGATGTAGCTGGATATTTTGAAAATGATGCGGCTTTGCAGTCTGGTTGGAACTGTTATTTACCAAAAAACACTCTAGCGCCCCATGATGTGTTAACAGTCAAAGCAATCAATAACCACGGTTGGCAATGGATTGTGGAAAATTGCACTGTGGAATCGCTGGTGAACCAAAGGCAATCACAGTCTTTGTTGGGATCTACTCAGACTAAACTCAAATTAATCGAGACTCAGTTAGCTTCGGCTAAGATAGAATGGGAGCTAAGTCAAAGTAAGCTAATGATTACTCAAACGAAGTTGGAAGAATCTCAAACTAATTTGCAAGCAACTCAAACTGCTTTGATTTCGGCTCAAACGCAGTTGGAGCAAACTCAAAATCAGTTAGTATCTGTACAAACAGAGTTGGAGAAAACTGAAAATCAGCTAATTAATGTCAAGCAAGAACTAGATCGATCGCACGATCGAGTTGTGGCAATGGAAAGCAGCAAGTTCTGGAAGCTGAGAAGCGCTTGGTTTCAAGTCAGACAGTCGCTGGGCTTAACGGGAGAGTAGCAATTCAGTTGACAGTTGACAGTTGACAGTTGACAGTTGACAGTTGAGGGCGGCATCTACCTAAAAAGCAGAGGAGTGGAGTAATGAATTGTCTGATTTTAATTTCTCCCCGATCAGGGAGAGGCTTTAAACCAATTCTTTCTGGTAAAAATGGTGTGGTAATTAGGGCGAGGGAGAGAAATTGTGAGTACAAATGACAGCAAACCGTCGGTTTTTATTGTTACTGGAATGCACCGTTCCGGTACGTCTTTAACGGCTTCTTTGTTTCAGAAAGTCGGGGTTGATATTGGCAAAAGGTTGGTGGGCCCGGCGGTTGGAAATGTGAAAGGTCATTTCGAGAATGTTGATTTTGTGGAGTTTCACAAGAGTGTTTTACGATCGCACGGCATTGATGAACTCGGCTGTACGTTTGAAAAAACGATTTCGGTAGCAGCGTCAGATGTGGAAATTGCTAAAAAACTAATTGCCAATAACCAACAAACTGACAACCATTGGGGCTGGAAAGACCCGCGAACCGCCCTGTTTTGGGATTTTTGGCTAAATCTGCTCCCCGAAGCCAATTTTATCTGTGTTTATCGATCGCCCTGGGAAGTCGTGGATTCGCTGTACCGTCGCGGAACCGATGTCAGCTTGCTGCAAAATCCCGAAATGGCGGTAAAAATGTGGCTGCACTACAACCAGCAAGTCTTAGAATTGTCCGAACGTTTTCCCGATCGCTGTCTGTTGGCCAACGTTTACCCGATCGGCAACACTCCCGAACTTTTTATCGATCGAGTCAACGACAAATTTAACGTTAACTTAGATGCGGTACCAGGCGACAATTTTGAAGAATCTTTATTAGTCAATGATATTGTCAAAAGTCATAGACCAAGTTTAATCGAAAAATATTTTCCCGAAGCATTAGAACTATATCAACTGTTAGAAATCCAAGCGGACAATCTCAGCAGCGAATCCAAGTTAGCCAGCGATACAATCATTCATTTCCCAGCATCTTCTGTCGGGCCATTTGAAGATTGGCTAAAAATTCGCTTGCTGGAAAAACACCAAAAAACCAGCAATTCCGAACTCAAACAGTGGCAATCACTATTCCAACAAGCCCAGACAAAAGCGTTGGGATTGGAGACAGAATTAGGAGAAACTCAAGTACAGCTTGCCGGCAAAGAATCAAATTTTCAAGAAGCTTTAGCAAAACTGCTGGGATTAGAAACAGAATTAGGGACAACTCAGGCACTGCTTGCCGGTCAAACATCGCAATTTCAAGAAGCTTTAAAAAAAGTCTTGAAATTAGAAACAGAATTAGGACAAACTCAGGTACGGCTTGCTGGCAAAGAATCAAATTTTCAAGAAGCTTTAGCAAAACTGCTCGAATTAGAAACAGAATTAGGACAAACTCAGGTACAGCTTGCCGGCAAAGAATCGCAATTTCAAATAGCTTTAGTAAAAGTCTTGAAATTAGAATCAGAATTAGGGAAGAGTCAGGTAAAATATGAAGAAAAAGAATTTAAATTGGAGCAAAAGTTAGCTGAGTTACTGTTGTTGGAAATAGCACAAAGTCAAACTCAGCAATATTTGGAACAATCGCGCCAAGAAAATCAAAGATTTCAGGCAGAACTTGAGGCAATCAAATCTTCTAAATGGTGGCAAATCAGAGAAAAACTGTGGGGTTTCCAGCGCCGAATTCGTGATATATTCCCAAAATATATTTTTTCGTTAGATCAACCCACGACTTGGCAGATTAGTGATTCTAATCTGCAAATTGTGGGCTGGGTTTTTAACACAAAGATTGAGATAAAAGCAGTGCGCGCCCGAATCAATGACAAGGATTTTCCGGGCGTTTACGGCATAGAAAGAAGCGATATAGCGCTAGCACATTCTAATATTCCGGCGGCGATAAAAGCTGGTTTTACAATTGAATTGCCAGCGCCTGCTGGACGGCACGAAGTGCTACTAGAAGCCCAAGAAGCAGGCGGAAATTGGCATCTTTTGGCAACTTATCCGCTGTTGGTTTCAACGATTCAAGCATCGTTAGATGTACCCGTGGCATGGGAACAGCGTCAGGGTCAAATTTTGTTTGCCGGTTGGTGTTGTCACCACGATCGCAAAATTGCTAAATTAAGCTTCTTGTGTGGCGATACTTCTGTAGAATGCGCCTACGGTTTGCGTCGAAAAGATGTCGGCGAAGTGTTTCCAGACTGGGTTAACAGTTCGGAAAGTGGTTTTGAAGCCCTTGTCGATTTGCTTCCTGGTGAATGGCAAGTTTCTCTGCAAGCTGAGTTAGATACCGGGGAAATTTTGTATTTTCAAGCGCCTCAAATATTGACTGTGCGGCGCTACCATATTTGGCAACGAAGTGCTGATAAATTTGAGGAGTTTTCGAGTTTTGTAGAGGCAATCCGGCAGCGGGCGAGGGAGAGAAAACAGCGTCTGGGTAGAATTGTGCCGATGCCTTGGGAAATTGTCAAGGTGATTCGCCAGTTTGGGAAGATTTATCGGCAACAAAAACAGTTTACTGCGCCGGGGGATTTGTTGCCGCCTGCGGGTTTTGTGGTGCCGAAACCGATCGATAGGTATGATGCTTGGCTGCAGGTGAATCAGTGGAATGTGCGATCGCGCGATTATTTGATTTCTCGGTTAAAATCCTGTGGGGAAGCCCTGCCGAAAATTTCGGTGGTAATGCCAGTGTACAATCCGCAGATAGATTTTCTCGAAAGTGCGATCGACAGTGTGATCAATCAAGTCTATCAAAACTGGGAACTCTGCATCGCTGACGACTATAGTACCGACGCCACGGTTGCTGACACTTTGAAAGATTGGGCCGCAAAGGACGATCGTATTCGCATCACATTTCGCACAGAAAACGGCAACATCAGCGCCGCAACTAACAGCGCCGCCGCCCTCGCCACAGGCGACATCATCCTGTTTTTAGACAACGACGACGAACTAACTCGCGACGCATTAGGCGAAGTCGCCCTATATTTTGCCACCCATCCAACCACCGATTTTCTCTACTCAGACGACGACAAAATCGACACCAAAGGTCGCCGTTTCTCTCCACAATTCAAACCGCAATGGTCGCCAGAACTGCTGCTTTCCTATATGTATCTCGGTCATTTGTGCGCCTTCAAAAAACATATTTTTGAACAAATAGGCGGTTTGCGACTCGGTTTTGAAGGCTCACAAGATTACGATTTTGCCTTAAGAGCCACCGAAATCTCTCGCCACGTCGCGCACCTGCCTCTAGTGCTGTATCATTGGCGAACTGCACCCGGTTCTACAGCCATATCTGGGGCCGCGAAACCAGCCAGTTTTGGCGCAGGTCAAAAAGCAATTCAAGACGCATTAAACCGCCGAAAAATTAACGGTAACGTCGCTCAGCACGCCTGGGCTACCAAAGAAAATTTGGGCATATTTGCCCAGAATTTCCCAGATGACGGCCCGTCAGTAACGGTAATTGTTCCTACCAAAAATCAATTTAAATTGCTGAAAGCCTGTCTAGATTCCCTGGAAACGACAACCTACAAAAATTATCAAATTGCTGTCATCGACAACGAAAGCGATGATCCAAAAACACTGGAATATTTAAAGCAATTAACTTGCCAAGTTTTGCGGATAAAAAATCCTGGTGGTAAGTTTAGTTTTGCAGCAATTAACAACCGCGCCGTCGAGAAAGTTGACAGCAAATACGTGTTGTTTTTGAACAATGATACTGAAGTGATAAACCCGCGCTGGCTGAGTCAAATGGTGGGATACGCTCAAATTCCTGCTGTGGGTGCAGTCGGCGCGCGACTATTATATCCCGATGGCAGAATTCAGCACGCTGGCGTAATTCATGGCCTCCATCACGGTTTAGCCGGTCATGCTTTTAAGCTGATGGATCAGGATAATCGAGGCTATCTTTCTCAAGCGATGGTAACGCGCAATTACTCGGCTGTAACTGCTGCGTGTACGATTACTCCGCGTCAATTGTTCTTGGAATTGGGCGGTTTTGATGAGGATAATTTTGCTGTTGCTTACAATGATGTTGATTACGGATACCGATTGTTAGAACGGGGTTATCGGTGTGTTTATTGTCCCGATGCGGAGTTGTTGCACAAGGAGGGAACTTCGAGAGGTTTTACTGATAATCCTCAAGAAGTGGCGGCTTTTCGACGCAAGTATGCTGGGAAAACTGATAGTTTTTATAGTCCTCATTTGTCTTTGGAAGATGAGTATTTTCATATTCAACCTCGACGGGTTTTTATGAAGGGAGTGGAAAAGAAGGAAGAAGCAAGATTAGCAGCGGATTTTGTAGCGGATTTAGCGGATGTTACGGATGTCACGGATTTAAGTGATCGGGAAGAGTTAAGATTTGCTGATTATCGTGTGTTATCAGTCGCAAATACAAATAGTTCGATTCATCGTCTTAAGGTTTTGATGTGCAGCAATTCGCTAGATTTCACGGGGGCGCCGCTGCATCAGTACGAGATTGCGGTGAAGTTGGCGGCTGAGGGTGTGATTTTGCCGATCGTACTTTGCACCACAGACGGCCCCCTGCGTCAAGCTTACGAACAACAGGGAATCGAAGTAATAGTGCGCGACAATCCTCTGGAACATATCTATCAACGCGATGCTTACGATGAAGCTATCCGCAGTTTTAGCCAGGAAATTGAAAGTTTAAAAGTTGAGGCAATTTACGCCAATACTTTAGAAAACTTTTTTGTAGTTGATGCGGCGCGACAAATCGGAATTCCTACGGTGTGGAATGTGCATGAAAGCGAACCTTGGCAAACTTATTTTAACAGGTTTGGTTCGGAAATTGCGGCGAGGGCTTTGGAGTGTTTCCGCTTTCCTTACAAGGTAATTTTTGTAGCGGATGCAACGCGGGATAGGTATTTGCCTCTCAACAGTCACCACAATTTTACAGTGATTCATAATGGTTTAGATTTGAGCAAACTGGCAAATTTGGATAATTCGGAATTGGCTCGAAAAAGTTTAAATATTGCAGCGAAAGATGTGGTACTTTTGCTACTGGGAACAGTCTGCGAACGCAAAGGACAGCAGGATTTAGTTCAAGCACTTTCACTTTTACCCGAAAAATGGCACAATCAGATTAGGTGTTTCATTGTGGGCGATCGGCCGAGTATTTACAGTAACAAATTAGCCGATATGGTGAGTCAATTACCGAAAGAATTGCGGCAAAGAGTGACAGTAGTCCCGGAAACTGGAGAGGCTGGAAAATATTACAAAGCGGCGGATATTTTTGTTTGTACTTCTCGCGTTGAAAGTTTTCCGAGAGTGATTTTGGAGGCGATGGCTTGCGATTTACCAATTATTACATCGCCAGTTTTTGGAATTAAGGAACAAGTGCGGCCGGGAATTAACGGTTTGTTTTATACGCCCGATCGCCCGGATGAATTAGTTGCAGCTTTGATTAGTTTATTGGAGGATAAATCATTGCGTCAGCAGTTAGCTGGAAATGCTAAATATGTCTTGGATTCACTGAATACTTTTGAGGAGATGACTCAAGCTTATGCAGATATTTTCTGCGAAGCATATTTCAGCAGTCATTAGATATTACAGTGCGATCGCAGGTTCGATCGTTCGGACTTCAGTCCAATGGCACTGAAAAAGGGCTTAATCACGTTCTCCGTTTAGCTTTCAAGACAGAGTGAAGTTCCTGCATTCGAGGATACGGTTTCGGTCTGCGTT
>CASBQF010000151.1 GCA_949127775.1 Oscillatoriales cyanobacterium PMM_0080
CTGCGGCACCGCTATCGGGGCGTGCGCGATTTGCTGTTGGGAATGACGTTTGTGCGATCGGACGGTAAAATTGCTGTAGCCGGAGGTCGAGTCGTTAAAAATGTCGCCGGTTACGACTTAATGAAACTGTTTACCGGTGCTTACGGCACATTAGGCGTCATTTCTCAAGTAACTTTCCGAGTTTATCCACTACCTGAATCATCGGGAACAGTAATATTGACTGGGGAAGCTGGGGCTTTAACTCAAGCTACTCAAATCCTATTATCTTCTGCTTTGACTCCCACAGCCGTTGATTTGTTGTCACCGGATTTAGTCGCAAAATTAGGTTTAGGAAAGGGTACAGGATTAATAGTCAGATTTCAAAGCATTGCAGAAAGCGTTCAACAACAATCAGCCCGCTTGTTGGAAGTGGGCGAAAAGTTGGGTTTGCAAGGCACTAAATGCAACGAGGATGATGAGCATCAGTTATGGCAAACATTACCAGAAACAGTCTGGGAATGCAACACAAAATCGGCAATTATTTGTAAAATAGGCATCAGACCATCGGAATCTGTAACGTTCATGAATCAATTGCCGATACAGGACGCTTGGATTCATGCCGGCAGCGGTTTGGGGGTTTTGCGGTTTGAGAGGGCGACTGCGGATACGCTGTTGCAGGTACGCAAAGCGTGCGAGGCTAAAGGCGGTTTTTTGACTGTTTTAGTGGCGCCGACTGACATCAAGCAAGAGTTAGATGTTTGGGGCTATACTGGAAGTGCGATCGATCTAATGCGCCGGATTAAGCAGCAGTTTGACCCGGAGAATATCTTGAATCCAAATCGCTTTATCTTATAAGGTTTGTAGTGAGGACTTCAGTCCTTCTTAAATCCCAGGAAGAGGACTAAAGTCCTCACTACGAACCAAAAGAATAAACCTCTTGCATAAATCATTCATTGATAGATCAACCGCAGATGTAAGGCAGATAAACACAGATAAACGCAGATGATAATTTTAAGATAATTTGGGACTTTTGCAAGAAATCTAATGGGTGCATCTGGGTTTGGTAAATATGTCGCTCCGGGGCGAAGCATGACCGCAGTAAATATGAGATTATAACTAATAACTTATATGCGGTCATGCTTCGCCCTCTTCACTCATTGAGATGCACCCGGTATAATTAGGTAATATAGCAACCGCCACATCGGGCGCGGACATAAATAACAAAAATGAATGGAGACGAGAACCCACAGCATAAACGGTTTGATTGCCGTACTCTCTAACTGTCAACTGTCAACTGTCAACTGTCAACTGCTATATATGCAAACTTCAGAAAAATCTCAAATTCCCAGCGACGATTTAAAACCCGCGAAAGAAAGCAATTTCCTAGCACAAAATCCCCACTTGCAAACCATCGAAATCCCCGGTTTCGACGCTAACAACCCGCCCGATCCCAAATTAATTGATACTTGCGTACACTGCGGCTTTTGTTTGTCAACTTGTCCGAGTTATCGCGTACTCGGCAAAGAAATGGATTCGCCCAGAGGCCGCATTTATTTAATGGATGCAATTAACGAAGGCGACGCACCTTTAAATGAAGCAACTTCGCAGCATTTTGATACTTGTTTGGGGTGTTTGGCCTGCGTGACAACTTGTCCGTCGGGTGTTCAATACGACAAGTTAATTTCCGCAACTCGCCACCAAGTTACCCGAAATCAAAAACGTACTTTTTCTGACAATGTAATTCGCACTCTAATTTTTAATCTGTTCCCTTATCCTGACAGATTGCGGCCTTTACTCGTTCCTTTGTTTATTTATCAAAAATTAGGTCTGCCCAAACTAATTCGCAAAACTGGTTTGCTGAAAAAAGTATTTCCCCGTTTGGCGGCGATGGAATCAATTTTGCCAGAGGTAACAGTTGATTCTTTTCGAGATAATTTGCCGGAACTAATTCCCGCACAAGGGGAGAAACGCTATCGCGTTGGCGTGATTTTAGGCTGCGTACAGCGGTTGTTATTCTCGCCAGTCAATGAGGCTACGGTGCGTGTTTTGACGGCTAATGGTTGCGAGGTTGTGATTCCGAAAAGTCAGGGATGCTGTGCTGCTTTACCGGAACATCAAGGACAAGCCCAACAGGCGAAGGCTTTGGCGAGACAAATGATTGATAGCTTTGAAAATACTGGTGTTGATTTTGTAATTATCAACGCTGCGGGTTGCGGGCACACTTTGAAAGAATACGGTCATATTTTAGCAGATGACCCGGAATATCGCGAGAAAGCTGAGAATTTTGCTGCTAATGTTAAGGACATACAAGAATTTTTGGCAAGTGCGGGAATTACGGCAAAACTCAATCCTTTGACTGATGGAGATTTGACGATTGTTTATCAGGATGCTTGTCATTTGTTGCACGGACAAAAGATTAGTTTGCAGCCGCGTCAGTTGTTGCAACAAATTCCGGGAGTGAAGTTAAAGGAGCCTCTGGATGCGGCTTTGTGCTGCGGGAGTGCGGGGGTTTACAATATGCTTCAGCCGGAGATTGCTGATGAGTTGGGTGTGCAAAAGGTGGAGAATTTAGTGAATACTGGTGCGGAGTTGATTGCTTCTTCTAATCCTGGTTGTTCTTTGCAAATTAAGAAGCATTTGGAGTTGCAGGGTAAGCAAGTTACGTTGATGCACCCGATCGAGCTTTTGGATTATTCTATTCGTGGGGTACAGTTGCCGAGGCGGTAGTTTTGTAGGGCGGCCCCGGTGTCTGCCCTATTTTAGATGTGCTTTTTTGTGAATAAGATTTTTTACCGCAGAGGGCGCAGAGGGCGCAGAGGAAGAGAGGGGGGAGAAGGAGGAATAGGCTATTGGCTATTGTGTTGAGAAAGCTCGTTAGCGAAGCCCTCGAAGAGGATCGCACTTCTAACTCTTCCCAAACTGCTAAAATTAAATTAAACAGTCCCCAACCCTGGACAACGGTTATGGTAACTCAAATCCCAGTCCCAACTCAGCAACAAATTATCTACCCCGAAAGCGATGGCAAACCAATAGCAAACAATACTGACCAGTTTCGCTGGATTCTAGTCATTCAGCAAAATCTAGAATGGATGTATGCTAATGACGAGAATGTATTTGTAGCTGGTGATTTGTTTTGGTATCCAATCGAGGGAAGATCGAATATTGTTAATGCCCCTGATGTGATGGTTGTCTTCGGCACACCGAAAAGGAGACGGAGTTCTTATCAGCAGTGGAATGAGTCAGGAATTGCACCGCAAGTTGTGTTTGAGATTCTCTCTCCTAGCAATAGCCAGGATGAAATGGAGACTAAATTACTGTTTTACGATCGCCACCAAGTTGAAGAATATTACATTTACAATCCTACTAATAATCAACTCAGAGGTTGGTTGCGGGGAGAAGATGGCTTGGATGCGATCGCCTCTATGGAAAATTACGCAAGTCCAAGGTTAGCCATCCGGTTCGATTTATCAGGCGATGAATTGCAAATTTATCGACCTGATGGAACTAGATTTTTCTCCTATGTTGAAATTTGTCAACTGTTAGAACAAGCCGAACAACGGACAGAACAAGCCGAACAGCGGGCAGAACTTGCAGAAACAGCTTTAGAAGAGGAACGGCGGCGATCGCAACTTTTGGCCCAACGGCTACGAGAGATGGGAATTAACCCAGATGAATTAAGTTAGACAGAGTGCGATCGGGCTACATAGCCGTAAGGTGCGCACTGCGCACCCTACATAATTAGTGTCCCTATCCGTAGGTTATTTTTTCCCCTCTTCCAACCTCAAAAAATGCACCTGTCCCGAAGCTTCCGCCGCCACAATTGTCACCCCATCAGGTGCAATAGCGCAAGCTTTCAAAGCACTATCTCCCCGAAAAGTAGCAA
>CASBQF010000152.1 GCA_949127775.1 Oscillatoriales cyanobacterium PMM_0080
CCTCTTGCAAAAATAACTAGGACGGGCTCTCCGGCCAATCCCACAAAAAGTTTTTTTCTTGTGGAACAGGCATCTTGCCTGTTACAAATTTGATTAAAATTAATTTTGCAAGAGGTCTAATTCCCACTAACAATCTACATAAACCCGCCCTCACCCAGCGACTATTTCCTAAGATACAAAATTAGATAGCCAATTCAGCAGGTTCAATTCATGGAGAATGATTTGTCTAGCTTCAGCAATTTTCTCCCTCGCTTCATGCCAATAATCCGCACTCCTCGTAACCTCTTGAATAAATTCTACTCCTTTCTGATCCAAACTGGGAAGCCGCAAAAAACTTCCCGCCGGCAATAACTTATCCGCCGCCGAACCTCCGTAATAAATCGGCAAATTCCAAGCTAACAAAGCATCCCAAAGTTTTTCGCTGACATACAAATCATTGTCCGCATAATTTTCAATAGCCAAATTGTAATAATAAGGTGCGACGGCGTGCCATTTATTGTTAACAATGCCATTTCCCTCAGCCCAAATTGGCAAATTTCGCCCGTAAAGGTCAAAATCTAATTCTGCTTCTTGCAGCAATTTGATAAAATCTAATCTGCGCCTATGGTTAGCTGTGCGACTAACACCTGAAGTTATCCACGAACAGGATTTAGTCTTATTTGGTGGTGGCATTTCATTCAATTCTCGAAACGAGTTGCTGTGATACCAAATCGCGGGCATATAATCAGGTTTTGGTGCGAAGTTGTCCGGCCCGGAAACGTAACCACAATAAAGTTTGGCTTGTTCATAGTTGGCTTTAGTAATTTCAATTACTTCTGCTAAAGGCGGTTCTCTGATTAGGTAAATAATCCGTTCTTGGGGGACGTTGCGGAATTGGTCTCGAATGTCATTTTCTGGTCTTGGATGCTTGTATTGGCGTATTTTGTCGAGCCATGACTGCTGTTTAGGCGATCGGGGAAAGTCGAATTGATACATGAGTAAAAAATCTGGTTCTGGGTGATTTGCTAGCATTTGAATGTTTCCCCATTGACCGAAATTGTAGGGAGTTTGTTGCCACAGCCAATCGCTTTGATTCATTCCTGGATAGGTGGTGATTGTGCCGATAATTTTGGGGTTCATATAGCAGAAGTGGGCGGGGCGGGTTTATGAGATTGTTTATTTTAGGCGAGGATTGTTGGTAAAACCCGCCCCTACGGATTTTTTCATTATCGGATGAAGGCTAATGAATAATTTACGATCGCACTGAGATATTGCAGCATTTTCAATTTGATTGCAGGGGCGGACACGCGAGCTCATCCTACAATCAAATTGAATCTTTGTGGAACAGGCATCTTGCCTGTTCTTGAGAATAGTACACAATGCCCGATCGCACTTCCTCATCCACATAACTCAAAATCCTCTCGATCCGATTTTCCCAGGAAAATTGCTTGACAAAATCCAATGTTTCTGCATAACCTTCGACCTTCCTGGGATATTTGGCTAAACTATCTCGAATGCTTTGTGCAAATTCATACGGGTTATCCGGCGCGCACCAAGTCGCAGCGATATTCCCCGACTTAAACTCAAGCAAAGATGCAATCTCTGTCGCCACAATCGGAGTTCCCGATGCCATATAATCGAAGAATTTCAAAGGAGATGTAAACGTCGCGGCTGCTGTCAAACAGTGCGGATGAGTCAAAACATCGGCGGCTTGTAGCAAGCTAGCTAGTTGATTTTGTGGGAGGTAGCCGAGAAATTTGATGTTGTTAACTTGCTTGTCTTTAGCTAATTTTTGGTATGCTATTACTTGGGATTTGTCACCACCTGCGATCGCAAATTGAACTTCCGGCAACTCTCGCGCCACATCCACCAGCATATCCACACCCTTAAACGGGTAAAGTCCGCCCGCATAAACGGCTAAATGCTCTCTTCCGTCTCCTAATAACTTCTGTCGCCATATCCGAGCATCTTCGGTTTGTCTGGCGAGAAACAATTGGTTGAAACCATTGTGCAGCATAATTACTTTTTCGGGCGGCATCCCATTTTGAATCATGCTATCTCGCACGGTATCAGCCACAGTTACAGCAATTTGAAACAGCGGATTGTGGACAATTTCTGGCTCAAATTGCTTGGATTCGTGATGATGTTGTTCGTAGATAGCGGGAATTCCATTTTTAATCGCTGCTTTGACAAAGTTCCAGTCCCGTGTGTGAACGATTTGAGTGGATTTGAGCAGGTGAGTCGGTAGGTAGTATTTTGAGACTATTGTACTCGAACTCGTCCACTTGCTGTCGAAAAGGTCGATCGGGAAAGGCATCGATAAATCTACTATTTTTAATTTATCTTGAATACTATATATTTTGGCAAGTTTGTCATCGGGTTTGCGAGGTTGAAAAGGACGAAACCAATCGATCGGATTAAAAGCACCCAATCCTTTGCGGAGATATACCAAAACTGCTGGTAAACCGAGATTGGCGGCGGCATTCGCAGAGTGTGCAACTTGAACTAAGCTAGCGACATTGGGTTGTGGTAACACATTTCTGGTGAAAAATACATAATATTTAGACATGATAATTGGGGCATTGGGCATTGGGCATTGTGAACAACAAATAACCAATAACTAATAATAAATAACTAATAACTAATAACTAACAACAAATAACCAATAACAAATCACCAATAACTACTTTTTAACAGCCTGACGCTTAATCGTACCTTCTATAAATTCTAAAGTTTTGAAAATATTAGCAGCAGAGTGATAAGATTCCCTAATTAATTCGTCTCTTTCTTCGGGAGAATCTACCATTTCATCAACTAGCAATTTGAGATAAGCAATCATCGGAGTCAGGCGCGTGCGAATTTCGTAAGAACCCCTAATTAGAGCTTCGTCGCGTGCGGTTTCTTCGGCAAATTGCACTGAATACAAGCGAGTGTAGTAACCTCCTTTGGCTAACAATTCTTCGTGGGAGCCAATTTCTACGACTTGTCCGCGATCGATCACAGCGATTTTGTCGGCTTTTTGGACTGTGGAAAGGCGATGGGCGATGACTAAGGTTGTACGATCGCAACTCAGTTTCTCGATCGCCGATTGCACATACCTTTCCGAAACCGTATCTAGCGAACTCGTTGCTTCATCTAAAATTAAGATTTCCGGGTTTTGCAACAGCGCTCTAGCAATCGAAATCCTTTGACGCTGCCCTCCCGATAGTATCACACCCCGATCGCCAATTTGAGTATCCAGCCCCTCCGGCAAAAGTTCAATAAACTCATAAGCATTCGCTCCCTTTGCCGCTTCCACAATTTCTTCCTCAGTCGCTTCTTGCCTAGCATAAGCAATATTTTCGCGCACAGAAGCATTAAACAAAAACGTATCCTGGCTCACAATACCCATCGCTTTTCTGAGACTTGTCAGTTCAAAGTCGCGCAAATCCCTGCCATCGATCGAGATACAACCTTCAGTAGGATCGTAAAATCTCGGCAGTAAATCTGCCAAAGTTGACTTACCTGAACCCGAAGTTCCTACCAAAGCCAAAGTAGTGCCGTGAGGTAGAAATAAATCAATTCCTTGCAGAACTAAATTTTTGTGACTTGGATAACTAAAAGATATTTTATTAAAATGAATTCCCGATCGCAAATGAGTGTACGGCACAGAACCATTGAGCATAAACGGCTTATCATCGCAGCTCAAAAAATTAGTGACCACCTCTACACTAGCCGAGGTATTAGCGAACTGACTGCGCGCGCCATTTAACTGAGATATCAAAGGAATTAGCCGAAAAAGTACCAACAAATAGGTCAATAAAACTGTAGCTATAGACTCTAGTTCATTCGCAAAAATTGTGCGCCCTATAAACACAATCAAAATAATCACTATCAAATTAACAACTTCGTTAATTGGAGCGATCGCCGCATAGTTTACCTGGGCTTGAAAATCAGCTTGTTCTCGCCTTTGAATTAAATTCTTGATCCGTTGATACTCCCTTTCCTCGTTCCCCGTTGACTTAACCAGCCTAATCCCAGTCATGGTTTCGAGAACCCTAACCGAATAATCTTTCGACATTTCAGAAAGCAATTGACCAAAATGCTTAGAACGGTTAATAATATGTTGATTTGCCCAAGCAACTAACGCTAGCAGAACTGTAGCTGTCACCGTCAATTTCCACGAAATAGAAAGCAGCAAGCCCACAAACACCAAAACGGTGATTGAGGTAGTAAACATTCCAGTCGCCGTACCAACTGCACCAGCAGTCCGGCTAATTTCTCCGCCCAATCTATTAATTAAATCCCCGACTTTAGTTTTAGAGTAAAAATCTAAATCTACTTCTAACAACAACCGCAAACCTGCTTCTCGCAAATCAAAAGTCAGAGAGCGTGTCAGAGAAGTAGCTACTAAAGTATTGATATAACTCGCAATATTTTTCAAAATAATTGTGAGAACAATTACCCCTGTCATCAGCATTAAACGCTGACTTTGGGGCATTCCCTCAAAGGGATACATCAAAGTTTTAATTAGAGGTGGAGCGCCGCGCAGCTCGATAGCTTCACCCAAAAAACTTAAAAGCACTGGTACAATCAGAGTAGTGCTGATACCGCTGAATAAAGCCCCAGAAAAGCCGAGGAGCACAGTTAACAGAATCCTGCCCGGATATCGTCTGGCAAATTTTAGGAGTAGCTTATTAGCAGACATGAAGCATTCCCAGCTAAACAGTACGGTATCTCAAAATATTCTTTAATTACAGCCAGTGTTTCTTCCTCCATTCAGTCAATCGATTTTAGATTTTAGATTTTAGATTTTAGATTTTAGATTAACCCCACGGATAAATGCGGGGGCTTGAGGATTTTAGATTTGGGATTGATTCCACAGATAAATTACGTGGCGGGTACCACCTTTGAAATTCGCTTGTCACCGAAAAGTTACCTCGATATACCTGCAATTATATCTGAAAGTATTAGCGCCATTGCTTGAATGCTATATTTTTTTACGCATCTTTCCCGAGCTTTCATGCCTTGCAAATTCGCTGCTGTCAAATTTTCAAATATCCATTGAATTTTTTCGGAAATTTGAGCGGGAGAACTTGGCTCGACTAAATAACCAGTTCCGCCTAAAATTGCTGGAATATCTCCCACTCGCGTGGACAAAACAGGCTTAGCCATTGCCATCCCATCTGTCAGCTTGAGCGGAAACTGAGCCACGGCTGTGAGAGTCTCTCGTTGAGGAACAACCACAATGTGAGCCGCCGCTACAACTTCAGGCATCGTTTCGACTGGAAACCTGGGCAGTTTAACAATCCAACGCCCCCATCGTTGCATAAGTCTATCATCATAATCATCATAAGGACTTCCGCCGACGATCGCTAATTTTAAATCGGGCTCATTTAACTGTTCGAGGGCCATCAAAACATCCTCAACACCTTTGTGAGGTCGCGGCGCACCGGGAAACATCAGAATTCTATACCCAGACAACCCGTAACGCTGTCGGCTCAATTCCGGATTGTATTTAGCAGGGTCAAACATTTCAGTATCCTTACCATTAGGCAAATATACACCACCAAAACGCTGTTTTAAAAATTCAGTATCAATGGTGACAGCATCAGCGCGGGAAATTAAACTTTCCATCCACTGAATGTATAGCGGATGATCTGGTTTTCTCAATTCACCGTTTTGTTTGAAAATATCTCGATAAAGTTGTTTGAAAGAAGGGCGATATTTCCATTCATCTCCGCCGAACCAGCTAAGTTCCCAGTCATCTATATCTAAAATGACCGGGCGGCGAGTATCTAATTTTTTTAGCAGCGATAAACCAAAACTTGTAGGTTTAGGTTTGACTGCATAAATAATATCCCCATCTATTTTTTGCAAGACTTTTTGAGCATCCATCAAAAACCCAGGATAGTTTTTCCCAGGTATGGCAAAAACTGGGATGTTTTTCGGAGGAATAGCATACAATTCCTTGCCAAACTGAAATCCGACGACTTCTACCTCATAGTTAAGCTCGATCAGGACTTGAGCTAGCAAAAAAGCACGAATTGCACCTCCTCCCGACAAATCACTCACGACTAATGAAACTTTCACTTGGTAATTTTTTATTAAAAAAGTTGCTTTATTTTCCTGCTTAACCGAGCTTTTGTCAAGGTTGGCAAAGCAAACAATACTTCTTTTAGGGAAATCCTCGGATCTTTTAAGGCTAAAGCATCTTTGATTTCTTGTCTTAATTTGGTTGCTTCGGATGCTGTTCGCAAATAAAGCTCTGGATGAATTAAAGAAAGCTGAAAAATGTTAGTTTTTGCGGCCTCTTTTTGCAAGACTGGATTTGTTATTAAATATTCCACTTTTGCAAATATAAGTATATTCTGGGCGTAGTACCATTTAACTCGTTCGTTTTGCCATATTTTATGTCTCACGCAGTCAATCGCCACATATCCTTGCTCTTGGAATAGTTTCGCCCAATAGTCTGGCCACTGTTCGTTAACGTGATTTGTTCCGCCTTGAAATGGTACTGCGGCAGAGAATAGAATCACTGGGCCCAGTTTCACTAAAGACTCGACAAAAATCCGGGCGCACTCAGCGGGCAAGTGTTCTGCTACTTCTAGAGAAAGAACTAAATCAAATTGTTGTTCGATGGGCAAAGGTTGGGTTAAATCTAATACTAAAAAGTTAGTTTCAGGGATTTCTAGCATTTTTAGGTCAACCCAATCGCCGTCAATTCCCAATATATCTTTAACGCCGAATTCTTGGAATGCTGATAGCCAAGTCCCCGTGCCGCAACCGACATCAATTACTCGCTTTGGCTGCACGAATTCCCAAAGGATAGGGATAATTTCTTGGGCTGATTGGTAGGAGGTTTTTTGCAAGTATTGATATAATTCTTGAGTGTAATGTTGCACAGCCTAGGATAGTAAGTTGGTCAAGTTTATTTTAAACGCCAGGGATTGTTAATTTGATTTGGTAAAAATATTTTAGCCGTACGATCGACTATTCGAGTAAAGGGCGATCGGGTTATGTTCTTGGCGTACTGCGGGCGGTAGGGATAAGTGCAGTGCATTACTTTGACCGGTTTGTCGATCGCATAAACATCTTTCCACTTATCCAAATAGTTGTAAACAGGGGATAAAGTTTTCATGCTGGGTTTTACAGATTCGATAGCAGCGGCAAAAGCACCTTGGTCTTTTAATAATAGCACATCTTGATGTGCAACTACTATCTCGAAATATTTCTTAAATTCCTCGAATAATTCCTGATTTTTACTGCTTTTCGTAAAAGCGATAAACCCGCCATTATATTGAATGCTATTTTCGTTTAAAGGCAATCCGACAGACTGCAAAGTTGACAGAATATCTTGTTTGACTCTTAATAAATTGCCAGCTTTAGCAATTACTGGCTGTACATCTTCAGTTACCAAAAAATCTACATCATCAAGATAGTCGAAAACCTCATCTATGGGCGACAGCAAACAAATATCACAATCCAGATAAATAGTCTTCTCAAACAGAGATTCCTCGTACAAAGCCAGCTTGGCTTGTCGCGACGCTAAAACAGGATTTTCGTGAGAGGGGGCTTTTTGCAATATGACATTGCCAAAAACCTGAAGTACAGGATATAAAAATCGCGGTACTCTATCTATTAAAACAATAATTGGCTCGCTGTGAAACTTCCTGATCGATGCCAGAAAATGCACGCAATCTTGAAAAGAGTAAAGGCCGGTTAAAATCGTGATAAATCCCTTGACTGCTAATTTATTTGAATTCATTTAAGCTTAAAATGCTGAAGTCTTGGACGGATAACTTCTATAGGTAGGGTGCGCAATGCGCACCTTAAATAGGTGGGTACAAATAAACATTAGATGGGGAGGGCGGGTTTTGACACAGATAAACTGGCTTGTATAATGGATGCCGAAGCTCAACCCGCCCCTACCAGATACTATTGTTTTTTCCAATGGCCTACTTACATATTAATGATTGTGGCGTTTTTGATGCCATTGCCAAGCATGGGATATAATATCCTTAATATCGGGATATTCGGGACGCCAACCCAAGATTTTGATGGCTTTCTCGCTACTACCAACCAAAGCAGGCGGGTCTCCCGGACGCCGATCGCACTCAACAGCCTTAATCTCTTTTCCCGTCACTTGGCGGGCCGTTTCTATCACCTCTTTTACCGAAAATCCGCCGCCGTTACCCAAATTAAAGAAATCGGATTTGCCGCCATTTAGCAAATATTCCAATCCCAAAATGTGAGCCGACGCTAAATCGTTAACGTGAATGTAATCGCGGATGCAAGTACCATCAGGAGTATCGTAGTCGGTGCCGAAAATTGCGATCGAATCTCGTTTCCCCAAAGCAG
Organism: Oscillatoriales cyanobacterium PMM_0080; assembly: GCA_949127775.1. Taxonomy (GTDB): domain Bacteria; phylum Cyanobacteriota; class Cyanobacteriia; order Cyanobacteriales; family Microcoleaceae; genus Microcoleus. The sequence continues at coordinate 8,320 of CASBQF010000152.1, forward strand.
CTAGCAACACCAGCGGGATGAGGTGAGTTTCTGGATTGTGATCCTCTCCTAGCAACCCGTTCGGATCGGCTCCAGCCGCGTTAAAATAGCGGAAACAAACAGACTTGAAATCGTACGCAGGGTCAAAATCTGATAAAATGCGTTCTACCATTAACTTAGTAGCACCGTAGGGATTGATCGGATTTTGTGGGTGGTCTTCTGTGAGAGGAATTTTCTCAGGTACGCCGTAAGTCGCGCAAGTAGAAGAAAACACAAATTTCTTGATGTCAGCAGCGATCATCGCTTCCAAAAGGGTGATTGTGCCGATGACGTTGTTGCGGTAATATTTAGCTGGGTCGGTAACAGATTCGCCGACGTAAGCGTAGGCAGAAAAGTGCATTACCCCTGCAATGTCATGGGTTGCAAATAGGTTGTCGAGTAGAGCGCGATCGCTCGTATCGCCAACTACCAACCCCACTTCCAAAACCTGCTCTACTAAATCTTGGTGGCCGTAAACTAAATTATCCAAAATTACCACGCCGTAACCTGCATTTTTTAGTGCTAATACTGCGTGAGAGCCAATATATCCAGCTCCGCCTGTTACCAAAATAGTTGGTTTTTCTGCACTCATTTTATTCTACCTTGTTTTGTAACTGTAACTGTCGATGAGATTGTAAACAGGGTTCAGTTAAGCCGATCCCCCCTAGCCCCCCTTCTTAAGGGGGGGACAAGAATCAGATTAACGTCAACGCTTATTCCCATTTTTAATTGGGGGACAAGAAAGCTCTCAAAGTCCCCCTTCTTAAGGGGGATTTAGGGGGATCGGCCTTAACTGTTAACTGTTAACTGTTAACTGTCAACTGTTAACTGTCAACTGAAAAGTTCAATCGATAAACTTGAGGCGACCAATTTGGATATAGTCAAATATCCGATTAATTTGATATCGATCCTCTTCGGAAAGTTTATCATCTGATAGGATAGCAGAGGTCAAAACTAAATGTTCCCTGCGAGCAATCTTGCCAGACGCGACAATCCGATCGACCATTTGAGTAATTGTTAAGTTGGATTTTTTTGGAGATGTTGGCATTTATTTATGGCTTTTATGTCAGAATAGTTAAACCTGCTTGCAGTTCTTGACCCAAAAATAGTGGATACCAAACCACAAATCAATTTGGGGAACCGCATAAATAAGGTATCAGAGTTTTACTCCCAAAGATAGATGCGCGGATTTTTAAATTCTGCGTTCTGCCTTCAAAGAGCTTTCAAACTAATCCAATTGTATATTAATTTTCCTAGAGAGGCAGTCTTATATGCAGGTTTATCGGCTTCCGGTACTGTCCGATAATTACATTTTCTTGCTGCACGATCGCGATCGCAACATAGCAGCCGTCGTCGATCCAGCCGTCGCGGAGCCGGTCTTGCAGCAAGTGCGATCGCTCGGAGCCGAATTAACAGCAATTTTCAACACGCACCACCACAGCGACCATGTAGGCGGCAACCAGCAACTGATCGATCGCTTTCCCCAACTTAAAGTTTACGGCGGCGCCCAAGACCGAGGCAGAATTCCCGGACAACAAGTTTTTTTGCAAGGGGGCGATCGCGTTGAGTTTGCTGGCAGAACCGCCGAAATCTTCTTTATACCAGGTCACACAAAAGCCCACATAGCCTACTATTTCCCGCCCAGCAACCCAGGGGAAACTGGCGAATTGTTCTGCGGGGATACTTTATTTGCTGGAGGCTGTGGCAGACTAAAAGAAGGCACTCCCGCTCAAATGTTAGCTTCCCTCGAACAATTGCGAAACTTGCCCGACAATACCAGAGTTTGGTGCGCTCACGAATACACGCTGACAAATTTGCAATTTGCCCTGAGTGTAGATGGTGATAATCTTGAGTTACAGCAGCGTTTGCGCGAAGTCAAAGAAGCGCGCAGTCGATCGCAACCCACAATACCATCCTCGATCGGCATTGAGAAAAAGACCAACCCATTTTTGCGCTGGGATTTTCCCAGCCTCCAATCAGCCGCCAACAGCCACGATCCCGTCCAAACCTTCGCTCGATTGCGCGGCATGAAAGACCGATTTTGACTAGCACCAAAAGCGGCGATAGAATAGTATAGATATTCACATGACCGCAGGACGATCGACATCCCTCAGAGGTTTGAATCGTCACCTTGCTTAAATTGAAAATTCGGCGTTGCTGAATTCAGGTATGACTCACTCGCTTAGGCAATCCCTGAAATTTAGTAGGGGCAATTCATGAATTGCCCCTACTGTAAATTTCGGAGGCAAATCATACTCCTTTCTCAGCAACGCCGAAAATTCCTCTGAATTATTGCCGTATAGTTAATGAGCGCGATCGGCTTGGCTAAAAGTAAAACGAGCTTTGTTAGAAGATGAAAAATCTAGGTAATACTGAATCCCAACCGAAAATCGACCCCTCTGTTTCCACAAACTCTAACAAAGCGATCGCCCCAAACGTGTTATTGCCAACAACAGATGTAGGGATGGTTTTGCAATTGGCAGACGGGAGCATTCAAGGGTGCAATTCTCGGGCTCAGGAACTCTTGGGAATGACAGCAGAACAGATGCAGGGCAATAGTTCAATGAACTGTCCGTGGCAGACTTTGCATGAAGATGGCTCGGATTTTCCCGGCGAGACGCACCCGGCGATGGTGGCGCTGCAAACTGGGCAGCCATGCTCCAATGTCATCATGGGATTCTATCAGCCGCAGGGAGAATTGATTTGGTTGAAGCTAAATTCTCAACCTTTATTTCAGGGAGATCGATCGACTCCCTACGCAGTAATTACCACCTTCGCGGAAATCGCTCAACCTCAGCCACAAGCAGTCACTCACGCGCCCGCTACACAACTGTCAGACACCCTCGAAAGTATTTCCGACGGCTTCTTTGCTTTGGATAGAGACTGGCGGTTTACCTACGTTAATACTCAAGCGGCGCGGTGGCTGAATCGAACTCCGGCAGATTTGATCGGCAACAGCGTTTGGGAAGAGTTTCCCGAATCTGCGGGCAGTTTGTTTGAGCAGGAATACCTGCGCTGCGACAGGGAGCAAGTTACAGTTAGTTTTGAATCTTTTTATGAGCCGCTCAATGCTTGGTATGCAGTGCGAGCTTATCCGATCGCCTCGGGAATTGCCGTTTATTTTCAAGATGTCACCGAACAAAAAGCCGATCGAGCTACTGCGATCCTACAAGCGCAAACGGCGTACCAACAACTCGCAGAAATCGAGGCAATTTATGCTAGCGCGCCGATCGGACTTTGCTTTATCGATACCGACTTGCGATTTGTCCGCATTAACGATCGCCTCGCAGAGATTAACGGAGTTCCAGCCGCCGCCCACATCGGTAAAACATTGCGCGAAATCTTATCACAACAAGCAGATGATTTAGAGCCGCTTTACCGACAAGTTATTGCCACGAAAGTTCCCGTCGAACAGCTCGAAATTCACGGGGAAAACTCAGCACAGCCGGGAGTAGAACGCGATTGGCTGTTGAGTCTTTATCCGCTAATATCGGAGGACGATCGAGTGCTGGGCGTGAATGTGACGGTGCACGAAATTACCGATCGCAAACAAGCAGAAGCAGCTTTGCGCCGCTCCGAGGAACGCTACCGCACTTTGTTTGAGTCCCTAGACGAAGGCTTTTGCGTCATCGAAATGCTGTTTGACGATAACGAAAAGCCGATCGATTACCGCTTTTTGGAAGTCAATCCGGCCTTTGAGAAACAAACCGGACTCGTACAAGCTGTCGGTAAAACAGCGCGCGAGCTCATTCCAGGGCTCGAAGATTATTGGTTTGAGATGTACGGCAAAGTCGTGCTGACAGGGGAACCAGTGCGCTTTGAACACGTCTCGGAAGTGATGAACCGCTGGTTTGAGGTTTCGGCGTTCCGCACTCCTGAGCCCCAGAGCCGCAAAGTCGCCATACTTTTCCAAGAAATCACCGATCGCAAACAGGCACAAAATCGCCTGCGGCAACAGGAAGCGCAACTGCGGCTGTTCGTCAAACATTCGCCTGTGGGGGTGGCGATGTTTGACCGCGAGATGCGGTATATGGTGGTGAGCGATCGCTGGCTGGCAAATTACGGGCTCGGCGCTCAAAACATTGTAGGTCGATCGCACTACGAGATATTTCCCAATTTGCCCGATCGTTTGAAACAAATCCACCAGCGCTGTCTGGCGGGAGCAGTGGAAATGTGCAAAGAAGATCCGTTTCCCCGCGCTGATGGCTCGATCAAGTGGTTGCGCTGGGAAATTCACCCTTGGCGAACCAACAGCGGTGAGATTGGTGGCATCATGATTTTTTGCGAAGGAATCACCGATCGCAAAAACGCGGAACTCGCCCTCTCGGCGGCCAAACAGCAAGTCACCAATATTATCGAAAGTATTACTGATGCCTTTATCGCGATCGATTCACAATGGCGCTATACCTACGTTAATAGCGCTGCTGAAAGACTGCTCGGTCGATCGAGAAACGACTTGTTAGGTCGATCGATCTGGGAGCTATTTCCCGCCGAGTTAGAATCCAATTCGAGGCTATATCAAGAATTTCATCGAGTAGTTTCCGAGCAAGTTTCTGTCAAGTTTGAAGAGTTTTCGCCGTCGCTTCAAATGTATATAGAAGTCAGCGCCTATCCAGCAGCCGATGGACTTACGGCTTATTGGAGCGATATTAGCGATCGCAAACGCACTGAAGAAGAACTGCGGCAAAAAAATGCAATCTTGAACGTGATTAACGAGTCAGCGCCCACGCCCATTTTTGTCAAAGATCGAGCAGGACGGATTATTTATGCAAATCCAGCTACGCTGGAGGTAATGGGCAAATCTGCTGCTGAAGTAATTGGTGGTCGCGATCTCGATTTATACCCAGTAGTAGAACTTGCAGTCACAGTCACGGAAAACGATCGGCGGATCATGGAATCAGGCCAAACAGAAGTCCTCGAAGAATCTCACGATGGTATTCGGACATTTCTGGTAATGAAAGCTCCCTATCGCAATGAGGCGGGAGAAGTAATCGGCTTGATTGGCATCTCCAGCGACATCACAAATCGCAAACAATCAGAAGTCGCGCTGCAAGAACAAACTAAGTTACTGCAAGTAATTATAGACAGCATTGGCGACGGTTTGATTCTCGCCAACCAACAAGGGGAGTTTGTGCTGTTTAACCAAGCAGCCGTGGGGATGTTTGGTCAGCTAACGAATGAAAAATCCTCTGAGGAATGGTCGAGTACCTACGGACTATTTTTGGCAGACCAAAAAACCCTTTTTCCCAACGATGAACTACCTCTCGCCCGAGCAATCAAAGGTGAATATGTAAATGATGTAGAAGTATTTGTCCGCCAAGATTGCGAAAGTCGCTGGGTCAGTATCAGCGGTTATCCGGTAGTTGATAAAAGCCGCGAAATCACAGGCGGAGTGATTGTCTGTCGGGATATCACAGAACGCAAACAAGCTTTATCAGCGCTGCAAGAGAGCGAACAGCGATTCCGCAATATGGCGAACAACGCTCCATTTATGGTCTGGGTAACAGACTCCACAGGTTACTGCACATTCTTGAGCGACAACTGGTATAAATTCACAGGTCAAACTGAGGAAACAGCTTTGGGATGGGGTTGGATAAACGCAGTGCATCCAGAAGACCGAGAACACGCTCTGAAGGCATTTTTAATCGCCAACGAACGCCAGGAAGCTTACAGCACGGAATTTCGCCTGGGGCGCCCGGATGGCGGATATTCTTGGGTGCTGGATGCGGCGGTTCCTCGATTTACCGAAAGCGGACAATTTGAGGGTTATATCGGTTCTGCGATCGACATTACAGAGCGCAAACAAGTGGAAACCGAGCGCGATATGGTTCTGCAATTGGAACAAACTGCGCGCGCCGAAGCCGAGCGAGCTAACCGGATTAAAGACGAGTTTTTGGCGGTGCTTTCTCACGAGTTGCGATCGCCCTTAAATCCGATTTTAGGGTGGTCGCAACTGCTGCTCGCAGGCAAGCTGAGCGCGGCTAAAACCACCAAAGCATTGGAGACAATTGAGCGCAACGCCCGACTGCAATCTCAATTAATTGAAGACTTGCTCGACGTGTCTCGGATTCTGCAAGGGAAACTCAGATTAACCGTCGCTCCGGTGAATGTCGCAACCATTATCTTGTCTGCTTTGGAAACCGTGCAATTAGCAGCCGAAGCTAAAAAAATTCAAATTCAAACAATCTTAAATCCCGATGTCGGACTCGTTATAGGCGATACCAGTCGCTTACAGCAAGTTGTGTGGAATTTGTTATCGAACGCGGTGAAATTCACGCCCGAAAACGGTCGAGTTGAAGTTAGATTAACGCAAATTGAACACGAAGTTCAAATTCAAGTCGCCGATACGGGTAAAGGCATTGTTCCCGATTTCTTGCCCTATGTTTTCGAGCATTTCCGACAAGAAGACGGCGCGACAACTCGCAAATTTGGCGGCTTGGGATTGGGATTGGCGATCGTCCGCCAACTGATCGAACTTCACGGCGGAAGGGTGTTTGCAGAAAGCCCCGGAGAAAATCAAGGAGCGACGTTTACGGTGAGGTTGCCACTATTAAATGATGATTCTAGAAGGCAGGAGCAGGAAGCCGTCAATTCATCTGAAAGTGCCGATATTTCATCTTTGCCGCTGGCTGGATTGAGAATTTTGGTAGTAGATGATGAGCCGGACTCGCGCGATTTTGTCGCCTTCGTGCTAGAGCAAGCGGGTGCAGGGGTGATTTCGGTGTCATCTCCTGCTGAGGCGTTGCTGTCGATCGCCCAAACCGCACCGGATTTCCTGATCAGCGACATCGGAATGCCCGAGATGGACGGTTATATGCTGATCCGTCACATCCGTACTCAGCTTGGGGCAAAGGGTCGAGAGTTAGTGGCGATCGCCGTAACGGCCTATGCTGGAGAAGCCAACGAGCGTCAAGTTTTGCAAGCTGGATTTGACAAACACCTATCTAAGCCGATCGATCCGACTGAGTTAATTGCGACTGTAGCGCGATCGATCGGCGATCGTAAAACACACACAACAGGTTCGTAGTAGGTTCGATCGTTCGGACTTCAGTCCTCTCCGATTGCTGCACACCTTCGCTGTAGACGGATGAACCCACCAAAAATGATATCTCACCCTTATTCCGTGGGACTTCTGTCAACCGTCAACTGTCAACCGTCAACTGTCAACTCTTGCTTCACTCTTGCGATCGTCCCTCAAACTTCGCTATTATAAAAAGTTGCAGTTAAAACCCCACAATCAACGATCATGGCCAAGCGCGTCCAATTAGTTTTAAACAAAGATGTCAGCAAACTCGGCAAAGTTGGCGACGTAGTAGAAGTAGCCCCCGGTTACGCCCGCAACTACCTAGTGCCCCAAGGAATGGGATTTAAAGCCACTCCAGGCATTCTCAAGCAAGCCGCCCGCCGCCGCGAAGAAGAAAGACTGCGCCAGCTAGAGCTCAAGCAGCAAGCTGAAGTCCGTAAAACCGCCCTGGAAGCAGCCGGGCCTTTCATCATCTCCAAGCAAGTCGGCGAAGGAGACGCGATTTTTGGTACTGTCACCAACCAAGAAGTAGCAGAGCTGATTTTCAACTCTACCAGTCAAGAAGTCGATCGACGCGGCATCACCCTGCCCGAAATTCGCGGCACTGGTACATACAAAGCTGAAATCAAACTTCACGCCGAAGTTACCGCCGAAGTTGATATTCAAGTTGTTCCGATGTAATTGGGAATTGGGCATTGGGAATTGGGCATTGGGCATTGGGAATTGGTAATTGGGCATTGTCATTTGTTTTTCTAATAACCAATAACCAATAACCAATAACCAATAACCAATAACCAATAACCAATAACCAATAACCAATAACCAATAACCCATAACCAATAACCCATAACTAATAACTAATGAGCGACTCGATGCCAATAAATGTAGAGGCAGAAGAAGCAATTTTGGGCGGGATTTTAATTGATCCCGAAGCTATTTCCAGAATTGCCGAAATTCTGCGACCGGAGTTTTTTGCCATCACCGCTCATCAAGTCATTTATCGATCGGCATTAGGGCTATTTTTGCAGGGCGAACCTACGGATTTAATGACAGTAACGACTTGGCTAACCGATCGCAATCAGTTAGAACAAGTCGGAGGATTAACTAAATTAGCGCAATTAGTCGATCGTACAGTTTCAGCAGTCAACATCGACCAATATGCCGCCTTAGTTGAAGACAAATATCAGCGCCGCAAATTAATCGAAGCTGGCAACAACATAGTACAATTGGGTTACGAGACATCAGCGCCACTAGAAACAGTATTAGACCGCGCTGAACAACAAATTTTTAGCATCACTCAAGAACGTCCGCAACAAGATTTAGTATCGATCGGCGAAACCCTAAACCAAACATTTCAAGACCTCGAAAATCGCAATGAAGGGCTAACGCTTCCAGGAATTCCCTGCGGTTTTTACGACTTAGATGCGATGACAGGAGGCTTTCAGCGATCGGATTTAATCATTGTTGCTGGGCGCCCGTCTATGGGCAAATGCGAAGCAGCCTCTACCATAGTATTACTAAGCGATGGAAGCCTCTCTACTATACAACAAATCTATCAGAAACGTCAAGCAGAATTACTAACTTTAGGAAAAGATTGGAAGTTTCATCTAACTACACCATCAGATTTTATAGATGATGGAATTAAGCCTGTATTCCGACTCACAACAAGACTGGGACGCTTTATAGAAACTACGATTACACACCCGTTTTTAACAATTAAGGGTTGGCGACAGTTGGGGGAAATACAAGCAGGCGATAAAATTGCTGTCCCTCGTAAGATGGATGTTTTTGGTCAAGAAACCATTCGTGACTGTGAAGTTAAGTTATTGGCTTATCTAATTGGCGACGGGTGTTTGACACAGAGCGCGCCCCACTTCACCAATGGAAATACTGCTATACTAAAAGACTTTGCCGACGCTGCTACTAGCTTCGGAGGTCTTAGGCTGCGATACAATGATAAAGGCAGACGCGCACCAGAATATTACGTCATGGGCGATCGAGAAGGTTACGCCAAGAAAATAGACATTTTTGGTTGGAATTTACACAAAGCTCTCGAAGAACGAGATTTATATATCCAAGAATTTGCTCAAAAATTGGGAGTTTCACCGATTTTAGTCTCCTCTTGGGTACAAGGAGTTGCATTCCCCAATCAAGAATTATTTACTCGCACCTGTGAAATTTTAGAAATAGATCCAAAACAGCTAGCCGGGCCCGGAATGGATGCTGTTCATACCACACACAAAAACCCACTGAGATTCTGGTTAGAAGAATTAGGTCTGATGGGGAAAGGTGCTCACCATAAAACAGTACCAGACATAGTTTTTAGATTGAAACGATCGCAAGTTGCCCTTTTCCTCAACCGCCTCTTTTCCACTGACGGCTGGGCCACCCTACTTACCAGCGGTCAATCTCAACTAGGCTACTGTTCTGTCAGCGAAGGACTAGCCAGACAAGTACAGCACTTACTACTGAGATTTGGCATCATTGCCGCCCTCAAAAAGCGTTTAGTTAAATACAAAGATACTCGCAACCCAGCTTGGTTTATTGATATTACTAATGCAAAATCTATCAAAATATTCATATCAGAAATTGGTATTTTTGGCAAAGAAGAAGCATTGTCGAAAGTAGAAGAAGCACTAAAAAACAAAATATCTCACAATAACCGTGATTTGATTCCAGTGGAAGCTTGGGAATATCTAGCATTAGCAAAAGGCAATGAATCTTGGGTATCCTTAGCAAAACGTGCAGGCATCAAAGGTCATTCCAATATTCACGTTGGTAAACGTGCCCTGTCCAGAGAAAGATTTTTAGTTTTAGCAACCGCTTTAGATAATTTATCGCTGAAACAACTAGCAAATAGCGAGGTCTACTGGGATGAAATAGTTTCGATCGAACCGATGGGAAATAAGCAAGTGTACGACTTAACTATCCCAGATACACATAATTTTGTGGCTAATGATATCTGCGTTCACAATACGGCCTTTTGTACCAACATCGCCCACCATATCGCCGGGGGGCAGCAAAAATTGCCCGTTGCCGTTTTTAGCTTAGAAATGTCGAAAGAACAGCTAGTGCAGCGCATCTTGTCCAATGAAGCCAAAATCGAAAGTAACCGGTTGCGATCGGGCAAAATCAGCCAAAACGAATGGGAACCGATCAGTACGGCGATCGGCAACTTATCAGAACTGCCCCTATTTATTGACGATACTCCCAATATTACCGTGATGGAGATGCGATCGAAAGCCCGCCGCCTCCAAGCCGAACAAGGCGGAACCCTAGGATTAATCTTGCTAGATTACCTGCAATTAATGGAAGGTAGCAGCGACAACCGCGTCCAAGAATTATCTCGAATTACTAGAGGCCTTAAAGGTTTAGCCCGCGAGCTCAACGTGCCGATTATTGCCTTATCTCAGTTGAGTCGGAGTGTGGAAGCGAGGACAAACAAGCGGCCGATGATGTCAGATTTACGTGAGAGTGGATGTCTGAGTGGTGATAGTTTAGTTACTATGGCTGATAGTGGATTAGAAGTCCCGATTCGCGATTTAGTCGGTAAATCTGGCTTTGCTGTTTGGGGATTAAATTCAGATACCCTGAAACAGGAAAAAGCAATGGTGACTAATGCTTTTTGTACTGGAGTCAAGCCCGTCTGGGAGATGACAACTTGCTTAGGAAATTCGATTACAGCAACAGGCAATCATAAGTTCTTTACATCAGATGGCTGGAAGCGTTTAGATGAATTAAAAATAGGCGATCGAATTGCTACACCTCGCTCAATTGCTTGTACTGAAGTGCAGACGATGGGTAATGCTGAATTAGCTTTACTAGGACATTTAATTGGTGATGGTTGTACTTTGCCTCGACATACCATTCAGTACACGACGCGAGAATTAGATTTAGCTGAATTAGTTGTACACTTGGCTAGAGAAGTATTTGGTGATGAAATTAATCCTCGTATCAAACGCGAACGTGATTGGTATCAAGTTTATCTCCCTGCTAGTTATCATCTCGCTCCCAATATTAAAAATCCGATTACTAAATGGCTCGAAAAATTAGAAGTCTTTGGTTTACGTTCCCATGAAAAATTTATTCCCAGTTTAGTATTTACCCAACCCCAAGAATCGCTCGCTCTTTTTCTCCGACACCTATGGGCAACTGATGGTTGTATCCGCACGAGTAAAGACAATTCCCACTATCCCAATATTTATTATGCGTCTAGTAGCAAAAAACTAGCGCGGGGAGTTCAATCGTTATTATTAAGATTGAATATTAATGCCTCCTTAAAATCAATTTCTCAAGGTAATAAAGGACGAACTCAACATCAAATATGGGTAAGTGGGAAGCAAGATTTAGAAAAATTTGTAGATCGAACTGGTGCGGTTGGCAATTATAAACAAGAAGGTTTAGCCCTCGTCAAAATATACCTAGAAAATTCTGGACGGGCTAATACGAACAGAGATTTAATTCCTAACCAAGTTTGGCGAACCCAAGTTAATATTGCCAAAGAAAATTCAGGTTTAACAACTAAACAAATTAAATCATGTTTGGGCGTACGCTATTGTGGCGACAGTTCCTATCAATGTGATATCAGCCGAGAACGAGCTACGCAGTTAGCGACTCTTCTAGGATCTGAGGAAATTAGGAAAATTGCTCTTAGCGATATCTATTGGGATAAGATAAAAAAAATAGATTTCATCGGCGAAGATATAGTTTACGATCTAACAGTAGAGAAAGTTCAAAACTTTGCTACACAAGGATTGTACGCTCATAATAGCATCGAGCAAGACGCCGACTTAGTAATTATGTTGTACCGAGATGAATATTACAATCCCGATTCGCCCGATCGCGGAATTGCCGAAGTAATCATCACCAAACACAGAAACGGCCCCACAGGAATCATCAAACTATTATTTGACGCCCAATTTACCTCGTTTCGCAATCTGGCATCTCCGAAGCGATCGTAAATCAACTCCAGTAGCATCGAAATTAATATTACCCGAAATCAGGACACCGCGAATGCCTTAGTTCCTACAATTAACCTCGTCTAGTCAAAGGGCACGTGCAGCCAAAATTGATATGACGAAATTTCACAGCGAACTGAAAAAAAACACTTTTTATACGATCGGGATTCTCACTACTTATTCTCCGATTTCTAGTTCATTTGGTTCTTTCCTACCCGTCAGGAAATAAGTCCGCATTTCCCCTTTACCCTTAATCTCGATCAAGCCACGCTCTTCAAACTCATATTTATCTTGCAACAAATCGTAAGTATAAAAGCTAACTTGAATGCGGCCCGGTATGCCGTGAGATTCCATGCGGCTGGCTGTATTTACTGCATTTCCCCACAAATCGTAAATGAATTTTTTAGTACCGATTACCCCGGCTACCACCGGGCCACTATTAATCCCGATCCGGAGGTCAAATTTCGCGTCTAGCTTCACATTCAATTCCTGAATTGCTACTAGCATATCCAGTGCCATTTCGGCGATCGCCTCTGCGTGATCTGGGCGTTGAATTGGAATGCCACCTGCTACCATGTAAGCATCCCCGATCGTCTTAATTTTTTCTAAACCGTGCTTTTCCGTCAGTTGGTCAAAAGTCGAGAAAATTTCATTCAGCAAGTACACCAATTTAGTTGCCGACATCGTGGTAGAAATTTGGGTAAAATTCACCAAGTCAGCAAAAAGAATTGTGGCTTTTTCAAACTTGTCGGCAATTACTCCAGGTTCATCCTTCAACCTATCAGCGATTGCTTCTGGCAAAATATTTAGCAGTAAGCTATCAGTTTTTTTCTGTTCTTTTTTGAGTGCAGATTCCATCTTTTTGCGCTTCGTTATGTCATGAAAGAATACAGAAATGCCATCGTGACCAGGAAAAGCTCGGACTTCAAACCACACTTTTAATGGACGATAATATTTGTCAAAAGTTACTCCAACTTGTTTGGCTACAGCTTCATGAGACTCTTCATAAAATACCGAATTTACTAAATCTGGATACTCTTCCCAAAAAATCTTACCAAAAAGTTCTTCCGGCGATCGCTGCAAGAATTGCGATGCTTTGTAATTGACGTAAGTAAATCGCCACTTTGGATCTAGAGCAAAAAAAGCATCACTCATTCCTTCTAAAAAATTGACAATTTGCTCGTCAGTAGAACGGAGTTTTGCTTCTACTTGTTTCTGTCTGATCTGCGCGCGCTTCAATTTAGCATAATTAATTCGCAACTCCATTTGGCTGATAACTTGCCTTCCTAAAGTCCGTAGCGCTTCTAGTTGTTCTGGGGTGAGATGACGCGGAACTGTATCTATGGCGCACAAAGTGCCGATCGGGAAACCATCAGGAGTTATTAGCGGTGCTCCAGCATAGAAGCGAATATTGGGATTGGAAGTTACTAGCGGATTAAGAGCAAAGCGATCGTCTTCTAGGACATTTGGTATAACTAGCAATTCGTTCGGATTTAAAATAGCATGAGCGCAAAAAGCTAATTCTCTCGGAGTTTCTGGCGCTTCCAAACCGACTTTTGATTTAAACCACTGTCGGTTAGCATCTACCAAGCTGACTAAAGCAATAGGAGTACCGCAAATATAAGATGCTAAAGCTGTTAGGTCATCAAAAGCTTCATCAGCATCTGTATCTAGAATGTTGTAGCGGTGAAGTGCTTTTAGCCTCTCTTCTTCGTTGCTAGGCAAAGGCGCAGCCTGCATCGGCGGCGGGGATACAGGTTTCCGAAAAATGTGTGCAAGTCTTTTTGCTGCGAATTTTTGGACTTGCTTCACCAGTTTATCAACTAACATTAATAGACCTGTTTGCCAAGCTTTATTCATCTTTATTTGTTTTTATTGACACCTGATGGAATTGGAGTTTAGAAATTTGACTTTCACAGAAGTATAAGTCCAAGAATTCCCTAGAAATAGATAAGGAAGTGGGACTATATCACTCTTGAAAAACGCGGTCTACAAAATCGAGATGCTCTCTGATGCAACTACGCAAGTGCGATCGACTGCCTGTGCGATTAAGTATTTACACCGACTAACTCCTCGATTTCCGGAGTCTTAGTTGGCAATTTCTCAGTTAATACTTCTCTACCCCCTTCAGTGACAAGTATATCATCCTCAATGCGTATTCCCCGCACATCGGCGAATTTTTCCAACTCGTCCCACTTTACAGAATCTTTATATTTGGCACGAGTTTCTGGGTTATTTAAGATTGCTGGAACCTGATAAAATCCCGGTTCGATCGATACCAGCATTCCCGATCGCAAAACACGATTCAGCCGCAAAAATCCCAACCCAAACCGACTGCTTCTCACTCTCCCCGCTTCATAACCAGCCAAATCTCCCAAATCTTCCATATCGTGAACATCCAAACCAATTAAATGTCCGATACCGTGTACAAAAAACAGGGCGTGAGCATCCATTGCCACCAAATCTTCAACATTGCCCCGCAAAATACCCAAATCGACCAATCCTGACGCCATAATTCGAGCAGCTAACAGATGAATATTTTGATATTCCACGCCCGGACTAATTTTATCAATACAAGCATCATGAGCTGCCAAAACCACATCATAAATCGCTTTTTGAGTCAGAGAAAATTTACCAGAAACCGGCCAAGTGCGAGTCACATCAGCCGCCCATCCCATTGAAGTTTCTGCACCGACATCTGCTAACAGCAAATCTCCTCTTTGTAGGGAATGGTAATAATGTTCGCTGTGCAGAACTTCGCCATGTACTGTAACGATGCTGGGATAAGCACAGGTCATATTTTCCGAGATGATCGCACTTTCCATTGCAGCGCGAATGCCCGCTTCAATCTGAGCTTTTCGAGTTGCAGCCATCCCCGCTTTGTGAGCTGCTATCGTGACAGCAGCAGCTTGACGCAATTCGACCAAACTGGCTGCATCGTGGCTCAGGCGCAGAGATACGACTGCGTGAGTTAGTTCTAGGTCAATGCCGGTTGGAGATTTGGAAGGTGCTAGAGGTCGAACGAGAATTTGCGACTGTTGCACAGCCGTCAGATTGTCCTGAATGGCGATCGTTGCCGCACCCATTCCCCGCGACTTCAACTCCGCCATTGGGAAAACAGCATCAGCCCCAATTAGTTCAGCAATTTCTGCTCTTTTCGGCATTTCTCCGTGCCAAAGTGTGCTACTAGAAGGTGCGTCATCTAAGAACAGTTCTAATTTACCAGATTCTAAGCGAATCGCCGCATTTTCTAACGGCAAACCAGCAAAATAAAGAAAGTGACTGCTGGCGCGAAATGGTAACTTTAGAGCCGGATAATTACGAGCAATACTGCTACCAGACCAAAGAATTGCCGGAAAATCAATTAAACTAGCCAGTTTTTGCCTGCGTTGGTGCAAAGCATTTCTTAACAAATCGTAATCTTTGGTAATTTTCATGAAAAGTTTTGTTTGTAGTAAGGACTTCAGTCCTTTTTCTTGACTATTTTCTATTCTAGACTTTAGAGTATAAGTAAATTTACTGACATAGCTATGAAAACTCCTCAGAAATCTGCTCGCAATTCTGTACAAGTACGGGATTGGCCGATCGCGCATTTGCCCGGATTGAGCAATGAGAATCAGTCTCAACTGGAAGAATGCGGAATTAGCACGATCGCGCAACTAATTCGGATGACGAAAACACCGACAGCGAAAGTATTGCTAGCACATCAGTTGCAGATTGACATTCGGTATGTTAATAAATGGGTAGCGATGGCAAATTTGGCTCGAATTCCGAGTGTAGGCTGTGAGTATTGCGGGCTGCTACTCCACGCAGGCGTTGCTTCTCCGGCTCAACTAGCCGAAATGCCCGTGGAAAGACTACACCAGCAAATTTTGAGACTCCACGTAGCGACAATGCAGCGGAACGATTTGACTCCTTCAGTCGATCGCGTGCAAAAATGGATTCAAGATGCTAAATTAGTCATTGGTTAGTGGTTATTGGTTATTAGTTATTAGTTATTAGTTATTTGTATTGATTCCAATGCCCATTCCCCATTCCCAATTCCCAAATATTATGTCAATTCAAGTTTACGGAATCCCTAACTGCGCAACCTGCAAAAAAGCCTTCAAATGGCTAGAAGATAGTGGAGTCACCTATGAATTTATCAACACCAAAGAAAATCCACCAACTCGCGAGACAATTGAAAAATGGGTAAATTCTTTAGGTTTTCAACCCATGCGAAATACTTCCGGTCAATCTTACCGCAATTTGGGCAACGAGCGGCAAGATTGGACGGACAAAGAGTGGATTGAGGCTTTTGCTAAGGATGCGATGCTGCTGAAGCGCCCTCTGTTTGTCAAGGATGGAACGGCTGTTGTAGTCGGTTTTAGAGACACAGGAGATGTGCGGGAAAAGTTGGGAGTTTAGAAGTTAGATATTTTTAACCGCAGATAAAGGCTGATAAACGCAGATGAACGCAGATTAAAGAAAATTACTAATCTCAGGAATTTTTTCTTTTCATAAATTTCATGTCTGCCACATCAGTGAAGCCCCACCGTTCATAAAATGGTATCATCTTCGGTAAACAGTGAAGTCCTAGTGTTTCAACTGCTTGCAATTTAGGATGATTTACAATTGCATCCATCAGCTTCACACCTAGTCCGATTTTTCGATGTGTCGGGTGGACAATCACATCAAAAACCGTGGCTCTATACACAAAATCGGTGATAACGCGAGTAAAAGCAATTAGCTTATCGCCCTCATCGACCAAACCAATGATAACATCAGTCGTGGCCAGCATTCTCACCACATCCTCCCGCCGCCGCTTGTCGCACCAAAACTCGTTTTTGTACAAATCCATCAAATCAGAAACCTGATTTTCCGTCAGATTTTCAACAATCCGATATTGATTCATGTTGTCGGTCATACTCAATTTTACCGTAATCTAGTTTAATTGCGCGATCGGCAATATCAAAATAGCGATCGTCATGGCTAATCACAAACACCGTTTTTCCGCGCCGTTTCAACTCCGGTAACAACTGCTTGTAGAAAATATCCCGAAAAAACGGGTCTTGATCCGAAGCCCACTCATCAAACAAATAAATCGGCCTGTCTTCCAAATAAGCAGTCAACAAAGCCAACCGTTTTCGCTGTCCCTGAGACAAAGCCGTAGTCGATAATATACCATCTTTCACCTCAACCTTTTTATCCAAATGAAACTCTCGCAGATATTCAGCCGCCTGATTGTCCAAATCGTGATTAGTCATGCCCAAAAGGCGATCGAATAAATAGAAATCAGAAAAAATAACCGAGAAATGCTGCCTGTACCATTCTCGATTCTCATCATTAATCGGCTGTCCATCTAGCAAAATATCTCCCGATTCAGGAATATACAAACCAGCTATTAACTTAGCCAAAGTTGATTTACCACTGCCATTTCCACCAATGATAAACACCAACTCACCCGCATGAAACTTCAAACTTAACTCACCCAAAATAAAATTGCTGTCTTCCTTTTCTCCCGGATAGCGGTGAGTTGCTCCCTTCAATTCAAGAGTTTGCCAATCAGCCGTTTCCACCCTTTTTACCACAGAACTTATCTCAGCTTGACTCGCCAAAGCCAATCCCATTTTCTCAATCTTCTCCACCGAAGTATTAGCCCGAAAAATCGCCGGCAACCTTTGCAAAATATTTTGAAACGGAGACATCAAATAGGTGCTTGTCAGAATATACGCCGACAAAACCGGAGTAGAAACCGGCACAAATTTGGGCAAAGCAAATAACAGCAAACCCATCAGCATAAAAAACAACAATTGCCCAACTCCAATCGCCACAGCACCCGTATTCAAAGCAGTCACATTATAATCGCGGGAAGCATCAGCGCTTACCTGCAATTCTTCCGTAAAAAACTCTTGGCGGCGCAAAGAGTGCAGTTTGAGTTCCTTAATTCCGTCAGTAATACTGCGAAAATGCTTAAACAATACATCTTGTTCTTCTCTGGCTAAATCGAAGAATTTCCGCATTTTATTGAGCAGCAATTGTACAGTCCCAATCATCAGCACCAAAAAACCAAATACCACCACAAAAACCGTGCCAGAAATCGTGCTTAAATAAGTCAAGCAGCCGACAACAACCGCGATATCTACGCAGAGAAAAGGAATCAGAAATATAGTATTAGAAAGAGTTCCCACATCATCAGTCAGAGTGGCCAGCAAGCGGTTAGCGCCCAACTCTTCCAAATTTCGCAGCGGAGTAGACAAAATGCCACGACTCAAACTCAGCCGCAGATTATAAACTGCTTCTTGAGAAAGATAGATTAACAAAAATTGCGAGACAAAGCCACTCAAGAGAGCCAAAATTGCCAATCCCGCAAAATACCAGACTAAACTACCATTAGAATTATCGCTGATGGCGCGGTTAATTAAGGAAATTAACATAGCGCTACAACCGCCGCTAATTAAGCCCGTGAATATGGCGATGGAAACATTTAACCAAGAAGCCTTTAACAGTAACCAAATTACATTCATTTAATTTTATTCCGAATTTAACTTTTGAACTCTGGCGCTCTGGATTGACTTAATTATGTCATTGCCAGCCCTGCGAAGCAATCTCAAGATTCTGCGATTGCTTCGCTAAGAGCTCGCAATGACATTAATATATGTTAATCTGCCTACATCTGCGGTTTAAAAAAAATTAATCAACCATAGAATTCTCAAATACAACCAACTCATAAATATCGCTCATCGACATTTCTACTTCCACCGAAGCGAAGGAAACTATTGCTGATTCTCCCTCATATTCCCGAAATAACCAATCATTCGATTCGGTTTTAATATATTGTGCGACTAAAAACTCAGATTGATTGACTAACAAATATTCACGGAATTCAGGGATCGATCTATAAAACCGAAACTTATCCTCCCGATCGAAATCCTTGGTAGACTTAGAAAGCACTTCCACAATCAGCACAGGATTGAGTATCTCATCTTTCCGTCCCTCTGTGCAAACTAATTCTCCTTCAACTACCATCACATCTGGATAAGTCCCGCGTCGATACCGAGGAATCCACAACCGCAATTCACTAAATGCTCTGGCATTCTTTCCCCGCAAAGCAGATTTCAAGCAGGCATAGATATTACCTATAATCTGGCTATGATCGATCGTACCACCTGTCATTTCTACAATTTCTCCATCGCGGTATTCATTTCTAAACTCAGCAGTTTCCTCTAACTCCCGGTACTCATCTAAAGTATAAATTTTTTGCTTACTTTGTACTAACATTTTTACCTCTGTACAAACTCTTATCTGCGTTAATCTGCTTCAATCTGCCTACATCTGCGGTTAAAAAGCACAACTAATAGTATATCACAGACTCAAAAAAAACGCCCAACTGCAAATAGTTAGGCGTTTTTAAGCTTTCAAAACTAGGTAAAATTAATCCTGGTTAGAAAACGAATTCGATTCTATTTTCGCAGTAGCTACAACAGGTTGGACGTGACTCAATGCCGACTGCAACATGGGAGTGTTAGCAACAGCATCATTAGCCAAATTAAACAAAGGATTCGACAAAATACCTGCCAAAGTTGTCGCAACCAATGTCAGTACAACACTTACTTGCAAAGGCCGCATTCCTTGAAGGTTCCAGCGAACTTCGGGATAATTTTTGACAACCTCTGACATCTCTTGAGGCTCTTTCACTACCATCATCTTGACGACACGGATGTAGTAGTAAATCGAAATTACGCTAGTAACTAATGCCAAGATAACTAAGCCGTAAAGCCCAGCTTGCCAGCCAGCCCAGAACAGATAGATTTTGCCGAAGAATCCTGCTAGCGGCGGAATTCCACCGAGAGAAAGTAAACAAATACTCAATGCTAGAGTTAGCAATGGGTCTTTTTGATACAAACCGGAGTATTCGCTAATTTGATCGGTTCCAGTCCGCAATGAGAACAGGATGATGCAGGCGAAAGCGCCTAGGTTCATAAACAGGTAAACCAACATATAAAATATCATGCTGGAGTAACCGGCTTCGGTTCCTGCAACCAAACCAATCATTACAAAACCGGCTTGGGCGATCGACGAATAAGCCAAAAGCCGCTTCATGCTAGTCTGAGCAAGGGCGACTACATTTCCCAACACCATGCTGAGAATTGCTAAGGCGGTGAATACGAAGTGCCACTGTTCGATAAGTACGGGGAAAACCGTAGTTAATAAGCGGATTGCTAGGGCAAAACCTGCTGCTTTGGAACCAACGGAAAGGAATGCAACAACTGGTGTCGGCGAACCTTCATAAACGTCTGGAGTCCATTGGTGGAAGGGAACCGCAGAGATTTTGAAGGCGATTCCGGCGATCGCAAATACCAACGCGATCACTAAACCGAGAGATTGACCGTCATTAACAGTAGGAAGATGAGATGCGATCGCACTTAACGTCGTTTCACCACCAGACAACCCGTACAACAGCGACAGCCCGTAGAGAAACACCGCCGAAGAAGATGCACCAATTAACAAATATTTCAAAGCAGCTTCATTGGAACGCGGGTCGCGTTTTGTATAACCCGTCAGCAAATAAGACGAGATACTGAGAGTTTCCAATGATATAAAAATCATCACCAATTCATTAGCACCGGAAAGGAACATTCCTCCCAAAGTAGCTGTGAGCAAAATGCCGATGAATTCCGCTAAAGCAGTACCAGTTTGCAATACATAACGGACGGATATCAAAATAGTGACAGCCGCAGTCAAAGCGATAATGCCGCGAAATACTAAACTCAAGGCATCGCTATTAAAACCGCCTAAAAACGAGATAGTATTAGTGTTGTCCGCTTGCAAACACAAGGCACCGACGGCCGCGAGCAAACCGGCAACAGCCACGTAGGGAGTCCAACCAGAGGAAGTGCGGCCCACGATTAAATCGCCGACGAGGACAACCAAGAGGGTGACAATGATGATTCCCTCTGGCAATATAGTTCCAGCATTTAGCTGGGCGGCAAGAGTAGCAAAATCCATATTTTCAGACAAGTTGGGTAGTACAGGCTAGGGAAGCCTGTAATGGGCAGTGAAATGTTAGAAATTCTTTACCAAATTGGATTGTAGACGATTACAGCCTTGCGATCCCAGTTTTGTCAGTGTTGGTTGCGATATCTTGCAGATGGGCGATCGATCTGGGCGCTTGTCAACGGGTTCCCCGGTTGTGCCTGGGAACCCATGTGTGGAGGCTCTGTTTCGTCGATCGCACGCCCAAACAGGAGCCTCTGCGTCCACAAACAGACAAAGGGCGATCGAATCTGGGCGTCATATCAATTCCGGCTGCATCGCAATTAATATTACCCAAAATCAGGAGACTGCACCTGTCGCTTCTGGCGCGATTAATCTGGCGCGCCAGAAATGGCATCTTGAGTCTCTTCGCCTATCATTCTGGCGCACCCGGAATTGATATCAGAGCTAATATTGATTGAGTCAGGTCAAAACTATGTCTTTGAATCAGTGTAACGATTCCCGAACAGTGGAAGTTATCCCCCACAATCCAACATGGCGAATTACCTTCATTGAAGATTCAAAACAGATTGCATTAGCAATGGGAGAAAATGTTGTTACCATTCACCATATCGGTAGCACAGCGATTCCGAGCATTTATGCAAAACCGATTATCGATTTCTTAATTGAGGTAAAAGACATTGCTAAAGTAGATGATCAGAATTTAGCAATGGCAGTTCTGGGATACGAAGCGATGGGCGAGTTTGGCATACGCGATCGCCGTTTCTTCCTCAAAAATAGTGCAGCAGGTAAAAGAACTCACCATCTCCACACATTTGAGGCTAAATCACCGGAAATAAAACGTCATTTGGCATTTCGCGATTATATCATCGCTCATCCCGAAGTCGCACAGAAATATAGTGAATTAAAGCGCGAGTTGGCGAAAAAGTATCCCGAGGATATTCAAGGTTATATGAAGGGCAAAAATGGGTTTATTCGAGAGGTGGAAAAGACAGCATTAGAGTGGCAAAATTTGAAATTTATATACAGTAATTTGTCAACTTTAACTAACGAATCTTAATAAGGCTTTTATGGACAGGATGCTTACTCCTCACTCACAATAAATTCATTCTTTGTGTGTAGAACAAGCATCTTACCTTCTTTCGAGGGCGATGCTTGTGCAAGAACAAGTCGTCATTCAGCGTGATTGTCATGACTTGGATGCCAATCTGCTCGATTTAGGCGGTAAACGAAGCAGTCGTCATCACCAAAACGCCGCAGTTCAACAAATTGGAACCCTTGCCGTTCATAAAAGCGGTGGGCTCGCGTATTATTGGCCAGTGGATCGATCAGTACAGCCGTTAAAGTAGAGTCGGCGAAACATCGCGCCAGTGCAAGCTGCATCATTTGTGTGCCATAGCCTTTGCCCAAATCTGTCTCTTCTCCAATCCAAATGTCGATCGCACGTAGATGCGGTTCGCAATCGCCCCAGTAGTGACTATCCTCAAGTGCTGGATCGATAATCTGGATAAATCCGATCGCCCTGCCATCAATTTCAGCAATTAATTGCTCTCTCCAGTCGGGAGTGCGAGCAAGTTCTATCTCCCAACCCCAATCATCGTTTGGATCGGCGTTAATGACATGAGGTTGCTCATCCCAATATTTTAACAAATCTAAATCAGCCGAGGTGGCGGGGCGTAGGTTCAGCAT
The DNA here is from genome assembly GCA_949127775.1 of Oscillatoriales cyanobacterium PMM_0080. Taxonomy (GTDB): domain Bacteria; phylum Cyanobacteriota; class Cyanobacteriia; order Cyanobacteriales; family Microcoleaceae; genus Microcoleus. The sequence continues at coordinate 30,985 of CASBQF010000152.1, forward strand.
CATTTCATCGACATTTATTTTTGGCATATTTTTAGCATTGACCACATGAGGTTGTTCATCCCAATGTAGTAGCAGATCCAAATCTGTGGGGGTAGCAGGGCGTAGATTTATCATGACTGCTTACTTTTAAAAGTTTGTTTTTAACTGCTTGGGTTGAGGTTAAATAGGGACATGACATACTGCTTCGATGTTATGTCCATCTGGATCTAAAACAAAAGCACCGTAATAATCACGATGATAGTGAGGCCGTAGCCCAGGAACACCATTGTCTCGCCCTCCTGCTTCTAGCGCTGCTGTGTAAAAAGCCTGAACCATCTCACGAGTTTCTGCGCGGAAAGCAATATGAATTCTAGGGCTATTTACCTCTCCCTGTGTAATCCAGAAATCTGGTTTTCCGTCTATCCCAAAACCTGCCAGAGATATGGAACCAGTCACAGAAGCATCAAACTCTTTCAGCAATTGATAACCAAGTGAGGCTAATGCTTTGGTGTAAAATGCTTTGCTTTTTTCAAAATCACTAACGTTAATACCAGTGTGATCTATCATCTATCTTTCCTACTATATTATCGCTTATTATTTTGTGAAGAAGTAACCAGCTCGACGAGTTGAATCACAATAACGTTCCAGCCGATCGACCAACCTACAGCTTTTTGAAGTATCTGGCTATGGGTAACAGCCCGAAACCCGCCTTTTCATAGGTGCGACGTGCTGCGGCATGACCTGGATCGCCTCCGGTTTCGACCATCGCCACAGACATCCCCGCATCTTTCATCCAATTTACAGCGAATTCTGTCAGAGCGGAGCCAATGCCGCGACTTTGAAAGTCTGGATCGACAGCGATCATGTATATTTCACCCATGCTGCTTTCCGAATCTAGTTTCACGGCTACAAAGCCCACAGTGGAACCTGCATCAATAGCAACCCAGACATTTGTATCCTCAGCAGCGCAGACATCCTCGACAGCCTTTTGTTGGTTCACACGCCAATCGTCGGGATAGAATTCCCGATATACGTCAAGATCCATCACCTTCTGAATCGCATCAAAGACCGGAGCCCATGCTCGAAGCGAAAGACGAATTACTGCATCCAGTCGATCGGCGTCGTAAGGTTTAATTTGCATTTCTCTCATCACCTCAAAGGTTGTAACCACAATACTACATTTGTAATGACGATCGCAATCTTTCTTCCATGCTTACGGGTTTGCTTGGGCGATCCACTGGACGAGTTGAATCACCACACCATTAGGATCTGTAACCTGAAAGAACCTTTCACCCCAGGGTTCAGTTTCGATCGCAGTGGTAATCGGCACGCCTTCTGATTTAATTCTGGCATATTCGCGATCGATATCATCCACCACAAAAACAATTAGCAAACCATCCGCTTGATGTCCGCACATATGAGTTGGTTTAAAGCTTTTCAATCCAGTCCGCAGAAAGATGAGGTTGAAGCCAGCATCCGGTCTAGAGAGGGAAACAAAACCGTCGGCTGACATATCTTCACTGAAACCGAAATGTTGCTTGACAAAAGTAGCCGATGCGGTCACATCATCAACATTGAGTGAAATCGCTGAAGCGGTAATCTGCATAATGAGTCCTTTAGTAGAACGACGGACGGCAAACCGATCCGCATCATCGAGTCTATTATTTTTATCGTTCTCAGGTGGAGCCTGAGAACGATAGTTTGAACATTGTAATAGCAAGCATTTTTATGCTTGCTATTACAATGTTGTGAACCCAGTTACTATTTGTTTACTGCGCTTGGTTCCATGTAGATAAGTTCCCAAATGTGACCATCTAAGTCCTGAAATCCATGTGCATACATAAAGCCGTGGTCTTGCGGTTCATTGTAGGTTGTTCCACCAGCGGCGATCGCCTTGCGAACCATTTCATCAACTTCTTTGCGACTTTCAGTAGATAAACACACCAGCACTTCCGTACTTTTCGTGGCATCACAAATTTCTTTGGGCGTAAAAGTCTGGAACTTGTCGTGAGTCAACAACATCACGAATATGTCCTCGCTGACAATCATGCAAGTGGCTGTCTCGTCAGTAAACTGAGGATTGAACGTGAAGCCGAGTTTAGTAAAAAAGTCAATAGATTTATTGAGGTTTTTTACTGGCAGATTGACGAAAATTTTAGTAGCCATGATTTTCTTCATCCTTTTTAAGTTTCATTGCAAGGTGAACGGCATTGCAGTTGTCGAATTAGGCAGCTTTCTCGCAGTTAACCATCCACGGTATACCGAATTGATCGACCAGCATTCCAAACCGAAAAGCCCAAAAAGTTTTCCCGAATGGCATCTTGACTGTGCCATTTTCAGCTAGGGCGTGAAAGATACGTTCCGCCTCTGTTGGATCGTCGATCGCGATTTGTACGGAAAAGCCTTTGGTTTCTTCAAAGAACTTAGGCGGACAATCAGAACCCATCAAGCGATATGCTCCGAATTCCATACACACGTGCATGATTTTGTCAAGCCAATCAGCAGATAATTCACAGGGTTTTGGTTCCGCTGTTGGTATATCGGCGTTAGTGAGCATTGTGACGATTTTGCCACCGAGACACTGCTCGTAGAACTTGAAAGCTGCCTCGCAGTTGCCGTTAAAAAAGAGATAAGGATTAAGTTGCATGATTTGCTCCTGTTTGTTGAGTTTATTGCCTTCAAACATTGCAGAAACTAATTTTTGGGTAATCCCGCGACTTCAATTACTGGTCTGATTTCGACTGTGCCGACGCGCGCCCCTGGAATTCTGCCTGCGATCGCGATCGCCTCGTCGAGATCCTTGGCATCAATTAGGAAGAACCCGCCCAGTTGTTCGCGCGTTTCTGCGAAGGGGCCATCGGTAACAAACTTTTTGCCGTCGCGCACCCGAACGCTAGTTGCGGTTGCTACAGGGTGCAGCGGGGCGCTCGACAGAAACTGTCCATTTGCATGGAGTTCTTGTGCAAGCTGCCCGGATTCCACATAACAATGCTCGCGATCGCTCTGGTTTATGGCGTTTTCTTCCATGTAAATCAGCAGCAAATATTTCATTGATTAGCCTCCGTTGTTTGCCTGTATAAGTAAGTCGAACGCCGATCGCCCAAATCGACACCTCCCCAGAAATTTTTGGTCATCAGGTTAAGATTTTGGTTTACCTCCATTGCTTACCTGTATAAGTAAGTCGAACGCCGATCGCCCAAATCGACACCTCGCCAGAAAATTTTGCTCATGATTCCAAACGCAAAACCAGACGTAAGCCAAGCCATTGACTCCGTTTATCGCTCTGATTGGGGTCGGATTGTCGCCACTGTAATCCGGCTGGTTGGGGATTTCGACGTAGCCGAAGAGGCGGCGCAGGAAGCCTTTACGGCTGCTGTGAATCAGTGGCAGACTGCCGGAATCCCCGATCTCCCGCGCGCATGGCTGATCAAAACAGCTCGATTTAAGGCGATCGATCGCCTCAGACGGCGGACGCGACTTGCCGAAAAACTTGAAGTGTATGCTGCATCAGAGTCGATCGATACCATCGAAGAGCCCTATGACGAAACAAGTGAAATCCCCGACGAACGGCTGCGGTTGATTTTCACCTGCTGTCACCCTGCGCTGGCGATCGAGGCTCAGGTTGCTTTGACGCTGCGTTTGTTGGGCGGCCTGGAGACGGATGAGATCGCACGCGCCTTTCTCGTGCCGACGGTGACGATGGCGCAACGGCTGGTACGTGCCAAGCGCAAGATTCGTGACGCGGGCATTCCCTACACAGTGCCGGAGACGAAGGATTTGCCCGATCGGGTGGATGCAGTGCTGACGGCGATCTATCTCATCTTTAACGAAGGCTATGCGGCGACGCATGGCGAAGCAATCGTGAGAGCCGAGCTCTGTACCGAAGCGATCCGGCTGGGGCGACTCGTGAGGATGTTGATGGCACCGCAACCGCCAGCGGAAGTGACTGCTCTCCTGGCCCTGATGTTGTTGCACGACTCACGGCGCGATGCGCGTCTGGATGAGTCTGGCGACCTGATCCTACTCGAAGATCAAGATCGCAGTCGCTGGAACAGGGCGCAGATTGTCGAGGCGCTACCGCTAGTTGAGGAAGCATTCCGTGGCGGGCTGGGGCCGTTTGCTTTGCAAGCTGCGATCGCAGCAGTGCATTGTCGGGCGGTGCGGGCTGAAGATACAAACTGGCAGCAGATAGTCCAGCTTTATAATCTACTCGAACGCTTACAGCCTTCGCCAATTGTGTCGCTGAATCGGGCAGTGGCGATCGCAATGGTAGATGGGCCGCAGGCTGCGATCGCGCTTCTGGATGCGATCGCTCCCGAACTCGATAGCTACCACCTGTTTCATGCCGCGCGGGCCGATTTGTTGCGCCGTATGGGAGCATCAACAGAAGCCGCGCACAGCTATGAGCGAGCATTGGCGCTAGTCACGAATGATAGCGAACGTCGTTTTCTCGATCGGCGGTTGCGCGAAGTTCAGCCCTAAAAGGATTTAACTTAAGCCACACAAGCTGATTTGCGAGCGATCAGTTTAACAGAAGATGCTGCAATCCGCGAGTTTATTCTCCATCAGTCGCTTCTATTGAGTGAGTATCATTGATGAAGTTAACGATAGGCTGGCAACACCCATGCACGACCAGAGTCGATCGGTAATGATGCAACGACTATCTACGACAGGTGATATCGTTTCCGGTTGCATCGGAATTATTAACCGAAATTAGGACACGGCAGTGCCGTCTCCCTACAATTAATCGCGGTAGGGACACGGCACTGCCGTCTCCTCTATATCATAAGGAGTGCAACCGGAATTGATATGATGGGAAATTAATTTTGGGCGGCGCAAAGAGTTATTTATCGCGACCAACAAACTAATTGCGATCGGAGGATTCTATGTCAAGGTATTTCGCAGTAATTACAATTATACTAATGCTCGGAATGGTATTGACCCGAGCTTTGCTGATGAAAAGAAAAGGGATAGAAGCAATGAATTTCGGCAAAATAGATAAGACAGATTTCTTGATTCTGCCCTTCGCCTTTTTCTATTTCTATATCGTGTTTGCTGCTACATTCAATTTTCCGACAGTAAGCACACAAGAATTTTTTCATTCTGAGGTAATTTCCTGGATCGGAGCGTTTTTTTGCCTAGCGGGGTTATTGCTGCTATTGTGGAGTCTTGTTTCTTTTGGGCAGAGTTTTCGTGTTGGCATCGATAAAGACCATCCTGACAAACTGATAACGAGCGGCATTTTCGCTTTTAGCCGCAATCCGATTTATGTGGCATTTGCGTTGATCTTGCTTGGTCAATTTCTGATTTTCTCAAATTTTATACTTTTAGCCTATATCGTTGCAGCTATATGGCTGTTCCATCGTCAAGTATTACTTGAGGAAGACTATTTGAAGAAGCATTACGGCAAGGAATATTTGGAGTATTGCGATCGAGTAAGAAGGTATTTATGATTTATGGAATCGCACATTCAGTCGTAGTTGCGAACTCAAAGGCGATCGCCCCGCATTGACATGAACCTTTGTTGTACATTTGTCAACCCTCTTTTGAAACTTAACAGTAAAAAAAAGTGCAAACTCAGATTTTTGGTATTGATGCGATCGACTCTCAAGACACTTCTACGAGCATTTCACAGGATAAGATTTACCAGCAAAGTCTAGGGTAACGGCTGAGTTTAGCTGAGTCGTGATACTGGGACTGCCCGGTCTAACAATAATACCAGGCTCCATACTAATTACGAATGGACTGGTGCCACCAGAAACATCCCGCAAGACTGGAGTTGTCCAAAAGGTGTAGTCACCATCACTGCCTACAAATGCCTCTAAATATCTAACTTGGCCTTTGCTAGATCCCAAAAGAGCCGTGGCTTTGACGTAGATATTTTGTTCTGAATAGCCATAACGTTTTTGTAGAGAACTTTCAGTCAAAATGTCAAATTCTACATCAAAAATAGGCCGTATATCGGGTGAAACTTTTGCCCGACAAGTATGTACCTGTGCCATTGCTACTGTATTGGATGCTGTGGAATTTTCTGTGCAGGAAACTGGAAATCTCTTGCGCCGAAAATCTACTGATAGAGTTGCATTGAGTTTGGCTGCTGTGTTGGCATATTGCGATCGGCTGGACATCCTAGTGATGACAAGCGGTTGATCTTTTTCTATGGTTAATTCCCGCAAAATGGGAGTTGTCCAGTAGTCATAGTCTCCATCTGTTCCGTAGAGGGCATCCCAGACAAGAATCTCTTCTGGTGTTTGATCTGGGGGCTGGCGTTTTGTGACAACGGGCAAGTGTTTAATTGACCGATCGATAAAATCAAACTCTACCTCAAACGCGGTTTTTCCGTAGGGCGCGATTTGCGATCGACAGGTGTACACAGCAGGGGCTGGCGGGGGCGAATTTTGTGAATTGGCAATTGGCGATCGACAGCCAATGCCAAGTAAGATACAAAATAGGGCGATCGCCAGAGGTTGCAAAACTGCTGCAAGTGTGGGGGATATTAATGATTTAAACCAGAATTTACCGAGCATCTTGTGAATCAGAAGCAATACCTGAGCCCAGAAATTCATGTGTTATACCAATTTCATAAAGTAGCGCTAGATATTACCCCCCCAACCCCCCCGCGAGTTCGGGGGGGCTAAGACTTCATCCATAGCAAATCTTTAGAAAAATGGTATTACTGAGTAGAAAAAATTGAAAAAGTCGCAAACCATCTTGAAATACATCTGCGTTGATCTGCGGTTTCGTTATTCATAAAAAGATATGCAATAAGTCTAGTATACCGAATAGTCAGACGGCTAATAAATTAGCCGTCTTCTGTTTCTTCCGTGATTTAAAAATGCACAGTTTTCATAATCTCGTCAGGCTTCATTTTAGAGCCTCCGATGATCCGTCTCCGTGCGCTGTTGCCGTTGTTTGAATCACATACTCTGGATACGCCGGGATGCCGTGTTCGTGAATATCCAACCCTTCCATTTCCCCTGCTGCCGATACCCGGAGTAAGCCTAGGGAGTTCACAGCAGCCATCAATGCCATTGCCAGTGCAAAGGTAGACAGCGTGATAATTAAGCTACCAATCACTTGAGCAGTCAATACCTGGAATCCACCGCCATACAAAAGACCTTTTACTGGTGCAGCATTATCGGGAGCAAATGGGCCTGTAGCTCCAAACTGACCCGTCGCAAATAATCCCAGGGATAACGTCCCCCAAATTCCGCAGAATCCATGCACCGGCACTGCTCCAATGGGGTCATCAATCCGCAGCCACTCTAACAGATCGATGCCAAGGACTACAATCACGCCTGCAATTGAGCCGATGATAATCGAACCGGTTGGACTCACCCAATAGCACGGGCAGGTGATTGCTACGAGTCCTGCGAGAAATCCATTGACTGTGAAGCTGATGTCCCATTTTTGGGTTTTGGGAAAGGCGAAGAACATCCCTGATAAGCTGCCTGCACAAGCAGCCAGCGTGGTATTGGCTGCAACTCTACCTGTTCCCTGAAAATCCATTGCTGACAAGGTAGAACCTGGGTTGAAGCCGTACCAGCCAAACCACAGAATTAGTCCTCCGACTGCTGCGATCGTTAAATCGTGCGGCAACATTGGGCCGCCGCCATCACGTTTAAAAACTCGTCCCAAGCGTGGCCCGAGGACGATCGCCCCAGCCAACGCAATAAATCCACCAATCGTATGTACCACGGTTGAACCGGCAAAATCGCGGAAGCCTGTACCGACGAAGGGTAGGAAATTACCTTCAGTTCCCATTGTTGCCAAAAATCCATCCGGGCCCCAAACCCAATGTCCGACGATCGGATAAATGAAGCCTGAAACACCAATACTGTAAAGTATATCTCCGACAAATCCCGTGCGTCCAATCATTGCACCGGAGGTAATCGTCGAGCAAGTGTCAGCAAAGGCGAATTGAAATAACCAAAATGCTAAAAACGAGACACCTGTGCTTTGATAGGTTGCTGGAGCACCTTCGAGGAAGAACCAATTTAGGCCAATCAATGGATGGCCACTACTAAACATGAAGGCAAAGCCGATCGCATAAAATAAAATTCCACACAAGCAGGTATCGACGATACATTCCATCAAGACGTTGACTGTTTCGCGCGATCGGCAAAAACCAGCTTCCAACATCGTGAAACCCACCTGCATTCCAAACACCAAAAATGCTGCAAGCAATGTCCAGAGGGTATTGATCGGATTGACAATATCGTTGCCTTTGAGTTCTGGATCGGCCGCGATCGCAGGTGCTCCCACAATATGCGATACCAGAGGGATGGCGACTGTGATCAACAGTAAAATTGCGACGAACTTACCAAACAACAATAGATAGGTATAGCGTCGCCATTCTTGATCGCGCAAACGCTCCCGCAAAAGCTGCATCCGCGTCGGGCGTTGAGCTGTATGAGGTTTTAAATTCGGAGTCGTGATGGCAGATCCAAAACCGTTTGTGCGATCGGTAGAATCAGAGAGCATCAACACCGATGTCACAATCTGCCAAACCAGTTTGACCAAAATGTTCAAAGGTTCCAGTGCAAATTTAGCCCATCTACTCTTATTAACCATATAGGTGTGACCTCATTAATGAAAGTAACCAAGATTTAATTACACAAAATCAACAACCAATCCGCACCTATAGTGCAGTAACGATAGACACTCTGAATTACACCAATATTCAGAGTAAGAGACCAACTATATCACGATTATGAATTTGCGAATAAATTAAACCGGAGAACTATTTTGACCAACAGAGTCGAAATAATTTCAGGTGAATTTAAGTAGCAGTTTAGGCAAAAACTGATGTGATGCCGCGAGTCTGGGTACACTCTAAAAACTACTCACAAGTTTTTTAGACTTCGTGCTACATCATCGTTGTTTGGCACGATAGCGAATTTCTAGTTGGGATTTCGTATTTTGTACTACTTAATCATTGAATACCTCTCTGGATAGTAGCGTCAAGTAAGATTCTGTAGCAAATGCTACAATAAAATAAAAAATTACTCAAGTCCAGCACGATCGAGAAAGGATTCGCATTTCTAGAGCGTTAAATGACATAGAACTCATTAATACCAACAGTCGCACAAAGTCGTTTGGTGGTATCTTGTGCGTGATGAATTCTAGACCGGCCTTCGCCTAAACCGAGGGATGATAGGCGATCGGCTTCCGGGGCACCAATATCAGTTAAGATGAAGAGATGGTCGAATTAAAATGCCATAAGTTTTTAGCTATGAAACGATGAAATTAGAGGATATCATCTGTAGGGAAACGGCATTGCCATGTCCGGCGGAGATTTATGTAAACAACAGATAATTTTTCTATAATTTAATGACTATAGCAAGTTTTTTTCAACTTGACATTATCCCAAATCCGGGTTAGTTATCTCTTTGACTATCTGGCGTGGTGCGTCGCTACTTAAATCGTTGTCAATAGCTATAATTCTCGATGGCGACGCACTCTACGGATAACTCGTGCGTATTCTCGAACGATTTAAAGTATAAGAGTAAGTTGCTTGTTCGCTTTACCAACTAATAATTAGTGGCAATCCTGGTCGAAGATCTACCTGTTGCCCCTGCACTTCTCTATCAAAACCAAGTTCTACATAATACTCGGTTCCGAGTCGTAATTTGACCTGATTTGTATCAATTACTGATTGAAGTTCTGGTGATGGATTATTTGCAGTAGGACTGATTAATTCTACACGAGTAATTTCGCGGACACCAATGCCGTGATCCAAAGGCTGTAACCCCTCAGCAGGGTCTCGATCTGGACGTTTCCCCGAGGGAGTTTGGAACAGCATTGGTTCAGTCAAGACATCACTATTTGTGGCCACCGCAATACTCATCGTTTCAGGGAAATAAGGCGGATGATATGCCCAACTAGAAAATGCTACTGTGTACTCAGAACCTCTGGCTGGACGCAAACAGATGCCAAAGGGACAGGCGCCATTATGCCGAGAAGTCGATCGCTCCCACAGACGAGTCCGACGAATTGGCTCGGATTGCGCGTCATCAGGAGCGTTAATCCATAACAACTCCAACATCGCATTATGGAAAAAGAAACAGCGATTGGTGGTACCTTGTGCGTGATGAATTCTAGAGCGGCCTTCGGCTAAACCGGCGGATAAAAGGCGATCGGCTTCCGGGGCACCAATATCAGTGAAGATGAAGATATGGTCGAATTCAAATGCCATAATTTTTTAGCTATAAAACGATGAAACTAAAGGATATCATCTGTAGGGAAACGGCATTGCCGTGTCCGGCGGAGATTTATGTAAACAACAGATATTTTTTCTATAATTAATGACTATACCAAGTTTTTTTCAAATTGACATTATCCCAAATCCAGGTTAGGATCGCAAATTAAATAACTTACAATTTTCATTCTTATTGTGGAACAGGCATCCTGCCTGTTCAAGACGGGCGGGACGCCCATCCCACAAATTTGTGGAAGTTATTTAATTTTCATTC
>CASBQF010000153.1 GCA_949127775.1 Oscillatoriales cyanobacterium PMM_0080
GATCGATCGCGCGATCGAGCAATTACCCGCAAATTGAAATAAACAAAGCCCGCCGCTTCGGGCTAAAATTTAATGCACAGTTAAAAATTTGTGTGGGGTAAATATGGACTCATTAAAAGGGCGAGATTTATTAAGTCTGGCAGATTTAAGTATTGACGAATTAAATTATTTACTGGATTTAGCAGCCAGTTTGAAATCGGGAATGGTCAAGCTAAAACGGCCAAAAATTCTCGGCTTGTTATTTTCCAAAGCTTCGACGCGAACACGGGTAAGTTTTACGGTGGCAATGTATAAATTGGGAGGACAAGTAATCGACCTCAATCCCAACGTTACTCAAGTCAGCCGTGGGGAACCTTTAGTCGATACAGCCAGGGTTTTAGACAGATATTTAGACGTTTTGGCAATTCGGACTTTCGAGCAAAAAGACTTAGTAACTTTTGCTAATTATGCAAAAATTCCTGTAATTAATGCCCTAACAGATGACGAACATCCATGTCAAGTGTTAGCAGATTTAATGACAATCAAAGAATGTTTTGGCAAGCTGGAAGGAGTGACTTTAACTTATTTGGGCGACGGCAATAACATGGCTAATTCGCTGATGTTAGGCTGTGCAATGATGGGGATGAATGTGAGAATTGCTTGTCCTCAAGATTTCCTGCCAAATCCTGAGATTGTGGAAAAAGCCAAGATAATTGCTAACGGCAAAACCGAAGTTACTGTAACTGTTGATGCCAAAGCTGCCGTCAAAAATGCTCAAGTAATTTATACCGATGTTTGGGCGAGTATGGGACAGGAAGAGGAAGCGAAAACTAGGATTCCTTTGTTTGAGCCTTATCAGGTAAATCAAGAATTAGTGGATTTAGCAGATAAGAATGCAATTGTATTACACTGTTTGCCCGCGCACCGGGATGAAGAGATTACAGATGCGGTAATTGAAGGAAGTCGATCGCGCGTTTGGGATCAAGCCGAAAATCGGATGCACATTCAGCAAGCTTTGCTGGCGGGTATTCTCGAAAGCGATTAGGAATAGAGAAGTTCGGCAACGGATTTTGTAACGGATGTAATGGATGTAATGCAGTAATGGAGGTCAGTTAGGCCGTTTTCAACTTGATATAATTGGTGGCAACATGGCCTGAATTGCGATATTGACAGTGGGAAATTGTAGCAGTAAAATGCTCCCATTTCCCCCAAGAATCAATTCACTTTGATACCCATTTTCAGTAACAGCGTTGAAGTGCGTCTAGTCGCAGAAGCGTGAAGAGTTCCTTTTTCACTGATTTTAAGAATATTTCCTTCGATTAATTCGACTCGTTCTTCTGGGTGGAAAATTCCGATTTCTTCTAGCTTGTGATATTCTTTGACTGTCCATTTGCGGAGTGTGAAATGGGCTTCTGTTATTAGCATAGTTTCCTCGCTAAATTGATAATTTTATTGTAACTCATATCTTACATCAAATCCGGTAACATCGGAATTATGATTAGCCGAAATGAGGAGACGCCATTGCCGTGTCCCTACAATGTTATTTTCGGTAAAAATGAGGAGACGGCATTGCCGTGTCCCTACAATGTTATTGTGGGTAGAAATGAGGAGACGGCAGTGCCGTGTCCCTACAATATTATTGTGGGTAGGGACACGGCACTGCCGTCTCCTCTATATTCCGGTGCAACCGGAATTGATATTTAACTGGTTCCCAGGCAGAGCCTAGGAACGAGTAAAATGAGTAGATTAAGAGGCTCCAAAATTCACTTTTGCGACTCCGCCGGCGACAACATTAACTGTTTGTTGAATCAGACTTCCATCAACTTTCAGCTGATAAGTTCCAGGAGAAAGCTCGATCGCCCCAAACCATCCTTTACCATCCGCCCGCAGTTGACGAACCTTGCTCCCAGCATCGATCGCCTGTAATGTCAAGTTTGTACCATCACAAGTTCTATCGCACTTTTGTAACATTCCGGCGATCGCACCCAAAGTCGGCCGCGACTTCCAAGGCATATCAGGAATCCCCACCGGAGTCGCCCACACAGGCTGAGTTTCAACAGTTTTGCCCGTCGCACCATCAACGTATTGACTAGGCTGCGACAGCGCCGTATAAAACCAATCATTACTCTGCGACACGAATTTCCAAGGCTGACGAGGCAAATTGCCACTACCGCCCGATCGCAGTTCGACATTACTGTAAACATTGGTGCTAGCGTAGGAATATAACACCGTACCCGCCACACGATTTCCTTTCGCAGAAGGCGCTTTGGCCCGACGAATCTGCCCTAGAGTGTCTTCGATGTAGTTGAGATAGTTACCAGGCCCGATCGCAATTTGGCGATTGTATTGATGGTCTTTAGCATACTCAATCCAGTGGTCAAAACCCAGTTTCTGCTGTGGCTTGTACTCGCGCTGGTACGTCATTGGCATCGCCATATCGATGATTCCTTCTTCCAACCAAGCCCGCCAATCCTGCAAAACTTCTCTGTAAGGCTGCGTTTTATACCAAGCTTCATCGTTGTTCGGGCCGTCTCCCCAGGCGATCGTTGCCGCCGTCACTTTCACTCGTGGTTTAATCGCCAGGGCTTCTACATAAACCTTCCGCACTAATTCCGTCACGCGATCGCGCCGCCACTGCATCCACAGCGGATCGCTGGCTGCCGGTTTGCCCGATCGACCGTTTTGCTGGTTGAAACGGGCGATCGAAGTAGGATTGTAGCCCCAATTCGGCCCGCCGTAGCGCACATAATCGAGCTGTACGCCGTCCACATCGTAGCGCTTCAACAAGTCCAAATACACGGAAACAGTATAATCTAGCGCATCTGGATGGCCGGGATCAAGGAAACCCTTTGCTTCCCCACTCGAAGTCAGCATCGCCCAATTATCCTTTCCCGGAGCATTGGGCCCATGTTGTTGCCAAATGTGATTCGCGGGGAGTTTACCGCCCGAAGTCACTGGTAGCGTTACCATCCAAGCGTGTACTTCCATACCTGCGGCGTGGGCTTTGTCGATCAAATCTTGAAGGGGATCGAAACCTGCTGGAACATTTGGATCGAGGGTACGTGGTTCGATCGCACTGGTGTAAAAAGCATCACCTCGGCGGCGGACTTGGGCGACGATCGCGTTTGCGTTCGATCGTTTCGCGTCTGCGATCAATTTTGTCACTTCTTGGGGTGTTTTAAAGCCGGGATTAAATGCGTCCACCCAGAAGGCCCGAAATTCAGCGGTTTGGGTTTGTGGAGACATAGTTGCATTAGCCCGTGAAGGGAACAAGCTAGATAACCAACCGGGAGTCAGCAGAAAACTGATTATTAAGCCGATCGAGAACAGACTTGACAAAAAGAATGTTTTGTGTTTTCGCATGAGGAATGTGTGAGAGAGCGTTTAACTGTCGTTTACGGACTTTTGGTTTGAGAGTCCGGTTGACATTTTCGCACAATGGTATATTAAGTGGCCAGATGAGTAAAATTGTTTTACCTAATTTTCTGGATACTTTCTTGAACTATGGAGAATACGAAGAATTTCTACGCTTTCTTCTTTTACTCGATAGATGATGATATAAGATGTATTGGAAATCACAATTTCTCTAGTCGTTTCTACGCGACCAACTCTACCCATAAAAGGGAACTCTGCGAGTTGACTTACAGCACTCTGAATCCTTAAAATTAATTGCCTTGCTGCCTCTGGATCGTCTTTGATAATATATAAGTGAGCCTGTTCTAGATTTCGCAAAGCTTGTCGCAGCCACTTAATTTTCATTAGTCAACTTGGTGAAAACTGCTTGGATTTCATCATCGCTGGCAAAGTCTCCAGCTTCGGCTTCGGCAACGCTTTTGTTGATTTCATCAAGCATCCATTGATACATTTCCAGGTAAGAAGAAATTGCTTCATTCAAAACATAACTGATATCTCGATCCATAACAGTAGCGATTGCCCTCAGCGCTTCTTGTTTATCGCTATCAATTGGAAAGGTCACATTCTCTTGGTTCATTGCTGCCTCTTGCTGTGATGGGAAGAGATTAGAATGCTACTATGATAGCGCATAGATGCCTATTTGGGCGAAAATAAGCTAAAGTGGCGAGCTTACTTTTTTCAACTAATCATCAACTTATAGATCAACAACTACTGAACATAACAAATTTGTTAGACAATAAATCAATGACAACTAAATAATCACTCACAATGTCATATACTTGTCATGCCAGCGGTTTCGAGTTTTCCGGAAATTTCCGATCGCACTCAGTAAACCGAATAACTAACTAGCCAAAATATCTCTGCAATGGAAAAAAAGCATAACGCTGGATTGTGGGTATCAGTATTGTACTTCGCTCAAGGTCTCCCTTACACCGTCGTTAATTTAATGTCGGTGATTTTCTTGAAAGGTATAGGAACCAGCAACGAGATGATCGGATTGACGAGTCTTTTGTCTTTTCCGTGGGTGTTAAAAGGTTTGTGGGGCCCCGTAGTCGATATGTACTCAACTAAACGTAAGTGGATTTTAAACACCGAAATCATTTGCGCTTTTTTGTTTGCTTGCCTAGCCTTTGGCGTATTAATGCCCCACCCTATCATTATATCACTGGTAATTCTGACTGCGATCGCCTTTGCGTCAGCTACTCACGACATCGCCATTGATGGATTCTATTTAAACACGCTCAATAAAGACCAACAAGCACTATTTGTTGGTGTTCGCAACACTGCTTATAGAGGCGCAGTCATTCTCGGTAGCGGTGTCTTGGTTTTCTTCGCCGGTAAGCTAGCAGAAGAGCATTTAGTCACTGGAACCGGAAGCGATACCAAAGTATATCAAGACATTTCCCTGTCATTTTTAGGTTCCTCCTTTAATGTGTCAGCGCTTCAGTATGGATGGGCGACAGCATTTGGGATTTGTGCCATTATCTTTGTGCTGATTTATCTGTTCCAGCGCTGGTATCTTCCCTATCCTAAAAATCACGATGTCGAAGTCGGCGCACCTAGGAAAACAATCAGCTTTATTGAGTCATTTAGCACCTATTTCCAGCAAGAAAAAATTGGTTGGATTGTCGCTTATGTCTTAATTTTTCGATTGGGCGATGCCTTGACTTTTAAAATGGCTCCTCCATTTTTAATGGATAAAGTCGAGAAAGGAGGATTAGCAGTTTCCACCTCGGAGATGGGTTTATTATCCGGTACTTTAGGGGTAATGTTTCTGTTAGTTGGAGGATTGTTAGGTGGCTATTTGATTGCCAAACAAGGACTTAAAAAATGGATGTGGCCCACAGCTATTTTGCAAAATTCGACTAATGTGCTGTATTGGATGTTGGCGATAAATCAGCCGGGGATTGAGTGGGCCTATGTCGTAAACTCGATCGAGCAATTTACCTACGGACTTGGCGTAGCAGCCTACACAGTGTTCCTGATGCGGACTGTCCGCCCGGAATATGAAGCCTCCCACTATGCAATTACCACCGCATTCATGGCCGCAGGAGTGCTGATTCCTGGGGTTTTCAGCGGCTACTTGCAGGCGAATCTTGGCTATCAAAATTATTTCTTGATGAGCGCACTGGCTGTGATTCCGGGTATGATGACAATTTTCTTTTTGCCACTAGAAGATGAGCCAAAATTAGCATCTATGC
The DNA here is from genome assembly GCA_949127775.1 of Oscillatoriales cyanobacterium PMM_0080. Lineage (GTDB taxonomy): Bacteria > Cyanobacteriota > Cyanobacteriia > Cyanobacteriales > Microcoleaceae > Microcoleus. The sequence continues at coordinate 5,595 of CASBQF010000153.1, forward strand.
CAAGGCCAGGATTGGACGATCCAGATTAATCAGGACTCACGCAGCCAAGCAAATTTTAGATTATTTGTGTGGGTAAGGTGCGCAGTGCGCACCCAGCCCTGTCAAGGTGTGTGATGAGTCTGGATAAAAGTCTCTCAAACACCTAAAATATCGTAGTTTGTAGGGTGCGCATTGCGCACCGACTCATCTTGTAATGTGCGTCAAAAAGGATTGAAAAAATCAACCAGTACGCATTTTGATGGGTATCAAAGTCAAGCGGTGCGCAGTGCACACCCTACGAATTACCAAATTTCAAGCACTTTAGGCACTAAAAAGCAAGCTCGGCAAGTGCGCAGTGCACACCCTACTACTAATTAGGACTTACGCAGCCAAGCAAATTTTAGATTATTTGTGTGGGTAAGGTGCGCAGTGCGCACCCTACAGATAGAGTCTGTGCAAGTCTTGTTAATATCAAGGTTTGCCAGAAAAGGACACAACATTGTTGTGTCCCTACCGAATATTTGTATTGCTAACTGGCAACTAAATTGAAATAAAATCGCTAGCTGTTAGCGGACTTCTTCGGAGACCCGGAATATTGGCAAGAATTTGGCCGTTACTGGCAATTTCAATGGTTGTTGAAACTTCGCCTTGATTAACTTTCACTTGGTTAAAGGTCAAACCTCTGCTTAAACCGATTAAATCTTGACCCTGTTGAAAGTCTACAATTGTGACTGTACCAGCACCTCCTCGCAACACCAATACGTCGCGTCCAGCGCCGCTAATTAAAAGATCCGCACCTAGTCCGCCAACTAGGGTATCGTCTCCTTCTCCACCGCTCAAATTGTCATCTCCTTTGCCTCCGAATAGCAAGTCATTGCCGACACCACCGCTGATAATATCGTTGCCACCGTTGCCACTGAGAGTGTCATTGCCCCCATTACCAGTGATAATATCTTCACCTCCTAAACCAAAGGCTGTATTGTTGGCATCGTCACCTAATAAGTTGTTAGGTAGGGACGGATCGAGAGCAGTTTTTAGTACGACAAAGTTTCCGATAAATGAGTTTCCTGGAGCAGTTCTTAATTGCTCTAAGCTGCTGCGCGATCGCAAAGATTTTTCAAAGGCAGGGAGCACAAATTCTACACCAGCTAATAGCTCTAAATAATCAGAATCTACGAAACTAAAATCAGGACGATTCAACTGATCTACAGGTATTTCTCTCTGAATAAAACCGGGGGGTGGAGTAGTTAACAAACCCTTTTGAGTGTGTTTATCTAAGACAAGTAGCGGGTTAATAATTGGATCAAAAAATGTTTGAAGAAACACTTTTCCTGGCAAAAAAGCTTCTCCCCCTAAACTTACAAAGTCACCGCTAACTATGTAGTGAGTTACATTTTTTCCGGCGCCGGCTTTCTGCTTAAATGTATTAACTGTACTTTGAGCAACTCCGGGAGAATTGAAGGTGACAATATCTCCGACAGTAGATGTGAATTCAGTTGCGGCTAACTGCGTTAAAGCACCGCCTAAGCTGTGGCCGAGCAGGTCTGGTGGCAAGCGTCGGGGGTTTTTTGTGGTATCTTGACTGATTTGTGTCAGCCAATTTCCTAGGGCTTGTTTGTTGGCTTCAAATTGGTTGAAACCGACGCCGCGCTTGTCTGCGTTGGCAATGTCGTCTACGATGGAGTCGGTGCCGCGAAATACTAAAACGGGTGGTTTGTCTGGGGTGGTGGAAATTAAGCCGATCGCATGAAAGCCAGTTAGGGGATCGTCGAAGGTGCGATCGATCTGGTAGCCAGCAGCCGTCAAACCAGTTTGAACTAAAGTTTGAAGCTGGGGGTTGTTATCTATATAAACAACTTGCTTCGCTATAGTTTCGTAAGCGGCCGGAGAGGATGGCATATTTTTAGTGTTTCCTGTTGTTAAATTGGGGATGGCTTTTTAAGCTATTAACTTATTTTATACTAAACGGCGTTTATTAAAAATATTGATTTTTCATCTGGCGTTTCTTTGGTAGGTGCGGGTTTAGCAACAAATCCGTTCCGATCGACAATTTTGGTACAAAACCCGCCGAGTTTTAGCGCTAACCAAACTACCAACTTTTTTTGGACTTAAAGCTGCACAAAATCCGGGCGCGTAATTTCGCTCGCTGTCACGCCTGTGAGAGTAGCAAGAATTTCCCCAGTAATCGGGATAGTAATTAAGGCTCCATCAACACTTTGGCTGACTCTAATCTGAGGAAAGGTTAGACCTCGTGATAGTACGATTAAATCTTCACCTTTTTTGAAATCAGTGATTACATCTGCTCCGCCGCCGGATTCCAATACAAAGCGATCGCGCCCTTCACCTCCAATTAAGAAATCGTTGCCAAATTCGCCGGAAATCAAATCGTTTCCGTCGCCACCGTCTAAATAATCGTTATCTCTGCCACCGTACAAGAAGTCGTCTCCATTGCCGCCGCTAATGCTGTCATTACCTCGATTTCCTCTGAGGGTATCGTTACCGCCATTGCCGATAATTGTGTCTTCTCCAGCGCCGCCGGTAGCTGTATTGTTGCGGTTGTCTCCTGATAGATAATTCGGTTGTAAAGGAGCTAAACCAAATTGCATTTGTCTGATTAACTGCACAAAAGAAAATTCTGGTGCTGTTCTCAAACTCTCTGCACCCGATCGCGTTCTGATTGCCACTGACACATTGGGGAGGGGGAAATTTAACGCGGCGATAAATTCGTTAAAATCTGAGTCGTTGTTGTTATAAGCAAACTCTGGACTGTTCAATTGTTCGATGGAAATTTGCCTCTGGAAGAAATCTGCTGGGGGAGTAGTTAACAAGTTTTCGGTTCGATGTTTTGCCAGAACGGTTGAGGGATTGATACTCGGGTCTGTAAAACTTTGGATAAATACTTTTCCTGGTATAAATGCTTCGCCAAACAAGCTGACGAAATCTCCGCTGACAATGTAGTGATTGACACTTTTGTTGCCGGCTCTACTGAGATTTCTCCGAAAAGTGTTGAATGTACTCTGTGACACTCCCGGAGAGTTGAAAGTAAAGATATCGCCGGTAGTTGATGTGTATTCAGTCGCTACAATCTGAGCAATTGCTCCGCCCCAACTGTGACCGATCACATCTGGCAATAATTTGCTGGGGTTTTTAGTGGTATCTTGACTGATTTCTGTGAGCCAGTTTTTGATACTATCTTTGTTGTTTTCAAATTCGGGTAAGCCGATGTCGCTGGAGTCGGAAAACGTAGCGTCGCCGTCGATGAAGTCTGTGCCTCGAAATACGAGGGCTGGCGGTTTTTCGGGGTCGGATGAACCGAAGCCGATCGCATAAAAGCCCGTTTCTGGGTCGTCGAGTATGCGATCGATATAGTAGCCGTTGGTATCGAGGAAGCGCGAAACTTGATTTTGGGCGTTGGGCTTTTGATTCAAAAAAACAATTGATTTAGCTAGAGCTTCATAAACAGCAGGCGATGCAGTCATATTATATTTTGTGTTTGTTGGTATTTGCGATCGCTCATTTAGAAGAGCTAATTGTCCAATGCCAGTCATTATAACTGACAAGATTTGTATGGTACACTTGAGGAGATCAACTCAAAAATATTTTTTTGTGGTTATGCCTATCATTCGTCAATACATTGCTCCATTTATAGCGATATTAGTATTTTTCGCGGCTCTGGTAGCCGTCAGCGCTCGCATCTTTTTGCCGGCTGACATGGCAGCCCCGGCACCGATGGAAGAACCGATCGCGCAAAAGCAAGCGGCTGTCGTGCATCCAATGTTCTTGGGGTTAAGTTATTCCTCTTTCCGTGTCCGCTGAGCAGGTGTCCGCTGAGCTGATACCGGGCTACTGGCTACGATCGGGCTCTGGACTCGATCGGGCTAAACTGCTAAAGTTCATGCACCGGACTTATGGAGAGCTTTATCCCGATCGAGAATTGGGACATTTGGCTAAAACTGTTGAACAGTATTTTTCTAACCAGACGCCGGTTTGGTGGGTAGAGTGCCAGAAAAACAGCTCGGAAGGGGAAGAAAGCTTCTCCGCTCTGCCCTCGCAATATCTCAATCCTAAATCTCAACTCCAAAATCTTAACTCGGTTGTCGGATGTTTGTGGTTGGGAAATGCGATCGACCAAGCTACTGGAGCGCGCCACTCTCACATTTTTCTGTTGTATATAGCACCGGAGCACCGCAGAATGGGGCTCGGTGCAGCTTTAGTTATTCATGCTGAAAATTGGGCGCGCCAAAGGGGCGATCGGCAAATTGGTTTGCAAGTATTTCTGAGCAATCAACCAGCCCTTAATCTTTATCAAAAGTTAGGCTATCAAAGCCATTCTATCTCGATGCTCAAGTCTTTATGAATGGGGCATGGGTAGTTCGTAGTTTTAATTGGTAATTAGTTATCACTTATGATTTATTACTTATTCGTACTCTTCTAATAACCCTCTAACAAACAACAAATAACCCTCCAAAAAATAACAAATAACCAATAACAAATAACCAACTGAGCCTTTATGCTACGCAAGCGGGCATCATAACTGCCAAAGATCAACTGACGCTTGTTGCTTAGGAACATCCTCAGTGCGGTAAAGTTTTTTTATGAACAATAACGACTACCCCAACGCCCTGAATACTGACACGGAACTGGAAAGCCCTTTGGATCAATTTGACGAATCCGAACCCCCGCTGCCAGATCCAGAGGAAATGCTGCTTTTGCTGGAATCCCCGGAACCTGCGCACCGGATGACTGCGGCGCGGGCTTTTTGCGAACTACAGGACGATCGAGCAATTTCGCATTTAATTAATTTGTTGAGAGACGGTTGCCCCTTGGTGCGGGTGAGCGCGGCCTATGCGTTGGGGCGAAATCCAAGTCCTGATGCTGTGGAACCGCTGATTCTTCAATTGAATTGCGATTGGAACGGTTATGTTCGCAAAGGAGTAGTTTGGGCATTAGGAAATTGTCGCGATTACCGCGCTTTGCCATCTTTAATTGATGCTCTGAGAACTGATATTTCGGCGGTACGTTTGTGGGCGGCGAGTTCTTTGGGTCAAATGGCAAAGGTTGGTTACTATGTGGTGATTGCTGCGATTCCGCCGTTGATTCAATCGCTGCGGGGGGATGCTGTATCTGCTGTGCGAAGTAACTCTGCTTGGGCGATCGGGCA
>CASBQF010000154.1 GCA_949127775.1 Oscillatoriales cyanobacterium PMM_0080
TCTCAACATTTAAGCGAGGTTGAAGAGAACCCAAAATCGCTCCTATCAAATCAGATATTTGACTGCAAATTTGACTGTGTATTCCTCGACTACGGCTTGCCTGACGGAGACGGACTGAGTTTGGTGCAAGATGTCCGAAAAGCGGGGCTGAAAGTTCCTTTAATTGTACTCACAGGTCAAGGCGACGAACAAATTGCTGTGGAATTGATGAAGGCTGGAGCTTCTGATTATATCACTAAAGGCAAGATGTCTGCCGAGAGTTTGTCGCGCAGTTTGTACAATGCCCTGCGCGTTTACCGCGCCGAATCTCAAGCGTTTCATGCTAGCCAAAAACTCAGGGAAAGTGAGGAACGATACAGATTAGTTTTAGAAGGAGTGAATGACGGAATTTGGGATTGGGATTTAAGTAAAAATGAGGTGTATTGGAACGATCGCCTTTTGGAAATTATCGGTTTGTCACGCGATCGATTTGGCCGCACGATGGATGCTCTCTACAACCGCCTGCACCCCGAGGACAAGAATGGTATCGTCCGGGCGATCGACGCTCATTTAGAACAAGAAATCGACTACAATGTAGAATTCCGGCTGCTGCACTCCTCTGGTGCTTATCGCTACTGCACTTCTCAGGGAAAAGCTCAGCGGAATTCCGAAGGAAAAGCGCTGCGGATGGCCGGCATGATTAGCGATATTACCGATCGCAAACAGGCGGAAAATGCTCTAGAAAGAGAACGGCAGCAACTCAAACAAATTGTTACCTGCGTGCCCGTAGCAATGGCGATGTTCGATACGGAAATGCGCTATTTAGCTAACTCGCACAAGTGGCTGACTCAATATAATTTAGAGTGGCAGTCTCTGATTAATCTTAGTCATTATGAATTGTTTCCAGATATACCGAATCGCTGGAAAGTAATGTATCAAGCAGTGCTCAAAGGTGACGTAGTTTCCCTGAGCGAAGATGCTTGGGAACGAGCAGATGGCTCTGTGATGTACCTGCGTTGGGCCGCTCACCCTTGGTACGATCCCGATGGCGAAGTCGGGGGAATTGTGATGGTTACTGACAAGATTAATGAGTTGGTGGAAGCGCGGGAAACTGCCCTAGAAGCGAGCCGGGTAAAGTCGCAATTTTTGGCGAATATGAGTCACGAAATTCGCACTCCGATGAATGGGGTTTTGGGCATGGCTCAATTGCTACTGCGCACTCCTCTAGAACCGAAACAGCGGCAGTCTGCTCACACTATTTATCGTAGTGCTGAACATTTGCTGAGCGTGATTAATGATATCCTCGATTTTTCTAAGATTGAAGCCGGAGAAATGCGGCTGGAGAAAGCTGATTTTGATTTGGATAGCTGCATTGAATCAGTGATCGAAATGGTTGCACATTTGGCAGAGGAAAAGGGTATTGAATTGAATATTTTAGTTGATAGTTCGGTATCGCGAAAGTTGGTCGGCGACTCAGGCAGATTGAAGCAAATCTTGCTTAATTTGACGGGAAATGCGATCAAATTTACCGATCGCGGTCAAGTGTTTGTTCACATAACAGTCAAGCGAGGCGATCGACTCGCAGACGACAAACAATCGCCAAAATTGCTATTTTCGGTGCGGGATACGGGGATTGGAATTTCGCCGGAAGGGCAGACAAAGCTGTTCCAATCTTTTTCTCAGGTAGATGGATCTCCGACTAGGATGTATGGCGGTACGGGTTTGGGTTTGGCTATTTGTAAGCAGTTAGTCGAGATGATGGGAGGCGCAATTGGGGTTCGCAGTTTTCTCGGCAACGGTTCGACTTTTTGGTTCGCTGTACCTTTGGAAAAACAGTTGCAATCTGAGTCTCGGGCTACCAAACTTGCGGGTAAGAAGCTGTTAGTAGTGTCTGGAAGCGCTTTGAGGAGGGCGGCGGTGCGATCGCTCGCTCAAAGTTGGGGTGCTCGCTGCGACGAAGCAGAAACTGCTGCTACTGCTTTGACTTGGTTGGAAAATACCCAGGGGGCGATTTCTCAGAATTCGGGGGAAGGGGAAAAATTCTGCGATGCGGTGCTTGTGGATTTGCAAATGCCGGATTTTGAGGCTGAGGAATTTGGTTTGAAAGTGCGATCGATCCAGGGAGTTGGCTGGTTAATCGCCATGACTGCTTTGCGGGAACAACCGAAGGCTGAAGCGCTTTGTAGTGTCGGTTTTAGCGGCTATTTGATCGAGCCAGTGCGGCCTTCCCGCCTGCTTGAAGCTTTGCTAGCTTCTGTGAAGGAAATAGGAGAATTTAAAGGTTTGGAGGCTGCTAGTAATTGCAAGTTACCATCAGTTAATTTTCAATCTGTTACTCCCAATTCGCCCTCATCGCTGAGAATTTTACTGGCGGAAGATCACCCGATCAATCAACAAGTTATTGTCGAACAGTTGGCGGCTTTAGGCTATCATGCTGACTGCGCCACCAATGGTCAAGAAGCGCTAGATTTGCTAGCAAAAAAAGGCTATAATTTGGTGTTAATGGACTGTCAAATGCCTGTACTAGACGGTTACGAAACAGCGCAAAAGTTGAGGGAACGAGAAAAGGCAGAAAAAGGCGATCGGCATACTATTGTTATTGCTTTAACTGCTCACGCTATGCCGGGGGAACGAGAAAAGTGTCTGGCGGCGGGGATGGACGATTATCTCAGCAAACCTGTAGATTTAGATGATTTGGCGGTGGTGTTGAAAAAGTATGAAGCGCAAAATTTGGAGTTTGAAAATAAGTATGGAGCTAGAGGTATGAATTTGGAGAACAA
>CASBQF010000155.1 GCA_949127775.1 Oscillatoriales cyanobacterium PMM_0080
ATCCGCACGTATTCGCCGCCATCTAAGAATTCTGTTTTCAGCAAAGGCTTGACAAGGTTGCCGTTTTCGTCTCGCTTTCCTTCAATTCGCTTCAAACCTTTGCGCTGATAGTTTTCTTGTAAGTGTTTTAAGTTGATGATGATGCTGTTGCTGTTTTCCTCCAATATCTCGATCAACTCCAGCAGGGAAATTTTATCGCTGACTTTTACCCGATCGCCAATTTGATGATTTTGCAACACATCAGGCGCAAACACAGCCTGTTCCAAATCCTCCGTAAACCCCGCTATTTGAGCATTTGTCAAAGCTTTAGCGTGTTTTTCCGTCAAAGTAGCGTCGAAGGTACTCGCCAGCGCATACTTCGCCGTATTTAAATTGCCGTCAGCGAGGTTAGCTTTCGCAAAAGCAAACACCGACTCATCAGTTTGAGCAACCGAAACCTCTAATTTGTCATACTCATCTTTGGTAACTTGCTGATACTTATAAAACAATCCCGCATCGTCTGCTTTCAGCCCGCAGATTTTCAACGTGCTCGATGAACCGTTGATTTTCTTGCCCGTTTTAGATACAAAAACTTGATAATCGTATTCCTTAATTAACGGTTCTTCCAGCGCAGGCGCAACGAAATCACCTAACAGTTTGGTGCTATCGTAAAGAGCATCATAAACCATTTTAACTTCGCCGGCGCGAATGCAATTTCCAGATAAAGTGTTGGCGATTTTGGAGAGCAATTTGAAGTCGGCAGAGGCATAGGATATCGTGTTTGCAAACACATCCATGTCCTTAAGTTCTTCGCAAACTTCCGCTATTTTTGCAGATTCAGAATTAGCACTGGGGTCATTTGCATAGCCGTCTGTGTGCAAATTGATCGCCGTCACTTCTCCCGCTTTCACCAGAGATTTAGCAAGCTGCATTGACTGCGATATGCAGGTACAGCCAGCGGTATGTATTTGTTGAATTTCTTTGATGTATTGAGATTCAAACTTCATCACTTCTTGAATGGGAATTCGCTGGAAGTGACAAATTACGTCTCCATTGCCGGCGTAGGAAATCAGGCTGACAATTAGCTGGTAATTGTTGTATTCGTCTAAGGTTAAAAGCTTAATCAGGGTTTCTTTCAGCGGTTTTAAGTCAGAATACATCGAGCCGGAGCGATCGATAATAATGATGCTGTGGGCGACGGATTTTTCGGGGATATCACCGGGCTTTCTTTCGAGATTGAGGCGATCGACTAAATAGAATGCCTTTTCGTTTCCGGCAAAATTGTAGAGGGTAAATTTGGTGCGAGTATTCGAGGCTGCTTGGCTGCTGGAACTTTTGACTTGAGATGATTGTTTTGCGTGCCGTGCCATAGTTTTCACCTATGTTGATTTATTCCTCAACACTATCTTGACACGCGCTTTTGTCAGTGTCAAGGCCTGTCTGGAAAATTATCTGCTAGGGTGAATAAGTATTAATACTTAATGATTGTAGGGTGCGTCAGGGACGAAATTTTTGAGTAGGTAGTCAAAATATTCTGCCCCTGACGCACCCTACTTGACTGGATGTGGCTATTTAGTTTTTAATTAAAATAAGATTTTTTCTAGTTTAATAATTCCTTTTTATTGGTGACACAAATCACAAATATTGAGCGATTTGTGTCATATTAATTATACTTCACAATCACAAAAGTGGAAAACTCTATTTGCTTCTGTTAAGCTACCAATATCCCGCAGATGAGGCGAATAACAAAAAGTATGACAACTCAAAATTTAACGTTGAGAGGTTATCAAACGCTCGATCGCATTTATTCAGGAACTCGCACCCTAGTCTATCGCGCCCTTCGCCTCTGTGACAAACAACCAGTCGCCATCAAAGTGTTGCATAGCGAGTATCCCAGCTTTAGCGAACTGGTGCAATTTCGCAATCAGTACACGATCGCCAAAAACCTCAATTTACCCGGAATCATCGAAACATACAGCTTGGAAGCTTACCAAAACAGCTATGCGTTGGTAATGGAAGACTTCGGGGGAATTTCTCTGAAAGAGTGGACGAAACAAGGGGAAACTCTACCGAATTTAAGCGATTTTCTGCAAATGGCGATCGACATCAGCAATACATTAGATATACTGTGCCACCACCGGATCATTCATAAAGACATTAAACCCGCCAATATTTTAATTAACCCAGAAACAAAACAAGTTAAACTGATTGACTTTAGCATCGCATCTTTGCTGCCGAGGGAAACTCAAACCCTGATGAATCCTAACGTGCTCGAAGGCACACTCGGCTATTTGTCACCCGAACAAACGGGAAGGATGAATCGCGGGATTGACTACCGCACTGATTTTTACTCGCTAGGGGTGACTTTTTACGAATTGCTGGCGGGAGAATTGCCGTTTCAGTCGATCGATCCGATGGAATTGGTACACTCTCATATTGCCAAGCAACCGCCATCACTGCATTGCATCAATCCGCAAATCCCGTCGGTACTCTCAGAGATTGTCAGCAAATTGATGGCAAAAAACGCCGAAGACCGCTATCAGAGTGCTTTGGGGCTCAAATTTGACTTAGAATTTTGTTTGCGTCAACTAGCAGAAAGTGGTAGGATAGAACGTTTTGAAATAGCCCAGAGAGATGTGTGCGATCGCTTCAGCATACCAGAGAAACTATACGGGAGAGAAACCGAAGTAAAAACCCTACTCGAAGCCTTTGAGCGCGTTGCATCACCCATTGATAAGGGGAAACAAAGGGGGGTAGAAATGATGCTAGTAGCTGGTTTTTCCGGGATTGGGAAAACAGTTGTAGTTAACGAAGTCCACAAACCAATTGTGCGGCAGCGCGGCTATTTCATCAAAGGCAAATTCGACCAATTTAACCGCAATATTCCGTTTTCAGCTTTTGTGCAAGCATTTCGAGATTTAATGGCACAATTTCTCAGCGAAAGTGACGAGAAGTTAGAAAAATGGCAAACTCAAATATTGCAAGCACTAGGCGATAACGGGCAAGTTATCATTGAAGTAATTCCCGAACTCCAAAAAATTATTGGGCAACAACCACCAGCCCTCGAATTATCTGGAAATGCGGCTCAAAATCGGTTTAATTTGCTGTTCCAAAACTTTATTCAGGTGTTTGCAAAACTCGAACATCCCCTAGTAATATTTTTGGATGACTTGCAGTGGGCAGATTCCGCATCGCTACAGTTAATGCAACTGCTGATGTCTGAGTCAAAAACCAACTATTTATTAGTAATTGGTGCTTACCGAGATAATGAAGTTTCGCCAGCGCATCCGTTGATGCTGACACTGGATGCAGTGGTAAAAGCAGGGGCAACCGTGAATACGATTACGCTGGAACCGTTGAGTTCAGAAAGTCTAAATTACTTGGTGGCTGATACGCTCAATTGTGTTCCAGATTCGGCAAGATTATTGACGAATTTGGTGGCACAAAAAACTAAAGGAAATCCATTTTTTGCCACGCAGTTTCTCAAGGCATTACATCAGGATGGGTTGATTGAGTTTGACTGGAAAGGGGGAAATTGGCAGTGCGATATTGTGCGAGTAAGAGATGCGGCACTGACGGATGATGTGGTGGAGTTTATGGCGTTGCAGTTGCAAAAACTGCCGCCAGCGACTCAGAATATTTTGAAGTTGGCGGCTTGTGTTGGGAATCAGTTTGATTTGGCGACTTTGGGCGTGGTTTCTGAGCAATTGGTAACGGAAACGGCGGCGGATTTGTGGAAGGCATTGCAAGAAGGATTGATTTTGCCTGAAAGTGAAATATACAAGTTTTATGTGGGGCGCGAAATACGGGATGAGACACAAAATTCGGAGGTTGTGAATTACAAGTTTTTGCACGATCGCGTTCAGCAAGCCGCCTATTCGTTGATTCCCGAACAAGAGCGAGCCCGCGCTCACTATCAGATCGGACAATTGCTGATGCAGCAAAGTTCACCCGCAGCTATAGAAGAGCAAATCTTTTCAGTAGTCAATCAGTTGAATTATGGGATTGCGCTGATTGAAGACCAAACAGAACGCGATAATTTGGTACAACTTAACCTCACCGCTTGCCGCAAAGCCCGAGCCGCCACCGCCTATCAGGCTGCTCGCGAATATGCCGCAGTGGGATTATCCGTGTTGGGAGAGAATGCTTGGCAACAGCAGTATGAAATGACCCTCGCTCTGCATGAATTAGCGGCGGAAGTGGCTTCTTTGTGTGGTGATTTTGAGGTAATGGAACAGTTGATTGAGATTGTCACTGAACAGGCACAATCCTTACTAGAAAAGGTAAAGGTTTACCGAATTAGAATTCAATCTAATATATCCCAGGCTAAATTTACCGCAGCCATTGCGATCGCCCAACAGCTCCTGCAACAGCTTGGCGTAACTTTTCCCGAAATACCCACACCGACAGATATTCAACAGGAAATCCAAGAGATTAGGGAACTCATTGGAGACCAAAAAATTGAAGATTTTGTTCACCTACCTGTGATGACAGATGCGAACAAACTCGCAATTATCCAGATTGCCAGCAGCATCATGTCAGCAGCTTACGCCTGTGGATCTCCCTTGTTTCCATTAGTGATTTCGCTGTCAGTAAAACTATCCCTTCGGTACGGAAACATACCTGTTTCAGGTCTTAGCTATGCTTGCTACGGCATCATTTTGTCTAATCTGTTGCAAGATGTAAATACAGCAACACAGTTTGGTGACTTAGCACTCCAGGTCGTCTTAAAACTGGATGCTAAAGCTACTAAACCTGAAGTGTTATTGGTGCTAGGAATGTCTATCTGGCATCGTAAATCTCATATCAAAGATACCTTACCACTCTTGAGCGAGGGTTACAGGAGTGCCCTAGAAATCGGAAACCAGGAATTTGTCGGACATAATGCTAACGTTTTTGTTTACAATTCTTTTTGGTGCGGTCAGCCCCTTGTTACCTTAGAGCAGGATACTCGCAACTACTGCAATGGGTTAGTGCAATTGAACCAATTGATCACAGCCAATTACTGCCGGATATATTGGCAATCTATTTTAAATTTGCTGGGTTTTGCGGAGCATCCCACCCGATTGTCTGGGAAAGCCCTCCAAGAGACGGAGTTTCTGCCCCTGCTGCTGTCTGCTAACGATCAATTTGGGTTGTATAACTTCTCTTTGTATAAGCTGACTCTTTGCTTTTTGTTTGGGGAAGTTGAGCAAGCTAACAACCATGCACTTTTAGGCAGAGGCTATTTAATGGCAGTTGCGGGAACCGTCGGTGAACCTGCGTTTTATCTCTATGATTCTTTGATAGCTATGGCATTGTTGAGTCAACCGTCAGATGAGAAAACAGAAGCATTAGAGCGGGTGGCACAAAACCAAACGCAGTTACAGCACTGGGCGCACTATGCTCCTATGAATTATCAACATAAGTTGGATTTGGTGTCAGCCGAAAAATGTCGAGTGTTAGGCAAGAATTATGAAGCAGGCGATTTGTACGATCGCGC
>CASBQF010000156.1 GCA_949127775.1 Oscillatoriales cyanobacterium PMM_0080
ACAATTAAATAAGCCTAAATGTCAAGCCTGATCAAGACTTGATTTACTTTTCTATATATTTGTTCAGATATTTTTACTGATTTAGCTATTGATTTAGCATACCAAGTAAGGAAGAACCGCAATTAATTGGCGACTATTGTTGGTAGCACCGATCATGATTTTGATGTTGACCGCTAGCCCTGCGCTGATGCGAAAACGTCTTGTAGATGCGTCTCGCAATAACCAAGAAGCTGAGACTGCTGTCTTGATTAAGTCCTCTGAGTTTCTAACTGATGTGCTGAGTTTAAGAGCTACTTTTGCGATTCCTTGGGCAGAAGAAATACTTAGGAAAAGATTCAGAAACAGGCTAGATACACAACTGATGCAGGAGCGTGTGGCAATAGTCTCGAAGATTGGTTATCTTGCTCTGTGGATAGTTTATGGCGTCACCTATTTCTTTGCGGGCTTGTTGGCTTTTCAAGAAAAACTATCCTTTGGCGATGTGCTAGCGTTGGGTCAACTTATGGCGACTCTTGCATTCCCTAGTCAGTCGCTTGGCGATGTGTACAGTTCTTACACAACTGCTTTAGCATCATTACAAAGAATCGATGAGTTTTTAGCTCAAGAAGTCGTTGAGTTGTTCCACAAAAACTCTGGGACAAAATGTAGCATGACTGAAAGTGATGAGAATGACCAACCTTTCTCGGTTCTTCCTCTTACCTGCCACAACATCAGACTGTTGGTCGGAACTGGGGAGGCTGTACTCCGAGATGCGAACATCACCGTTGAGAGGAGTGATTGGGTCGCAGTTGCAGGCGCAAGTGGAGCAGGGAAATCAACACTTGCACAGATACTTGCTGGACTCCGAATCCCAACAAGCGGTCATGTTATGGCTGGGGGGCGACTGCTGTCGGACTGGGATGAAGAAGCCTTCCGTATCTGCGTGGGGTTTGTTAATGGCGATACAAACCTTTACAGTGGGTCGCTGTTTGATAACGTTGCGTTTGATAGGCAAGGGGTGTCACCAGAGATTGTTTACTCACTTTTGGAGATGGTAGGGGCTATGGATATTGTCAACAGACTGGACGGAATCCATAGCCTAATTGTGGAAGGTAAGAAAAAATTGAGTAGCGGTGAACGGCAACGCATTGGTCTTGCCAGGGGGCTTGCTGCCAATCCCGATTTATTGATTCTCGACGAGGCTACAAACGCACTTGATAGCCAATCGGAAGTCACTCTGTTTCAAAATCTTAGAAAAAAGTTTCCCCGACTTACGGTAATCCTCATTAGTCATCGTCTATCAACGATCTTGGAATGCGACAAAATTGTTGTATTTGACAGAGGAAGTATCAGTCAACAAGGATCACCGTCTGCACTTTTATCTCAGGAAGGTCTGTTCAGAAAATTGGTTCACAGTCAAGTTGTTGATGACCATAGACCTTAGCTTACGCTGTATCAAAAAGAAGGCTGACACGGACAAAAAATCGCGCTTTGTGAAAGAGATTACAGGTGTGGAGAGTATTTTAGGTCAAGTAATCCTGTATCACTGCGACTGTATTTAACGACCTTAATACCTCTTAAATTAACGCATACAACCTCATTTTAGCCTGAAGATTGCCAAACCCTACTCAATGACAAGAACTAAAAATCACACTTGTATTTGAATTTTATGAAATCACCTTCATCACTTACCCATTTTGTGGGATTGGCTGGCGTGTTTCCATACATAGCAACACAGGATTCCATCTTGAACTGGAGTATTTTATCCATCATTGATTCAAGCACCCTTCACCAAAACTCTTACGAGTTACTATCGAACAAAATTTTGCTAGAACAATGTCTTCATCCTTTTCCTCAACTACAGACCAGTCAGATAAAAGCCTCTACCTCTGTGTTACGTGTAACCCTGTGTGGGATTGCCCAGCTCGGGACACAGGTATTTGGTCGTGGTGATAACACGCTTTCTGAGCTTCACGCTCTTCAGGAATTTCTTGATTCGGGGGACTCACCACCTTTTGGCGACCTGGATGGCGATTTTATCTTAACCTATTTACCTCCAGAACGCTCATGTTGCTTTATTTATCGCAGTGTTGTAGGAACAAGATCCGTTTACTATCGTTTTTTAAGAAATCACTTTCTTTGGTCTACGAATCCTAGGGATTTGTTTCTTGATGAGAGGCCTTCAATCGGTTCGGTAGACATTGAGTTACTACCTGCTCTGACCGTAGCTGGGGATATACCTCCAAGCCGTACTTACTATCGTGATATACAACGCATACCATCTGGTTACTGCCTTCAAGTTCGATGTGATGGCTCGAAGAAAGTTAGCATTGATGACTTTGTAGTTCGAGACTGCACAAAGCTGGAACTTTCCGAGGCGGCCAGCCAATTGCGATTACTCATCGGGGCTGCGGTTAATCAGAAGTTGGCAGGCTGTTCCAAGGTGGGGATTTTGCTAAGTGGAGGTTTTGATTCAGCCGTTGCAGCTTTTGAAGCTGCGAAAATAACTGAAAACGTTACGGGAATTCATTGGAATTGGAAGGAGTTGAGCATACTGCGCGATGAACAGACAGCAGCACAGAGCGTAGCGAACAAATTGGGTATAGAACTTACGGTGAAAGACTTTAGCACTTCAATAAGTGTGAATGGAGATTATCTCAAGTGCATGAACAATCTAACCGTCCCTTTTAGTCATTCGTTTTTCCACTGCTTTCTGAATTCTGCCACAACAGCAAATGAACTAGGAATTTCTGCGATCGCCAGCGGTCATCTAGGTGACACAATATTTCAAGGTCATTGGAGCGATCCTATCTTTGCGGAGCTGATGCCAGCACAAAATCCTCTAACCCTAGTGAAAACCTTCGGTGCTTTGGTCGCTCGGTACGGACGTGTCCAAGCCATCCAAACTCTCCGCGGCCTCTCTCAGATCCACATGGAGAAACTTCAGCCAGAAGACCATCCTAGAATCGAGTTAGGTGGTGCTTGGCTTACCCCAGCAGCGCTTGAAAAGGCACGAGAACTAGGTCGCTATACATACCACCGAGAACTCCCTTCCATTAGTTCCGAAAGTGTCTACCACAACATCAAGCAATTAATCAATGGAGAACTAGACACAGCAATAGTGACTCATGCCTTCTCTCCTAAAGGAGTAGCACTTGTGCATCCTTTTGCCGATCGGGCATTACTTGAGTTCTGTTTGAGTTTGGGGGTACAACACCGAGCTTGCTTCCATGCAGGGGACACTATTTCTAAGTTCACTTTGCGACTAGCCTATCTTCGGGATTTGCCTCAAGAAATTATTGGTAGAGAGGTTCGCTCTCCTTATGTAGCAGTAGCAGAAAGCTATTGTCGAAACAATTGCTCTGAACTGAGTCAGCTACTAGGTGAAGAGTCGCTGTTGGCACAACTTGAGGTGATTGATTCTAAGCGTATGCTGGAGATACTTAGCAACCCGCAAACACTACAGCGCTATAGCCCTGCCCTAATTAGAGCTGCTGGAGTCGAGATGTGGCTTAGGTTTCTTGATTCGGGAAACACAGGGCATCAGATGTGATATTTGGAGGGATAAGGTAAGGAGAGAAGCTATGTCAGGAAAGTTTTTGGCGCAAATTAGCACATCAGTAAAATCGATAAATGTCAATGAAGTTCAAATCCTCCATGATTGCAGAACAAATCTTATAATTAGATTGAACAAAACTGCTAGCGCAATCTGGGATGCATTGGCAGAAGAGTCGTCTTGGGATGATGCTATTCATCGAGTTCAATCTAAAACTGGTTGCCAGGAATCCGAAGCAGCTACAGCAGTGACAGAATTTGCTATGAGATTACAGAGAGAAGGCTGGATATTTTTGCATGAAGAGGAATGTGAGTAGCTAGATACCTAAGTTCAATGGCACTGAAATTTGGTAAACCACAGAGATCAAAACCTTCGGAAACTCATTGTTTTTAGCCAACAATCCCAGACTTTTTCAGTACCATTGGACTTTAGTCCTCTCAAAAATTAGCGGACTAAAGTCCTTACTACAAACCTTGAAAATTCTAACTTTGGCGGTAAGCAACTACTGCATAAAACGGATCGCCACTTGCTATTCGCATCATTTGCATAAAACTCGGCAAATTAGGCTTGCGAACTATTACTTCCGGCTTGCTAAATCCGGGTATATTCGCTCCTTTGACAGAATCAAAGTAACCCTGGACTAATTTTACCCGATCGCCCTCCGAACCTTCTCGCCAAGCTGCAATGGCTTTTTGATAAAACATCCGGTTAGAAAAGCTCATAATTGCGACGCCACCAGGCTTTAAAATGCGGTGAATCTCGGCAAAAATCGCATCCGGGTGTTGCAAATACTGTACCGAAACACAGTTGACAACCGCGTCAAACTCTGCATCCGGCAGTGGTAATTTAGGATTTGCGTTCAAATTCTGCACGAAATAATGATTCAGTCTGCGATTCTTTGCCAACTCCTCTTGATTCATGCCGTGCCCTTCGACATGGGCAAATTGCATCTCGTCGGGGAAGTGAGAAACCCAACTGCTCATCATATCAAAAATCCGAGTATTCGGTTTCAGCCGTTCCCGATACAAATCGGTTAGTTGCTGAATAAACCCGTCATCTACATGAGTCACAAACCGAGGAGAGGAATAGAATAGTGTATCGTTGGTGTCGTCTAACTTGGTACGTTGATCGGCGGTCAGCAACATAAATTATGATCGCAAACTAGATTTACTCTTTCTAGTTTAGGAACAATTAAGAATTGTAAACAAACTTTCCCAGGGCGGACATCCGCCACGCTGGGCTAAGCTTCACCAAAAACTTGGCCTTGACAGATCCCAAAAAACATTTTACACTTATAGTACGAACGCTAACTAATAAACAGATGGTTACTACGTCCACTGTCGATCGCCCAAATCTAGCTCACTGGCACGAAGTTCTCGCCCCCCACAGCCTAGGCTACCGCATCAAACTGCTGGCACAGCTAGGCACTCGCAAGCTGCAAGAAGGACTAGAACCCTTTGGACTTACACCCTTTCACTGGCTGGTGCTGTGTTGCTTGTGGCAAGAAGACGGTTTAGCAACTTCCAGCATTGGCGACAAATTGCAACAGGTAGGCGGTACACTGACTGGTGTGATCGATCGCATGGAAGAAAGAGATTTAGTCCGCCGCGAGAGAGACACGCGCGATCGACGGATTTGGCGAATTTGGCTGACGGATGCAGGCAGGGAACTGCAAGACGTACTGCCGCCGCTAGTAGCAGATATTAGAGAGAAATCGATGACTGGAATTTCCCAGGCGGATCGAGAATGCTTCTCAGAATTGATCGATCGGGCGATCGTCAATCTTTCCTAAATCGACAAATCAGTCTCACGGAAGAAGCGCAGCAGCATCTACCTCTACTACATTACAAATAGGCCAAAAATACTACAAACTCTTAAAAAAAGCAGCCTCAACAAACAAATACTACGCACTCTAACTAAACGGCATCTTATTAAAATCTCAGGAGTCAACTACCATGAAACTCACCAACGAAACTAACTCAGCAGAATTCAACGGTAACGGTAATCGCCAAGCATTGGGGTTATTAGAAGTAGAAAAGCCGATCGACGATACCATTGCCAAAAGCCTACCAATAATCCCCGCCCCAGAGACAGAAGTCAGTGCCCCCGCCGATGTCGAAACCAGCGCCGAAACAGAACTGCAAGCACCCTTGGCGGTGGCCCAAACACCAAAGAAAAAGTCCAAGAAACCGCTGATTTTCGCAGCGCTGGGCGTCGGGGCGATCGTCGCAGGCAACTTCGGCTACAACTACTGGCAATACAGCTCAATCCACCAAGAAACCGAAAACGCTACAGTAGCCGGACACATCCACCAAATCAGCAGCCGCGTCAACGGTACTGTCGGCGAAGTCTTAGTACAAGACAACCAACAAGTAAAAGCCGGACAACTGCTGATTAAACTCGATCCTCGCGACTACCAAGTTAAAGTCCAACAAGCCCAAGCAGCCTTAGAAAACGCCCGTCGCCAAGCCGAAGCAGCACAAGCTAATATTTCCCTAGCCTCTCAAACCAGCCAAGGCAAAACAGCCCAAGCCGAAGGAGATATTGGCGGTGCGAATGCTGCGATTTCTACCGCCCAAGCAGCAATTAGAGAAGCCCAACAAGGCGTGCCCGCCGCCGAAGCCGCAGTCGCCGAAGCTCAAGCTGGCGTGCCCGCCGCCATCGCCAAAGTCGCCCAAGCCCAAGCCGGAATTCCCCAAGCGCAAGCCAAAGTGACGGAAGCCGAAGCCGGAATTGCCGCAGCCGAAGCTCAGTTAGTGCAAGCGCAAGCTAATGCAGTGAAAACGCAAGCTGATTATAAACGTTACGAAAGCTTGCAGTCTCAAGGTGCGATCGCCCGCCAGCAATTAGACGCATCCAAAGCAGCCTACGAAGTAGCCCAAGCTCAAACCACCGCCGCCCAACAAGGCATTGCCCAAGCTAGAGCGCGCTTAGCCCAAGCCACCGAAGGCGTAACCGCAGCCCAAGCAGCAGTCGCCCAAGCTCAAGAAGGAGTAAAACAAGCTGAATCCCAAGTAGCACGAGCCCAAGTTGGTATCGCCACCGCGCAAGCTAAAGTCGCTGTAGCCCAAGAAGGTATCACCACCGCGGCTGCTAAACTTGCTACGTCGAAGGGCGGATTGCAACAAGCCGAAGCTACGGGTGAGCAAACTAAAGTCAGCCGATCGCAGTATGATGCTGCTAAGGCTGCGATCGTCCAATCGGAAGCCTCGGTGAAAGACGCTCAACTGCAACTTTCCTACGCGAATATCACCGCACCAGCCGCCGGACAAATCGGCCGAAAGTCGGTTGAAATCGGGCAGCGGGTACAGTCGGGAAGTCCGTTAATGGCGATCGTCAGTAACGATTTGTGGGTAATTGCCAACTTCAAAGAAACGCAACTGGCAAACATGAAACCAGGCCAAAAAGTAGAAATTAAATTAGATGCTTTTGGTAGCCGCAAATTTGAAGGCCATCTCGATAGTTTCTCCCCAGCTTCTGGCGCTCAATTCTCCCTATTGCCTCCCGATAATGCGACGGGAAACTTCACCAAAGTTGTGCAACGGATTCCGGTGAAAGTTGTGTTTGATGCCGAAAGTGTGAAAGGCTATGAATCGCGAATTGCACCGGGGATGTCTGCCAGCGTCAACGTTGAATTGAAATAAATTCAGCAGTCATTGCACAGGCCAAGAAACCGGGTTTCTCCTTAATTATGCAAAGGCTGAGAAACCGGGTTTCTGCGATAATTTTGGTTGGGATACGAGATATCTCTCAAGAAACCCGGTTTCTGGAGATTATTGCACAGGCCAAGAAACCGGGTTTCTGCGATAATTTTGGTTGGGATACGAGAGATATCGGAAGAAACCCGGTTTCTGGAAATTATGCACAGGCTGAGAAACCGGGTTTCTGCGATAATTTTAGTTGGCATACGAGATATCTCCGAAGAAACCCGGTTTCTGGAGATTATGCACAGGCTGAGAAACCGGGTTTCTGCGATAACTTTGGTTGAGATACGAGATATCTCCGAAGAAACCCGGTTTCTGGAGATTATGCACAGCCCAAGAAACCCAGAATATAGTCGATGTCTCGTCGCCCAGCCCAAGATTTTTACCTGCGGAGAACCGAAGTAATAATCACCGTAATAGTCGCACTTGCCATCAAAATATAAGAAAGTTGTACAAGCCACTGCGTAACTTTATATGAATTATCTAAGTTGTCATTATCTCTATAAGCCCGATCGCTATTTTTAGCAGTTTTATTCGATATTCTCTCAGTTTTATTCGATATTCTCTCAACATCAGCCGAGAGCTTGTCTAGCTTTTGAATAACATCTGCTAGCGTCGGCTCATTATTTGAAGTAGTTGTCACGATCTTTCCCTAAAAACAATATTAAAACCTCATTATATCGCGAATTAAAAAAATATTGCCAAGAAAACCACTCTATGGTAAACTAGAAGATTGTGAATATTAATCAAAAGTAAAGTAACAAGCTCGGAGAAATCAAAATGACACAGCAAACCCTGCACGGAACCAGCCGCAAAAGAAAAAGAACATCCGGTTTTCGCGCCAGAATGCGTACTGCAACCGGTCGATTGGTAATCAAAGCCCGCCGCAGCAAAGGTCGCCACCGCCTCGCAGTCTAGCACTGGATGAAGATTGAGAGGCTCCCGATCGATCGCCCTACGCCATGTTGCCCGATGCAAACCGACTCAAACACCGAAAAGACTTCAGCGCCGTTTACCGCAAGGGAATGCGCCGCAACTCCGCTCATTTCAGCCTCAGAGCTCTGCGCAAACCCAAAAGCATCGAAAGCCGCAAACCGACAGCCGAAAAATCCTTGCAGCCCACTCGCACAGGCATTTCTATCAGTCTGAAAGTTAGCAAACGTGCTGTAGTCCGCAACCGGATTAAGCGCCAGATTCGGGCAGCTTTGCGACAGCTATTGCCTCGATTGAAATTCGGGTGGGATTTAGTAATTGTCGTGCGTCCGATCGCACAAGAGTGCAATTATGCCGAAATTCTGCAAGAATTAGAGCAGTTGTTGGTAGAAGCCGAGGTACTAAATGGGAATTCGAGAGGAAGTATATTATGAAGGCGGCCCAGCACCCGGAGACTTGATCGTCAACTTACTCCTGGGGCTGACTGTTGTGGGAATTCCCCTCGCAGTAGGATCGATTGTCCGGGCTCTGTGGCTGCGCTACCGGATCACCAGCCGCCGAGTGTCCGTAACTAGCGGTTGGATGGGGCGCGAACGCACAGACGTTATCTACTCAGATATAGTCAAAATCGTCACAGTACCTCGCGGTTTCGGAAGCTACGGAGACATGGTGCTGACAATGAAAAATGGCAGTCGCTTAGAACTGCGATCGATTCCGAAATTTCGAGCCATGTATGACTACATTAACGAAAAACTGCCCGCAGCAGCTCAAAAAGCTAACGCGACTCCAGCTAAATAACCGAATAACTTCGCCCTCAAATCAGGCGAAAATTAGTTCGATTATTGGCAAACTAATTACAAAAAATCCGCAGGCCGGGCGGTCGATCGACGGGCAATGTCCTAAGATAGAGACAAAGGCCCAAAAGTTGAGGCAGCCCGTATCCAGTGGATGCAATTAGTTCTCAACAGTAAACATAGAGCACCTAAATTAACTCAAAGCGAATGGATTTTGGTATCTCGTTTCTTTCCAACAACCTCATGCTCCCGATCCTAGATTTTTTCTACGGGATCGTGCCAAGCTACGGTTTAGCGATCGTATCTCTGACGCTCGTGATCCGCTTTGCTCTTTATCCTCTCAACGCAGGCTCTCTTCGCAATATGCGACGCATGAAAGTAGCGCAGCCGTTGATGAAAGAGCGAGTAGATCAAATTCAAAAACTCTATAAAGACAATCCTACTAAACAGCAGGAGGAAATGAGCCAAGTCTACAAAGAATTTGGCAACCCTCTAGCAGGATGTTTCCCATTAGTTTTGCAAATGCCAGTGCTGTTTGCGCTGTTTGCGACGCTCAGGGGTTCGCCGTTTTCTGACATAAATTACAGCGTTAATGTTCAAGTTTTGCCAAAAGAACAAATCGAAGCTGTTCAACCGCAAGCTTTTGCTACACCGCCCCAAAATATTTACGTCACAGGTACTTTTCATGCTCCAGTTGTGGGCGTGATTCCAGGCGGCGACAAACTCTCTGTTGGTGACACCACCAAAATTGATTTTCAAACCCCAGAGGGTAAAGCTCTCACAGTCCTAGCTACCGAAAATAAAAGCGAAATTGACTTTGTTCCTCGTTGGAAAGTCATCAAAGGCGAAGAAACTGTCACGGTAGACGAACAGGGCAACATCACAGCCTTAGCGCCCGGTGAAGCCACAGTTCAAGGCACAATCCCCGGATTGGCTACAAACAAAGGCTTCCTGTTTATTGAAGCTCTAGGCCGCGTTGGCGCGATCGACCCAGACGGTAAAATCCACTGGGATATTTTGGTGATGATCCTCGGATTCGGCATCAGTTTGTATATCAACCAAACTCTTTCGGGACAAGCACAAGGGCCAAACGACAATCCCCAACAGGCTACAGTCAACAAACTGACACCTGTCATATTTTCGGGAATGTTTTTGTTCTTCCCGCTCCCCGCTGGCGTATTAATGTATATGCTGATTGCTAACATCTTCCAAACAGTTCAATCGTTTATTTTGTCCAAAGAACCACTGCCCGAAAACCTTCAAAAAATCGTGGACGAAGCAGAGGCGAAAACCCAAAAAGAACAGGGATTAGATGCACTTCCCTTTGAACCAAAGCGTTCTAAGAAAAAGGCTTGATTGTTAAAATGAAAGAATCTCAAATGCAGCGCGGACAGCAATGGTTAGAAGAATTGCTAAAACTGTCCGCAATTCCCTCAAAAGTGGTAAGCCAACAGCAAGAAGATTGCTATTGGATGACGATCGATGAAAGTAGTCTGAGTCCCGAACAAGTTGCCATCTTAGTCGGGCCAGACGGTAATGTACTAGATGCCATTCAGTACCTCTGCAACACTGTTGCAAACATAGGTAACGAATCGGAAGAACCCACTCCTTATACAGTTGAACTGAACGGCTATCGCATCCGTCGCCAAGAGGAATTGCGATCGATGGCAGAGTACGCAGCAGATCAAGCGCGATCGACTGGAGTTGAATTTGAACTCAAAGCGCTGTCTTCGTCAGAACGTCGTCAAGTACACAGCTTTTTGAGCGAATGTGAGGATCTAGAAACTTACAGTCAAGGACAAGATCCCGATCGGCGTGTGGTAGTGCGACGGCGCTGACGGTAAGTACGGAAATAAGAAGGAAGAAGGAAGAAGTTAATTTTTAACTATTCCTTTTGACCTTTGAATTCAAGAAGTAGGAAGACAAAAGATTATTATGGAGACAATTTATATCCCTCATCTACTCACAAAAACTGAGCGGAAAGAGGTTATTGATTTTGAAGAAATTATCCCCGATTTAGAAACCCTTACTCCCGTGCGGGGGCGACTGCAAGTAACTCACCAAGGGAATTATCTTGAGGTAAAAGCCAAAGCAGAAACAATTGTGACTCTCACTTGTCACAGATGCTTGAAACAATATAATCATCGTTTGAAACTCCAATCATCTGAAATTATTTGGCTCGAAGAAAAAGCTAGTCAGCCAGATTCAAGTTCAGGAGAATTTGAAGTTGATTTAGAAAATTTAGTAGAAAATTTGTCCCCCAGTGGTCATTTCTCTCCAAGCGATTGGGTGTACGAGCAAATGTGTTTGGAACTGCCACACAAACAGATATGCGACACTGAATGTACGGGAATAGATTTAAAGGATTTAGAAGAGGCAGAAAGCTCAGAAGCTTTATCAGACAGCCGCTGGGCATCTCTGGCAGCGCTCAAACGTCAATTGCCTTAGTCAATAGTCAAAAGTCATTAGTCAGCAGTCATTAGTCAGCAGTCAGTAGCTAACAACTAATAACTGTAGAATAACGAAGACCCAAAAATAACACCAGCTAAAAAATAATAACCAATGACTAATAACTAATAACCAATGACTAATAACTAATGACTAATGACTAATAACTAATGACTAATTTTAGTGACGAATTTGAACTGCTGCTGCGATCGCGCTATCCCTTAATTTACATCCCCACACGGGAAGAAGAACGCGTAGAAGTGGCGATCGCCCAATGCGCCAAAAAACAAGGTTCTCGCGCTGTCTACATCTGGGATTTTGTTGACGGCTACCAAGGCAATCCCAACGATGCCGGTTTTGGCAAGCGCAATCCTCTGCAAGCTTTAGAGTTTCTTGAAAAATTGCCAGCATCCGCACCTGCAATTTTTATTCTGAGAGACTTTCAACGTTTTTTAGAAGATGTGGCAATTTCCCGTAAGCTGCGGAATTTAGCGAGACTTCTCAAATCAGTCCCCAAAAATATTGTCATCGTATCTCCAACCATTTCCATCCCAGAAGACCTCAGCGAAGTCATCACAGTTTTGGAGTTTCCCCTGCCGACGGCGGCGGAAATAAAAATTGAGGTGGAAAAGATGTTAGAGGCTACCGGACAGGCGATAGAAGGGCGTTTGCTGGACGAAACGGTGCGCTCATGTCAAGGATTGTCGATCGAACGAATCCGCCGAGTCTTGGCAAAGGCGATCGCCACTAGAGGCGAACTCCATCCCGACGACGCGGAACTGATTTTAGAAGAAAAACGCCAAACAATTCGCCAAACTCAAATTCTGGATTTTTACCCAGCCCGCGAAAACATCTCCGATATCGGCGGTTTGGACAACCTCAAAGAATGGCTGCTGCGGCGTGGCGGTGCTTTTTCCGATCGCGCTCGCCAATACGGTTTACCGCATCCCAGAGGTTTGTTGTTAGTCGGAATTCAAGGAACCGGAAAATCCTTAACTGCAAAGGCGATCGCCCATCACTGGCATTTACCCCTACTTCGGTTGGATGTCGGCCGCTTATTTGCCGGATTAGTCGGGGAATCGGAATCGCGCACCAGACAAATGATTCAGCTAGCAGAAGCCTTAGCCCCCTGCGTGCTGTGGATTGACGAGATTGACAAAGCTTTTTCGGGATTGGACGGTAAAGGCGATTCGGGAACCACTAGCCGGGTGTTCGGGACTTTTATTACTTGGTTGGCCGAAAAAACTTCGCCCGTATTTGTCGTCGCTACGGCCAATAACATCCAGTCTTTGCCGCCGGAAATGCTGAGAAAAGGTAGGTTTGACGAAATATTTTTTGTGGGTTTACCCAGTCAGGAGGAACGGCGGGCGATTTTTGAGGTACATTTGTTGCGGTTGCGATCGCACATTATCAAAAATTACGATTTAGAGCGCTTGGCTTACGAAACTCCCGATTTTTCAGGAGCCGAAATCGAGCAAACTTTGATTGAAGCAATGCACATTGGGTTTAGCCAAAATCGAGACTTTACCACAGATGATATTTTAGAATCAGCTAGTCAGATGGTGCCCTTAGCCAGAACCGCGAGCGAACAAATCCAGTTTCTCCAAGATTGGGCCGCTGCTGGAAAAGCTCGCCTTGCTTCCAGATACGGCAGTTTGAGCCGCCGAATTCAAGGGTAAGCTTTTGAAGCCAGTTGTCAGTTGGCAGTCAACAGTCAACAGTTAACAGTCAGCAATGAGCACTCAGCAGTCAACAGTCAACACTCAACAGTCAGCAATGAGCAGTGTATATAGCATTTTCAAGTTTTTAGTTGGTTTTCTGTTAGCGATCGTCCTGATGGCAGGCGCTAGCGTGGCGGCTGCACTTTACTTTGCCGCTAAGCTAACTACTCTCCCCGAAAGACCTGTTTTTCCCAACGATAAAACAGCCGTTCAGATTGCGGGTTCTGGGGCTAAGTCAACAGCCAAAGCCAGCCCTGTTTCTACGTCTAGCGATGCCCCCTCTCCAAAACCGCTGGAACCTGGAACTTACCGAGCTCTAATAACTCAGCCGATCGGCTTAATTCTTCGCGATAGTGCTAACCGAGACGCGAACCGGATTGGCGGTGTTGGTTACAAGGAAAAAGTCGTGGTTTTGGAAGATTCGCCGGACAAAGAGTGGCAGCGAATTCGGGTTGAGGATGGCAACCGCGAAGGTTGGGTAAAGGGCGGTAATACTGAAAAAGTTGAAGGCGAATAGGACAATAGCCGATCTCAAGTTTTGCACGACAACTCTGATCCGCGATCGGGAAATTATCTGCGTTAATCTGCGTCGATCTGCCTGGTATCTGCGGTCTTCAAGAGCGAAAATCTAGGGAATAAGTCTAATCTTAATCTCCAATTCAAAAATTACTTACCATATTTGCTTTTAAAAGTCAAGTAAAATTTATTTACAATATTTGGGATAGCAATCAGAGACGCTGAAACTGTAGGTGCGATCGCCCCTGCAAAATCCTAAATTTGACAGAAAAGCTCAGCATTTTAAAGGTTTCAATCGCCGAAACTCCACAGAGTCATTCGCAAATTCAGCAGTAAAAATTCTCTAATTTCATCAGATTATGTTAAGAAAGTTATCAAAATTTTAAGGTTAGTTGCAAAACCTAGGATGTTGTCACCGCACAATAGGCAAAAGTGATAGCTTTGATAACAAGATGTAAGTTGTCAAATTAAAAGCTACCAAAAATAAAAAATATGTACGATAAACGTCCCGATCGAGATTTGGCTAGTGCTGCTGTAACTGCGGCTCTAGGAGCTGGAGTGGTCACATCTTTTGCTGTGAGCAGAGGGCAAAACCCTTTGATAGCCATCGGAATTACGGTTTTTGCAGCGGGAGTCGCTTTGGTTTGCGATCGGTTTGGCTTAATTTAAGTTAATGTCCCATTTTTACAGATTAGTTAACCAGTAAAATCCCCATCCTGTTTGCAACGAGCAAGGGTGGGGATTTTGGCGTTGCTGATTTGGAGTATGAATTGCCCCTACTCTAAATTTCAGGGATTGGCTAAGCGAGTTAATCATACCTAAATTCAGCAACGCCGGGATTTTTAGTCGATCGCCAATCATTAATATTTTTATATAAATAAAATTAATTTTTAGCAAATAATACGCAAAAACTGTTGATTTTTTTCTGATGAAGGCTAAGATGTGGCTGCAAACTATTTTCCTGAGACTCGCGTCTTGCTAAACAGCGATGCTATCTTGGTTGTTGCCTGTAATTATTCTTGAAGGCAATTTTTTTTTCAGAAACGGGTGCTTCGTGCAAACAGGTAAACATTAGCCTTGATAGCTCCTGGGCCGCTCACAGCTCAGCTTGAGTTTGCTCGTACATCACAGCCACAATTTCACACTAAAAATTTATGGAATCCCTCGCCTACCTCGAACTTGCTCTTGTTTGCGAAGCACCCTCGCCAGAGTTGAAAATTTTTGATGCGCCCAAGTGGCAAAATCGATCGAGTCAGACTTATGTCTATTTGCTGTCTCTGGCCTTGATGTTGTCGGTTTTGAGTGCAGCCGGTTCGGCTTTTGCTCAAATAGATCCGGGAAATCCAAGTTTGCGCTCTGTTCAAGACAGGTTGCGGGATCTCGGCTATTTTTCGAGATCCTCTACTGGCCAGCTCGGGCCGGTCACAAAACAAGCTTTGACTAATTTTCAGCGAGACTATCAACTGTCCCTGACTGGTAGGCCCGATCGAGCTACTGTGATCGCACTCAATAGTTTTACCGATGACGATCGAGCTTTTAAAACTATTTATACAAATTATACGGAACTGCGCTTTGGAGACACCGGTGCAGAGGTTTCGCAGCTTCAGCGGAGGTTGAAGCAGCTAGGCTACTTCAATACGCATCCCACAGGGAGTTTTCGCGAAATTACCCTGAATGCGGTGAGACACTTCCAGCGAATTAATCGACTGCGAGTAACTGGAGTTGCAGACAGGCGAACTTTAGCTTTGCTGTTTGGTTCCGCCAGCCCGATTCCCCCCGTGACGCTTCCGGGAGATATCTCGGGAAATGGCGGTTGTAAGGGGCTGCGGTTCGGGGACAGAGGGGCGACTGTAGACTTGATTCAGCGGCAGTTAAAAGCTTTGGGCTATTTTGAAGGTGGCGTTGACGGCAAGTTTCGCGAACGCACTCTCTACGCTGTGACTCGTTTTCAGCAAGATTATCATCTGGTTTCTGACGGCTGCGCTGATACTGCTACTTTGACGGCTATCGATGCCCAGATGAAGGTAGCTCAAATTACTTCATTTCCTGCGGAAGATGACAACGAGAGTAATGGGAATTTTCTTGAACTCGGCGACAGAGGCCGAGAAGTGGAATTGTTACAGCGGCGGCTGCAACAATTGGGCTATTACAGGAGCCAGATTCACGGTTGGTTCGATCGACCAACTCAAGCAGCTTTGATCCGGTTTCAGAAAGATTGCGGGCTGTTCGGGACTGGCAGAGTCGATCGCAGCACTCGATCGGCTTTGCGGCAAGGCAACAGGCAGGCGGCAGCGCCTGTTCCGCAGCTCGCCGCCGGTCTGCGACGAGGCGATACCCAGCAGTAGTGTCCGAAAGCTTCAGTCTTCGCAAACTAAGGAGTTAAGCAAAAATCCCGCAAGATTGAACGGAATATTTGAAACCTAGACTTAGTTTACGGTGCTGTCCTTTCAGCAGGAAGGTAAAATCAAATCCACTTTTCATCGGAATGATCTAAACGGAGGACACGGCAGTGCCGTTTCTTGCGCGCCAGATTAATTGTAGGGAAACGGCACTGCCGTGTCCTCTTAGTCCCTACAATCGATCGCGCGCGGTAGAGAAACTTCATCGGAAAGGAGGAGACGGCAATGCCGTGTCCCTACCATTAATCGAGGTAGGGACACGGCATCTTGAGGAGGAGACGGCAATGCCGTCTCCCTACGCCAGATTAATTGTAGGGAAACGGCACTGCCGTGTCCTCTATCTCATTCCGGCGCAGCCGGAATTGAGATCATTCCTAAAATAATCTATTTTCTTGAATAAACACAGTTTCGGCGCAAGTGCAAATTGCACTTACGCCGAAACTTTTTGTTAACAAATATAACAAGATGTACTTGAGATCCGAAAATAGTGTTACTGCAACCGCCAAGGCACTTTGGTCGTTGGGCGATCGGGCGACGCTTCGCTCAGTGACAGGAAGTGTCCTAACCACCTTGGCGACTGCCATAGCTCACTCGATTAAATCGGGGGGGGTGCTGACGTTCTGGGCGATTAAATCCGAGGTGCTGCTGCCGTGCTGGGCGATCGACTTCGGACAAGACCAATTGCTAGAAACCAAAGACGGCCATCCCATCCGCAAAGCTTCGTGGCAAACCGTATGAATCGTTAGCTGGCAGTCTAGCAGATGCAACCCAGACTTTTCAGCTTGCTTCATGCCAATTTTTAAGATCGAATCGTTGTTAAACTCGATCGTTCTGTTGCACTGAACGCAGACTAGGTGGTGGTGGTGGTGTGGATAAGGCTGGTTTATTTCATAATGTTTGTGACCTTCTGCTAGTTCGAGTTCGCGGAGCAGACTCATCCTTGCCATTAACTTTAAAGTTCGGTAAATGGTGGATAAGCTAATGTTTTCTCCGCGATTTTTTAACAAAGTGTACAAATCCTCGGCGCTCAGGTGATTGCCTTTGGGGAGGTTCTGAAAAACGTGCAAGATGGTTTCCCGTTGGGGAGTCATCCGCCAGCCTTTGTCATTGAGTTCGGATTTGAATGAGGACGCGGTGTAAAGTGCCATAGTGACCCTCTCAAGAAAGTCTGCCTATTGACAATCATACACAGCGATCGAGATATTTTGCAAGTATTGGAGCTTATTGAAAAAAAAGTTGAGGAGAAAATTTATTTTTTGATACTTTTTGACTTTTAATAAGGCTTATGTCTCGGGGCAGAGGACAGAGAAGTTGTTTAGAAATAAACCATTGTTACTTCTGCTGAGTCCTTTCTGCCTTCTGCATAAGTGCTGAATGCCTCGTTCTACATTTTTTGCCGATCGAGCAATAGCTGGGACTAGATGACGCACAAACAAATTTAACTGAATGTGAGTGGGAAGTCCCGCACCCTACCTGTACTCAGGTGGGTGACGAGATGAAAACGAACCAGAAACAAGTTGAGCGATAGCGAATCAGTGATACAATTGCACTATCTTGATCACTATTTCTTAGGCGAAAACCAAGCTAAACGGAACGTGTAGCAAGAAAAAGTATGGGTCTTAGGAACTAGGACTCCTGCCTGTGGAGGGAAGATAAGACTACTTGCTTCAGTCGAGAGTAAAAGCACATCCCAATGAATCAGGAAGCCAGTGCTGTATGCGTAGCATCAGCGTCTAGTAGTTCACGTCAGAGATTCCAGATAGTCGCGCACGCGGTTGCGACGTTTGGGTTGACGGAGTTTTTGCAAAGCTTTGGCTTCAATTTGGCGGACTCGCTCGCGGGACAAGTCCAGAGCGCGACCAATTTCTGCCAGCGAGTAGGGGTGTCCGTCGCCCAAACCAAAGCGCATCAAAATCACATCTCGCTCACGGCTGGTCAAATCTGCCAGAAGTTGCTGCAAGTCGCGGTGTAGAGCTTCTCGCATCAGCATTTCTTCTGGCGATACGCAGTCAGTTTCGAGCAAGTCGCCCAATTCTGTATCTTTTTCGTTGCCCACTTTAGTTTCCAGAGAAACAGAACGTGGGACTCGCAGCAATACTTCCCGAACTTGAGCCGCAGTCATGTCCAACTCAACGCCGATATCTTCGATCGTCGCTGTCCGACCTTTTTCTTGAGAAATTTTGCGCTGGGCTTTCTTGATTTTGTTAAGTTTTTCCGTGATGTGAACCGGGAGACGAATGGTACGGCTTTGAGTTGCAATAGCCCGCGTAATTCCCTGCCGAATCCACCAGTAGGCATAGGTGCTAAACCGATAGCCCCGGGTCGGGTCGAACTTTTCTACAGCTCGCTCCAGTCCAAGAGTACCTTCTTGTATTAAATCGAGTAATTCTAAACCGCGATTTTGATATTTTTTTGCCACCGAAACCACTAGGCGCAGGTTCGCCTTAATCATGTGATCTTTAGCTGCGACGCCTTCAGCTTGAATTCTTTCGATCGTCTCGACCGTCATTTCTGCTAACTCGGCCCAATGGCGCTTGCCTTCAGCCATGATTCGCTTCAGTTCTGGCACGTCACTGACGCCCGCAGTTAGTGCCCAGCGTTCTAGGGAAGGTTTGTGCCCCAACTGTGCAGCCAAGCGATCGCGCACCTCAATTAGATGCACGAAGCGTCCAATTAGCCCTTCTTCCTGAGAGGCGACGGTGCTGCGCAATTCCAGCAATTTGATGTAGCGCTGAACTTTTTGAGCTTCAGAGACTTCTTCGTCTCTACCCAAGAGACGAACCCGACCGATTTCTTGTAAGTACAAGCGCACTAAGTCGGTAGTGCGACGGCTGGCATTTTTTTGCAATTTGGCTGCTTGGTCTGCATCCTCTGTCTCTGCTGCGTCTTGGTCGATGGCTTCGTCTCCAGCTTCTTCAGCATCTTCATCCAACACGTCTACATCTTGCAAGGGATTGACTCGCAGTTGTTCGTCGAATTCAGCTTGAGCGTAAAAAGAGGTGGCTGGCATAGTGATTTTCTCAGTGGCTCCGGGTGAAAAGATGCTACGCTTGGCGGCTATTTATAATTAAGATACCCATTTTGTTAAGACGAGGCATCACCGCTGTTTGTTTTTTTACTAACTTTCCTGACTTCGATGCTGTTGGAGAGATCGAACTTTGGCGGCCCGACTTGTTTTACCAAGATTCAGGAAAACGCTAAGAACTTTCTGATGTAACAGGTTGAAGCCTCGAAAAGTGCGTTGTACTTCTTTGTGTATGTAGCTAGTATATATAGTGACTGGCTAAAAACAAGTGACCTTAGTCAGAAGTTAAGTTAATCTTCATCACCAAGAACCTGGTTCCCGATCACTTCGGAAAATTAGCCATTTTTTTAATAAAACTTTATATAACCAGCCGATCTTGATTAAATCCTCCGGAGTTGGGCGGAAGTTTAATCGTCATACAATATCCGCTTCAGAGTGGGTAAAGCCCGCAGTAAGCTGTCGTACATTTAAATTGTATATTTAGCACGGGCGGGACGCCCATCCCACAAGAGTTTGATTTTTTTTGATATACAATTTAAATGCAGAACAGCTTACCGAATTATTAGTCGCTGAGGCAAAGACCCGATTTTTCGATATCTTTTGCGTAAGTCACGAGTTTGACGGGGCGGCGATCAATATTTTTTTGTTTGGCGCTGCTGCTTTGAGATTAACATCACGCTCAGAGCACCAGGATCGTGAACGAGCTTTTTTTCAGGTGGCTTGCACAAAAGCGGAGCTTTTTGCTTGCCACTAATCCCGATCGATCTACCGGACTTTTCAACCAAAATACTGCATTAAAACCCTTAATGTGAGTTGAAAAACTCAGTTTCTTTGTTGGCGATTGGCTAAGCCCTATATTACTGAAAATGTTGCTCTCTCGCGTGACTTAACTCAAATTTAAATTGTTAGCGCGGGTAAAGTTTCATCAGATCCCTGACTTGTTCGGCGTGATACGAACTGCGAGTTAAGGGAGAAGCAACAACTTGCAAGAATCCCAAAGATTCGCCAAACTCTCTCCAAGCATCAAACTGTTCTGGTGGCACAAAGCTTTCTACATTCAAGTGTTTTTGAGTCGGTTGTAGATACTGTCCCAGTGTCAAAATATCGCAGCCGACAGCCCGCAAGTCCTGCATCGCCTCCCGAATTTCGTCGTCTGTTTCTCCTAGTCCCACCATGATCCCGGATTTGGTGTAAACCCCCGGTGCGATGTCACGGCTGCGCTGCAATAGTTCTAGGGTGCGATCGTACTTTCCTTGTGGCCGCACCTTGCGGTAAAGTCGTTTTACGGTTTCGGTATTGTGGTTGAGTACATCGGGCTTAGCTGCGAGAATAATTTCTAAAGCTTGCCAGTTGCCGCACAAGTCGGGAATCAAAACTTCTATAGTTGTATCGGGCATTGTCGATCGCACAGCTTGAATGCACTCGACAAACTGAGACGCGCCCCCATCCGGCAAATCGTCCCGGTTAACAGAGGTAATCACAACGTGCTTGAGTTTAAGTCGCTGTACTGCTTGCGCCAATCTTTCGGGCTCCGTCGGATCTAAAGCTTGGGGCTTTTTCTCAAAATCGATGTCGCAGTAAGGACAGGCGCGGGTACAAGCCGGGCCCATAATCAAAAATGTCGCAGTACCTGCGCTGAAGCATTCGCCGATGTTCGGACAGGAAGCCTCTTCGCAAACCGTATTCAGGGATAAATCCCGCAAAATTTCTTTGACGTTGCCGACGCGCTCCCACTGGGGGGCTTTTACTCGCAACCACTGGGGCTTAACTGTCACGTCTGTCTCCGCCTG
The DNA here is from genome assembly GCA_949127775.1 of Oscillatoriales cyanobacterium PMM_0080. Classification (GTDB taxonomy): domain Bacteria; phylum Cyanobacteriota; class Cyanobacteriia; order Cyanobacteriales; family Microcoleaceae; genus Microcoleus. The sequence goes on from CASBQF010000156.1 coordinate 20,866, forward strand.
AGTCGTGTTTTACAAGACATTATATACGAGCTGGCTAAGTTTTAACTTGAATGTGATATCTTAAAAATGTATTGACTAAATTCGGGATGTAGCGCAGCTTGGTAGCGCACCTCGTTCGGGACGAGGGGGTCGCAGGTTCAAATCCTGTCATCCCGATTTTTAAAGTAAATCAGATATTCCGCAGCAATTTCTAGGCAGAGTCTGGTAATGAAAAACAAGCGCAACTGCAAGCGAGTCTTTTAAACACTCAAATTGCGCCGCAAAAAGCTTTCTAGAGATTCCATTCTCATGCTGTAGATTGACTCCAATTTTTGCACTTCTTCGGGAGTGCAGAAAAACTCGTTACCAAGCAATACCCGCAAAGTTCCCAAGCCTTTTTGAGCTTGAGGATTCAATAAACCCACGGCATTTCGCAATCCGTCAAACACAACCATTGGCGGGTTAATTACCATCGGTTCGCGCTTGAATAACCGTCCAAATATGCGGGCAATATCGTCTCTGGTCAGCACATCTGGGCCGCCGACTGGTAAAATTTGGTTACGCGCGCCTTCGACTGTTGGTGAGTCTGCTGCAATTTTTGCCAAGTCGTCGGTACTGACAACAGATGTGCGGTTTTTGCCATCGCCAATCAGCAGGTAAAGTCCGGTTTCTCGAAATCTTTCTGCGAGCGGTAACAAACTCGAAGCGAAACCGGCCGGCCGCAAAATGGTATAATTTAATCCGCTGTTTTGCAGGTATTTTTCGACTTCTCGCTTGGCTTTGAATACTGCTGAATCTTCGTATCCGCGATCGACTCCGAGGACAGACAGAAAGACAAAGTGCTCAACTCCGGCTTCTTTGGCGCAGTCGATTAGTTCTATGTTGGCGCGGTAGTGTATTGCTTGAACGTCGCCGCCGGTGCCGTGGGTGCTGATGATGTACTGCACTCCTTGACAAGCTTTTTTAATATCTTTGTCTTGTTTTAAGTCGCCGATAAAAATTTCGGCGCCTCGATTTTCTAGTTCTGAGTATCGAGATGCGAGGCGAACAAATGCGCGCACAGGCTGATCTTGCTGCCTGATTTCTCGTACTATTCGGCGGCCTAGTGCGCCTGTTGCTCCGGTTACTAAGAACATGATTTTTGTTGGTTGGTTGTTATGGGAGAAGGAAGTTCGGCAACGAAGCCGTGTACAATATTTAATGGATGGAAGAAGCAATTTTCTGCAAGGTTTTAGAAACCCGGTTTCTTGAATTTCTAGTTGCTAAACCTAGGATTTATCGTAGAAACCTGGTTTCTTTTGCCTTAGTTTTATTTATAGCTCATAATTCAAATTTCGACAATTACGGGGGTGTGATCGCTGGGTTTGACTAATTTTCTGGGAGCAATATCTATTATACAACTTTTTGCTTTTTCGTAGAGGGGAGGACTCAGATAATGGTGGTCGATTCTCCAACCGTTGTTGCGCAGAAATGCGGCGGCGCGATAGTCCCACCAGCTATAATGTCCGCCTTCTGAGGTGAATTTGCGAAAGGGGTCGTTTAATCCTAATTCGGTGATTTCTGTTAATGCTTGGCGTTCCGCTACTGATAGGCCAACTGAGTTTGCAGCAGCTTTTGGATTGTAAATATCTCGATCGCCCGGAACGATATTGAAGTCGCCGCAAATGCACAAGTTGGGGGATTTGTCTAGTGCTATTTTGAGGTATTCTTGCAGCAGTTTGAGCCAATGTAGTTTGTATTCATACTTCTCGGAGCCTACCTCGGAACCGTTGGGAACGTATACGGAAATGATGCAAATATCGTCTATAACCCCCGCTATGAGGCGCTTTTGTTCGTCGAAGCTGCCGACGGTTGTGTCACCGAGAATGGGGGAAAATCCGGTGCTAATTTGTGACATGGGCGATCGGCTAAAAATAGCGACGCCGTTGTAGGATTTTTGACCTGAAATATAACAGTGGTAGCCGATGTCGAGGAAGGGTTGCAGAGGAAAGTCTTTGTCTGTAACTTTGGTTTCTTGCAAGCATAGAACGTCTATTTGGTTTGTTTGCAACCAGTTAGTAACGTGTTCGATGCGGGTGCGAATTGAGTTGACGTTCCAGGTGGCGATTTTCATTATAGTAAGTAATAGATTAATCGATTTTAGATTTTAGATTTACTCATCGGAGTGCGATCGGGAGGCTCGTGAGTGATGGTCGCCAGCAGGACGCTCTATAGTATAGTACAGTTTGAGGTTGGTGAGTTCGGATGGATGCGCGGCGAAGCTATCCCGAGCGTGAATCGCACGTAAGCGCATTGAGGCAGATTTGGCTGATAGCGTAGCGTGGCGCAAGCTGAGGGATATGGGGTATTCCTAGAAATTGAACTTAACACCCTGTGATACAATAAATGTAAGCAAGAAATTGTTTTCTGATTAACTTTTTATCTTTTTAAGGGTTATGACAACAATTACAATTCAAGTTGATGAAGACATTAAGAAAGCCTTTGAAGGCGCTACTCCTGAGACTCATAAACAGTTAAGCTCGATTCTTCAATTATTTTTGAGAGAAAATTTACACAACAAAACTTTAACAGAGGTAATGGAGAAATTTCTGATCGAGCACAACAGCGCGGCTTGACACCAGAAATTTTACAGCAGATTTTAGCCGACAAGCTACTTTAGACTTCTTGCATAAATCACAAAATATCTTGAAATTATCTGCGTTTATCTGTGTTTATCTGCCTAACATCTGCGGTTGTTCTATCAATCAAAGACTTATGAAAGAAGTCTTTTGCATTTAAATTGCATATTCGGAACGTGCTCAAAGACCATCCCACTCATTGTTTTATTAATTATTAATACACCATTTGAATGTAGAACAGCTTAATGATGAATTGAGTAATGTTGGTTTTTCAGATACTCCATCAATACAGGCTGGAGTGTGAAAAGTGTTTTCTCACCTTGTTTCACTTTTTCAATTAATAAACGCCGTCCCAAGGATTGCACAGCTTGCTGCAATAATGCCGATCGGGATAATTCGACATTGACCGATCAGGGAATGTCAATTAGCCATGCTCAGGAGACTTGGCTCTCCCCGTTGTTCAATGCGTTCGCGAACAAGTTGCCAAAGTGCTTGGTTCTCGCGGTAAACACTCAAGGCTGCGATCGAGTTTTTCGCATCTACCAGATTACCACTCTGAATTAGAGATAATAGGAACGAAACTGCCTCATCGTTTCTGAGAAGCGAGATCGCGATCAATCCCGTTTTGCGAAGCTCTGGAATACAGACGGACTGCCACCAGGTTTGCAAAATATCAAACGCTTCTGATAATCGGGATTCTCCAAATGCTAACGCTGCGGCTTCTACGATATCATTACTTTCCCGATCCTCAGACTGTGACTGAATCACAAGAAAGGAACGCACTAAATCGATCGACGATTGTGTTGGAGATAAGTGCAGCAATGCCAGAAAACAGTCCAATAAAACAGGTGCACTATCGCCAAGCTTGATCCGTAACCGTAGCAGTGGAACACCTGACAAATTTCCGGTATAAGCAATGGCTCGTGCAGATCCAATTCGTGCATCAGGTTCCGGATCAGCAAGCAAGTCCGCTAACTCGCTCATGACATCGGGGTAATTCATTCTGACAAGTCCTAACGCACAGACACTTCGTAATGGCGCAGCCCTATCATCTGAACCTTCCGCATATCGAATACCTTGCAAAAACAAATCTTCGTTACTGTAGTCCAATCGATAGAGTGTATCTGCAAGTTTGAGCTTAGCGATACAACCTGGATCTCGCTCATTTGGCTTCGTCATCGCCCACTCGAACGCGGCAACCACGTCGGGAATTAGGTTGTAGTGTTCTGCCTCTGCGATAAGTTTCGCTGCTTGAGCGATCGCAACAGGCTGCTTGGATGTCAGTAGTTTGCGCAGTAGAAGCATTGCTTCTGACGTAGTAGGGTTGGGGCGAATCTGCTGTAGTTCCGCCAGAAGTGATTCCAGTTTTCGAGATTTTACCATAGCAAGATTTCAGAGACAATTGGGACATTAACACACACTTAAAAGCTGGGCATTTAAGTGGCGTCGATAGCCAGTGTGGGACAGCCCCGGCTCGCTAAGAGACGGCTGAGCAAAGATGTGGTTGTCTTGCCCTGCCCCCCGGACAGGCAGGCGATGGCGACTGCAATCATGGATTTAGGGACATGGGGTTTTGTCTATATTAGGCGGTATTCGCGCTGTAAAATTATAAAAATCAGCACGAATTGTAATATAATAACTATGATTCAATGGCACTGAGATTTGGTAAATCACGGAGGCTCAAACCATTGTATATCAGTCAATAATTCAGACTTTTTCAGTGCCATTGAACTATGGTTAACAACAGAGTTTCGATTTTGAATATATTATACTATAGCTACTGGTGACAATCTAGAAATAGAATCAGGTCTGATAGTCAAAGCGCGATCGCCCTTCGTCTCGCAACTTTCTGAAAAAGCAGGCGCGGCGCAGCTATCGCGTAGCGATCGCCCATCTTCCACCTTATACTTGTAAAAATGATTCATCCGAGATAAACTAGGTAATAGAAAGCAAGCAACCTCTGATGATGGAAGCAAAAAACCTATGAGCACTCAAAGCTTCACAGCCATCATTTATAAAGAAGAAGATATGTATATTGCCGAATGTCCAGAAGTCGGCACTGTCGATCAGGGCGAAACAATAGAAGAAGCGATCGCCAATCTCAAAGAAGCTACAAGACTTTATCTCGAAGAGTGTCCCTTACCAAAAATAAGTCCCCGGTTTGTAACTAGCATAGAGGTTAGCTATGCCTAGATTGCCCAGAATATCAAGCCTCGAAGTAATTCGTGTGCTAGAACGTCTAGGCTTCTATCAAGTTAGGCAAACGGGTAGCCATATTGTCCTCAAAAAACCTCTCCCAGACGGAGAAATTGTTTGCGTTGTGCCACTCCACCGCGAGTTAAAAATTGGTACTCTTAGCGGTGTTCTAAAGCAAGCAAAGGTCACGCCTGATGAGTTTGTAGCAAATTTATAAATGCCAATAACCCGGTTTTTCTGATACGCAATCGCCCTTTGTCTCCCACTTTCCGAAAAAGCCCGCGCGGCGCAGCTATCCCGTAGGGATAGCACCTTCAACAAGAACTATTCAAACTAACTCCTATCAATATATACTGAAAATACTGATATGTTAGGCCATGCTATAATTAGCATACTTTAGATCGTAGTTTTTCCGAATTCAGCGTCCAAGCATTGCCCCATCGCTGGGATAAACGAGTAAATTGAGAAATTAGGACTTAAATTATCAAAAATTCAATGAGGAGAAAACAATGTCTGAAAGAGAACTATTAATGCTTGAGATTGCCCAAACACCCGATACTTTAGTGAGAGAAGTTTTAAATTTCTTGCTATTCATTAAAGCCAAAACAAATCAAGATAATTTTCAAACCTCTAGTTCAGAAATTCGCGAAATTCCATCCTTCTTAAATTTCATAGACCAAGTTAATTCTGAAATTCCAGCACAAGAGGATGCACAGCTACCGAAAGACTTATCAAAAAATTTAGACCACTACTTGTATGGCTCATCCAAGGGAGAAGAATGAGAAAAATATTTGCTGATACAGGTTATTGGATTGCCTTACTCAATCCCGATGATGACCTACATCAAAAAGCTAGAAACCTGACAATCTCTCTAAAAACTGTACGTATTGTCACCAGTGAAATGGTATTTACTGAATTACTAAATGCTTTCTCTGGAAAGGGGAGTTTTTATAGAAAAAAAGCCGTTAAATTTATAAATCACTCTTTTAATAATCCTGAAATCGAAGTAGTTATTCAAACAAATGAACTCTTTAAAAGTGCACTTGATCTATACAATAGCCGACCAGATCAAGCATGGAGTCAGACAGATTGTACATCATTTCACATTATGCGACAACAAAATATATTTGAAGCACTCGCCTATGATAAACATTTTGAACAAGCTGGATTTGGGTTCTTCCTTACTTGGTATGCCAAACTAACAATTAAAATGCCAAGTAAGCAAACATCTATTTTTGTAGTTTTCAAAATTTCTAAAGCCATATGCAGAACGTTTTATCAACTTA
>CASBQF010000157.1 GCA_949127775.1 Oscillatoriales cyanobacterium PMM_0080
AGGTTGCGATCGATCGGCAATTCCATCTCATTATCCGTCAAAGCCGAACCGCCCCACAGCGTCAAATCAAAGTTTACCACCTGATGCGCTTTAATGTGGGCCGAAAGCGCGATCGCCCGTGCTGATTCCAACTCCCGCCGGTGCCTTTGCTGGTAGTCAAAGGAAATCGCATAACACTCGCAGCCGTCGGCCTTGGCTTGATACAAAACTGTTGAGGAATCCAGCCCTCCCGACAATAAAATAACTGCTTTCACTTCAAACATCCTCGCTCGTATCAGGTTTTATATTTATATCAAATTCCTTGGGAATTGACAAGATAGCAGTCCTAAATGATTCGTTGTGAAATAGATTGTTTTTGAACGAACCGCGAAGACGCGAAGGACACGAAGAAAGAGAAAAGAAGAAAGAAGTAGGGGGCCCAGAAGATCATTTTACCTAACTTGTAACAAGTCGTCTAGTTGGCGGTAATCGGGCAAAGTTGTATCAATTTCTTTACCCTGCCGCAAAACTGTGCGATCGCGCTGCGATCTAGATAACAGTTCGCTGAAATTCCGCGCTTTAAACAAAATCAAATCTGCTGGTAAACCAACTCCTATTCGTCCCAAATTTGGCAATCCCATTAAGTCGGCTGGTGTTGTTGTGACTGTGCGCGGCCAATCTTCCCAAGGCCGATCTAAATGGGCGATGCGGACTGACATATTAAAGACTTCTAAAACATCGTGATCGCCAAATCCGTAAAACGGATCGCGACAGTTATCGCTAGCAACTGTGACGGGAATTCCTGCTGCTTTGAGTTCGTGCAGCAATGTCACTCCCCGCCAGCGCGGTGTACGCCCATATTGTCTGTCTTGCAAATAAAGGTTGCACATCGGTAGGCTGACAATCCCAATATTTGCTTGCTTGACTAATGTCAAAGTTTCTGTTACTAATTCTGGCGGTTGTACAGCTAAACTACAGCAGTGTCCGCAGATTATTTGACCTGCAAATTCATGCTTAATAGCGGTTTTTGCGACTTCTCGCAATGTTGTTGATTCTGGATCGTCGTTTTCGTCGGTGTGGAAGTCGAGGTTTAAACCGCGCTCTTGGGCTAAGCTAAAAACGCGATCGAGCTGTTTGTCTAAATCGGGATTCATATAAGCAACGCCACCAAGTATACCGCCGATTTCGGCTATGCGATCGGCTAATTTTTCGCCTGCGGGTGTCAGGAAATAGTCGAGGGAAACCAGGGAGACTGCTTGCAAGATTAGCCGATCGCCCCATTCGGCCTGCAATGCTGCAAATACTGCTAAACTAACCGTTCCCTGCTCCCCTGTGCTATCGATGTGAGTGCGGATCGCTTTGGTTCCGTGGGCGTAGCTGCACTTGAGGCCGAACTGCATCCGCCGATAAACATCCTCTGCATTCCAGTTTTTTTGAGCGTCAGCGCGCGCGGAGTCGATCGCCCTAGCAAAAGTTCCATCGGGATTGGGCGATCGTTCCCAAATGTGTCCTTTGTCTAAATGCGTGTGCATATCGACAAAACACGGGAAAACTAAGCCACCTTGCAAATCTACAACTGGGATATCTGGAAGTTGAGATAAATGTTGCGTACCTGTGGGGATGATTTGGGCGATCGTACCCGCTGCAATTTCCAAATCCACCGCACAAAAATTGTTCTCTGTCCCCGTAGCGGCGGCAGGAAAAGCTGACTGGGCGCTCGATTGCGTCTCTAGAAGAGACAGGGGCACGCGAGCATTTTTGAGCAAATAATTAGATTTACTTGGCAACATTAAATTTGTGAGTTAGTATTTTCTTAAGAATTTAGGGCGATCGCAAAAACGCTACCGACCATCATTGTCTGTTGAGCGTCGGTTGTATTCTAGGTAACAAATCCTACCTTCTCAGTCTAACTCTTGAGACATAAAATCGTACAGCGCCGCTCGGCGGTCGATCGCCAACCAGCCAAGCATCTAAAAATACATATCTGTCAATCAAAATATTACTCGATCTGCTTGCAGGCGTGCACTCTACCTTCCCAACTAATGGTAAAAAAAAAAGGTGTTGCTCCACTGCCATTAGAAACTGTTAGAAACTGTAAAAATTGTGAAACTGAACCATGCAAAAATTTACAAATTGCCCAGCTTGCAGCTCTCATAAAATTAGCTTCCGGTACACAGCAGGGACAGCACGCCAACCTAAAGAGGCTCCTCAATGGTCAGTTTACGGATGCGAAGATTGTGGCTTAGTATTCGTAAATCCCCGCCCGACATGGGATGAACTGAGCGATTATTATCCTGAAGGCTGGCAGTGCTTCAACACTCACGCACCAGATGAAGAAGATGTAGTAAAAGAAGCCAAAAAACTCAATGAATACCGACACATTCCTATTCCTGTAGGCAAGCGACTGTTAGACGTGGGATGCGGCGGAGGTTCCATTATCCAAGTCTTCAAACAACTCGGAGTTGAGGTAGCAGGAATTGAACCTAGCTCCTCAGCCGCAGCCGCAGGCCGCGAATGCGGTGTCGATATTTTCACAGGCACTGTAGAAGAATACGTTGCAGAAAAAGGTACTGACGAAAAGTTTGATGTCATACTCTGTTCCCACGTTTTGGGAGCAACACCTTTCCCTGCTGAAACACTCGACTGCATGAGGCAATTGCTAGCTCCAAACGGTTACATTTGGGTGGCTGTACCGAATGCTGACAGTCCATACGCGCGGAAACTAGGCTGGCGCTGGCACAGCACCGATTATCCTTACAATTTGATCGGTTATACTCCAAAAACCTTGGGTCTAGCCGGCGAAAAGGCTGGTTTGGAAATTCAGCGAAATTACACATATTCTTTGCCGGAGGCCCTTCGTTACTCTATCTGTTTGTGGCAGCGCTATAAATGGTTTGTACCACACAAAGTTACCCGTTTCTTCCTTTCTGACGAACGTGTTGAGAGTATGACCAAAGAATTGGACTCCCGCGGCGAAGGCGAGGCAATTTTAATGGAATTCTGTCACCCTCAAAGCCTGGATTAATCCATTTTGAGCAAAAGTATTTGAGTTGAGAATATTCGATTTGAGATTGACGACACCGGGCGCGGTTCACAATCTCAAATCTTTTTTTTCGTATCTGTTAAAAGTTCAAAATTGGCGTTTGAGTGTTGTGCTGTCTTTGGGCTTGGCTATACTGGGAAAGATTGAACTCTGGACTTGTATCAAATCTGACGCAAAGCTCCTGTTATCCTGAAACCCAAGCCTAGATAGGGTTTTGTGTGTTTAGCGCGATTGTTTCAACCAGGGATGCCTGTACTGTTGGTATGATGAATCACTGTTTCAGATTGCGATTTGGCTTACAACCAACAGCAGCATCCATAGCAAGAGCCAAAAAAAACTGTGTCAAAACCCAAGCATATAGTTTTAACATCCCATCCCGGCAGATCCGGCACAAAACCTCTTCCCATTTATTGGGGAGAAATCGATCCCCTGAAACGGGGGCCTGTGATTGGCAGCCTCAGCAAATCGTCTCACCGGAATGCCATTGGCACTCATTCGGGTTCTTACTCTGTTTATCGAGCGCTAGCAGTTGCTTCCGGCGCACTCCAAGCGGATCACCTGCCCGATTTTACCAACACATCTCCGGCTGCACATATCGGGCCACATCCGAGTTGGGGCGATCGCAATTTGATTGTTTCTCTCGATCCCTTTGGGGGTTTGGTTAGCGAAATTTACACTTCATTTTCCCAGGAAGGATACGATATTCGACCGACAATTGCTGTCACTAAAGCTCACATTAATATGCCGGAATTGCAAGATGCGATCGCTAAGGGGCGCGTGCAAATTGATGGCAAAATAGTCAAGGAAGGCGGCAATTTAGCCGTGACTAAAATTGCGATCGACCCGGTGTGGTATTTGCCGGGAATTGCTCGCAGGATCGGAGCACAAGAAAGCTTTCTCCGCCGTGTCCTATTCGAGCAAACAGGCGGTATGTTTTCGGATTTAGTCACGCGGCCGGATTTGCAGGTTTTCTTGCCCCCAATTGGTGGAACTACGGTTTATATTATTGGCGATGTCGCGAATATTTCTGATCCACAAAAACAGTTGGCGGTACGGGTACATGATGAATGCAACGGTTCTGATGTGTTTAGTTCGGATATCTGCACTTGCCGCCCTTATTTGGTACATGGGATTGAAATTTGCATCCAAACAGCACAATCTGGGGGTTCTGGAGTAGTTGTTTATTTCCGCAAGGAAGGGAGAGCTTTGGGCGAAGTGACTAAGTTTTTGGTGTACAATGCCAGAAAACGGCAGGAAGGTGGCGATCGCGCTGATGCCTATTTTACTCGCACTGAATGTGTTGCGGGAGTTCAAGATATGCGGTTCCAAGAACTAATGCCTGACGTGCTGCACTGGTTGGGTATCTCTCGGATTGACAGTTTAGTTTCTATGAGCGATATGAAATACAATGCGATTATCAATTCTGGCATTCAGGTGGTCGATCGCATCCCCATTCCCGAAGATTGGATTCCCGCAGACGCACAAGTCGAAATTGTCGCCAAAAAAGCCGCTGGCTACTACACGTTAGACCCTGTACCAGATGCTACAATTCTTGCAGAAGCGAAAGGACGCGATTTAGGAGATTGAGATGGCAAAGACGCGATCGTTCGGACGCGAACTATTACGTCTTTGCCAAATGAAATTTATTGCTGGTTTTTGATCAGTCAGGGTAGGTTATGGCTAATTTGCGTTCTACTGTGATCGTAAAAACAGATATTTGCGGATATACCGTCAGAGTTAAAAAACTATCTCAGTCGGACTTAAGTAGTTTATTGAACGAGCATAAAAATTTTATTTCAGACATTAGTACCAGAAATGAAGGCAGCGTAATTAAAGGGGAAGGTGATTCATTTTGGATGATTTTTCCTAGCGTCACAGCAGCGGCTATGGCAGCCATAGAAATGCAGCAAGAATTGAGAACTCAACAATCTAGCAAATCCAACGAAGAACGATTGGCTATTCGCGTATCGATTACATTAGGAGATGTCTTGCATCAAGATAAAGATATCTTTGGAGATACGGTAAATTTAACCGCGCGCATAGAATCAGTAACTCCACAGGATGAAATATATTTGTCCCAAGCCGCATGGTTGGCGCTTAACAAAGCAGAAGTACAAACATCTTTTGTGAATGAGTTTTCTTTGAAAGGGATGAGCGAACCTGAAAAAGTCTACAAAGTTGACCAAAGTCACAAAACGCGAATAGTAGAAAATCAAGCAATTATTAAAGCTGACTTGAGAGGTTTTATTGCTTATCAAGAATCTAATTCTATTAGAGATGTTGAATATTTACTCACCAATTTCGATACGTTTGAAAAAACCGTTTGCGAAGAATATGGCGGTACAATTCGGAGTATTGTGGGAGATTCGCATTTGTTGACTTTCCCGGAAGCTCACTCAGCTTTAGCAGCAATGGAAAGTTTGTGCGAGAATTGGAAACTTTTTATTCATGGTAATCAAATACCTTGTGGTTTGTCTGTCGGAGTTGCGAAAGGAAATTTGTATATATTTCGCTCTTGTACTTACGGAAAAGATATTAACATCGCTGACAGGTTGGAAGATTTAAGCAAAATAGTATCTCCGGGTACAGAAAAAAATTCGGTTATTGTTTCCGATCAAGTAAAGCGCGAAGTTAGTGGCTCGAAGTGGGAATATAAGCTGATCAAAATCGATAGAAATGTGATTTTAGATAATCTTTTAGATTACAGTCAGTTTGACTTTTTCAAAGACAATGATGTTTATCGGTGCTTAGTGGTATGAAGTTGGACAATATTGAACTTGAGACTGTAGAATATCTGAGAACGCCGGCTGCAATTCGCCAAAAGTGCGATCGACTATTTAATTTAGCCTCCGAAAATAAACTCCGCCACTTCCGCGTCGATTTATCCCAACTCGACAAAGCAGCAAACTATGTAATCGACACAACCCGCCAACAGTATCCCGATTTGAAGATTCCGTTTCACAGTCGCTGGCGGCATTTTGAAACAGGCAACCTGCCGCGACTCGCCCAATTAGATGCAGCTTTAGCACAATTTACGCCCGTTCAAAAAGCACAAATCAAATTCGATTTAGCAATTGTCAGCGTTTTACTCGATGCCGGCGCTGGCGCAGAGTGGCAGTATTGCGAAGCAGAAACAGGACAGGTTTACCGCCGTTCTGAAGGGTTAGCAATAGCCACCTTTCGGATGTTTTGTCAAGGTGTTTTTTCGAGCAATCCTGATTCCCCTCTTCAAGCTGATTCTCTGGGACTTTCTGGGTTAAAACTAGAAACTTTAGCTGCTGGATTTCAGGTAAATCGAGACAATCCGCTAGTTGGTTTAACAGGCAGATTAGAATTATTGCAGCGTTTGGGGAGTGCGATTTGTCAGCATCCATTATTGTTTGGCAGCGAAAATCCGCGTCCCGGGAATTTAGCAAAATATTTGCTGGATAGTCGGGTTTCGGGAGTGAAAACTGTGAAGGCTGTTGAAGTATTCAGCGCTGTTTTGAAGGGTTTTGGGGAAATTTGGCCGGGAAGATATGCAATTGGTGGTGTTAATTTAGGTGATGTTTGGCGGCATCCGGCACTACAAGGAGAAAATTTGGGGGATGAATTTGTGCCGTTTCATAAACTCTCGCAGTGGTTGACTTATTCGCTGTTGGAACCACTACAAGAGCTTGGTTTAGTCATCGCCGGATTGGATGAGTTGACGGGATTGCCGGAGTATCGCAACGGCGGTTTGTGTTTGGATATTGGGCTGCTGCTGGCAAAAGATGCGGCTATTTTTGAGCAGAGTTATTTGCCTGGTTCTGAGGTTATAGTTGAATGGCGATCGCTAACTGTGATTCTTTTAGATAAAATTGCCGCTGTTATGCGAAAAAAGCTGCATTTGACTGCGAGAGAATTGCCGCTGGTGAAGATTTTGCAAGGGGGAACTTGGGCGGCTGGGCGGAAAATTGCCGGGGAATTAAGGGCTGGTGGAGTGCCGCCTATTCAGATTGAAAGTGACGGCACTGTGTTTTGATTAAATAGGTGAGGTTTGAAAATATTAATTCAGTAGGGTGCGCAGTGCGCACCTTACGATGAACCTAATTATGATTTTTTTACTAATTCAGTAGGGTGCGCAGTGCGCACCTTACGATGAACCTAACTATGATTTTTTTACAGAACTTAATCTCAGGTTTAAAGTTGTAATAAAAGCAGTAAAAAACCCGGTTCCTTTACGAAACCGGGTCATCGGTGTTATGTTTTTTGGCTCTTGGGTTTATTTACAAGTGCGATATTTGACGTGATAAACTAAACCGCGATGAGCCAAATCGAAGGAGTCAACGGTTGCCATGCCGGCCCCCCGGGCTGTCATCGAGGCATTCACTCGCATATTTACACTGTCGCCGCAGCGAGACCAAACATTAGCTACAGTGGCTAAGCTATCTCGAACGTTGTAGTTAGTTTCGCCGTTGAAAGTCCGAGAAAAAACTGGGCCGCGGGTTCCTGCGAAAAAGTATTCTGCTCGCAAGTTGCCTGTCGTGCTAGGAGCAACGTAGCCGCGGTAATCAGCATCGTAGATCGAAATTTGGAAGCCTTGGGGTACTTTGATGGGAATGCTCAGATTGCAGTTTTTCCGGGTTTCTGTTGAGATATTTCCCTGGGCAGTAAACTTATCAAATAGGATGCTGAGTTCTTGACCATCTGGACTGACGGTGACGCTGGCGGAGCGATCGGGACAACCGTTGCCACCGTAGCTTGCACCTAATATTTGAACGGACGGAGTAGCAGCAATGGCGGGGGTGATAGCAGCAGTCATTAATGCCGTTGCTAGCAAGAGTTTTACAAATTTCATGGATGTTCTCCTTAATGTTTTTTTTCTTAGGACAATCCTGAATAATTCAAGGAATATTGAGGCGATGCCCTTCCAATTAGGAGATGGCAAGCCTTTACTGAAAAGGCAGTCAGATTCTGACTGAGCGCTAGATATATGTACCTATATCTGTTTTTTTCAAGTAGCATTATTTTATTGGTTAATGCCTATTCTGTCCTGATACTTTCTAAGATTCATCCCATTTAAGGACTACTCCGGAAGATTTTTTAGGAAAATATTTATCTTTTTTTTTAAGAGTTTTGGGGAACAAAGCTCTGGTTTTTGGGTCGGCGCAGCGCGGATAAATTGTTGTTGAGCTGTGAATTTTATTCCTTGGTTATTGGCTGATAAAAGACGCTGAAATTTGGGAATTAGAGCCGCCGTTGCTGTAGGAAATGGATCTGTCTGGTGGCGGGGAACGATGAAAAAGAGGGGATTTCTGTATTTTCAGGCAGATTCAGGAAAGGAGAATTATAATAAATAAAATTAACTCTTTAAAAAATATGAATGCTAAAGTTACTGTCATCGACCATCCTTTGATACAGCACAAGTTAACTCTGATGCGGCAAACTCAAACGAGTACGGCGAAGTTTCGCCAATTGCTGAAAGAAATTGGGATGCTGTTAGCTTATGAGGTGACGCGAGATTTGCCGCTGAAGTATGAATTAATAGAAACGCCGATCGCCAAAATGAATGCACCGATGCTGGCTGCGGAAAAAAAAATGGTGATAGTTTCGATTATGCGTGCCGGTCAGGGACTTTTAGAGAGTATTTTAGAACTGATGCCGTCGGCGAGGGTGGGACATATTGGTTTGTACCGCGATCCGACGACTCATATGGCGATCGAGTATTATTTCAAAGTGCCCCAGGATATCGAACACCGAGATGTTTTAATTGTCGATCCGATGTTGGCAACTGGCAATTCAGCAGTCGCGGCAGTCGATCGACTGAAAGAAGTAAATCCCAAGTCTATTAAGTTTTTGTGCTTGCTGGCGGCACCGGAGGGAATTGAGCATTTTCACCAGCAGCACCCTGACGTGCAAATATATACGGCGGCTATAGATGAGCGTTTGGACGATCGCGGATACATTGTACCCGGATTGGGCGATGCGGGCGATCGGCTTTACGGAACTATGTAAATTTAATAAAATTAGTTTTTTGCTGTATCTGCAAATACATTTATTTAAAAATAAGTTGGCCAACATAGGTGTTAGTTTGATATTGTCATAGGATCTAAACTTTAAGATTTTAATGTCACGAAAAATCTATATTTAGCAATAGTTACAGAATTTTTTAGATGAAATTCGTAAATTGCATTATCTAGATGTATTTATTGCATCTTTTAGTTAACTTCTATGTATTTAGTGTAAATAATGGCAGTAATTAGTTCATAAAATAGAGGTATGATGCTGACTGCTCAAGATCGACCACTAAATTTTTTGGACGAGGGAAAAAAATGGAGACTACAGTACAGAAGCAAGCCCCACATCAGCTTGTTGAGGAAGTTAAAATTAACAACATCAACAGTTCTGAGTTTGAGCTTTGGGCTAAAGCGGTGAAACGGCAGATGATTGCAGCGCTCTCTAAGAAGGGCGCGGTGTGATATCTCTCGGTTGTGTGTGCGCAAGTTGTCTAAACTCAATTCACAATAGTATTGTTGTTCGAGATTGATGGGGGAGGGGAAAGGTTTTGGGATTGCACCGCATACTGAACAGCCCTGGGTGGCTGGATGAGTTGAGCGAGGGGCAGAACAAGTATTTTGCTTCTTTTTAGTTTTGAATGCACCGGTGGCAGAAAACCGGGTTTTTTTACGGAAATACTTCTGTTGCGATCGACAGAAATGGTAAAAAAACCCGGTTTCTTCGTGTCATATCAATTCCGGTGGCGCCGGGATGATTAATATTACCGAAATTCGGACACGGCAGTGCCGTTTCCCTACCCTAATTAATTGTAGGGAAACCAGGGCTATCTCATTCTCTTGTAGTAGAGGGGGTAGGCACGGGGGCACTACCCCTACAAATCATCGTTTTCTTGAGAATGAAACAGCCTTGGTAGGGAAACGGCACTGCCGTGCCCTCTATGTAATTCCGGCGCAACCGGAATTGAGATCGAGAGTCCTGGACTGTTCGTTCTGCTGAATGGTTTGTCCTAGATTACGATCGCTTGTCAACCGCCGCTAACAAGCGCAGACTTCCATCTTGAATCTGCACGGCTTTGACTGTTCCCACAGCGACTCTTTGTTGACCGTTAGCCATCGCTACTTCAATCTTAATCTTGGGGTCAGCTTGCAAGCCCAGCCGCCCCCAGAGCCACTTGACTTGGGTAGCAGGAAAAGAGCGAACTTCTACATCTGTAAAAGGCGAATTTACCCAGCGGCTGCCGTCGTTAAAACTGGCTACTTGGACTTGATACCAAACTTGTTCTCCGGTCAGTTTCAACTCATTTTTAGGTTCTGGTTCCAGCCACTCAGCGGGATTTATATTGTTAATTAAAGTGGCAGAACCCATAATTTGACTTTTGTGCTCTTCTAAATTTTGAGCTTGAGAAACTGCTTCCTCTAGTTTGTTGACCAAATTCCGAATTCGACTTCTAGTTGGGCTGTCAGTATCTGATTGCCGATCGAGCCAATTCATTGCTTCGCG
The DNA here is from genome assembly GCA_949127775.1 of Oscillatoriales cyanobacterium PMM_0080. GTDB lineage: Bacteria > Cyanobacteriota > Cyanobacteriia > Cyanobacteriales > Microcoleaceae > Microcoleus. The sequence continues at coordinate 10,502 of CASBQF010000157.1, forward strand.
AGTTCCGTCTTGAGAGGCTACAATCAGGGCTCCCCAAGCTTTGATATCGGCGTCAGCCGAATTGACTCTTAAGGCGGCGTCTACGCGGTTCATGATCCGCCCGCCTTCATTTTTGAGGGTTGTGCTAATTTCATGACTGTTGCTTGGATCTGCTTCAAATACTTGCAAAGCTTCGCTCCATCGGCCGTCGATCAATTCTGCGAGAACTTGTTGGCTGGGACTGGCCCAAGATGCGATCGCCTGAGCCCGAGTAATTTTGGCGTGAAATTCGATCGTCTCTAGTTGAGCTTGTGCGACGGCGGGCCAATTTTGACCGGCTTTAATTTTAGCCGATCGCATGACATTTAATCCCGGAGACCACAATCCGCTGTTCGCCAGTCGCAGCCCATTTTTGTAAGTCTCGTCATTGAAGGCAAACTCTTCTAAAGAAATCGCCGTTAACTGAACAGGATTGGGGACAAATTTGCGCGGGCCGATTTGATAAAGAGTAAATTTCGGCTCTAAACCAACTGTTTGGTCGATCGCCAACTGCGGGTTTTGCGCCTTCACAATTTGCTGCCAATTCGGCGGTTGTCCGGCCGCACTTGTCCAATCCAAGAGCGAGATTAAATGATCTTGGCTGGGATTGTAGCGAACGACTTGTCCGTAGGGAATTTTCTTATCGCCCCGGAGTAGTTGACCGCTGACATTAAACCAGATGCCGGAGGCTGGGGCTTTGCCGTCAAAGCGGCGTAGTTCTGTTAGGGGTAGCGACTGATTCGAGGCTCGATCGTTAGATTGAGAGTCAGCTAAATCAGCAATGACAAAAGATTCCGCAGGGCCTTCGACATTTACAGAGTTTGCTAATTGAAAATACTGTTCTTTTTCGGAATCGCGATCGGGAAGTTGCACTCGTTTGTACACCCGAAGTTCGACAATTTGACTGCAAGGATTTTTGCAAACAGTAGCAGCATTAACAGTCCTTTCTACCAGCACTGGCAATAGCAAGTCGGCACGAGCATTATTGCCAGATTTATCAACTATCAGAGGCAGGGGTTCTCCGGTGACAAATCCCAATTTGCGGATGCTGGCTTTGATTTGAGCGAGAGTTTGGATGGTATCTCTACTACCTGTAGGCAGACGAGACCATCCTGGCACAAACTGAGCGACTAACTTGTTGCCGTTGGGATCGACAATTAGCTGGTAACTCAGCCAAGCGCCGCCTCCCATCAATGCTGCGCACCCGCACAAGACGCTGAGGGCTGTCAAGTTGGCTACCATTCTTTTCCAGGGATATCTGACTGCGGTTGGAAGCACAGAGATTGGAAGCTGGGACTCTTGAAGTTTTTTGGGGCGTCGGGATTGGCGGCGGCGTCTGGTTGGAGGAGGAGCAACTTTGGGATTTTCTGAGGGTTTGGCTCGATTTTTTGAGGGGTTAATTTTGTGTTCCATCATCCAAGTTTTAGAATTTAGAATTTATAATTTAAAATTGCAATAGCCGATCGTACTGCCGACCTATGATATCCCAGGTGTATTCGGTTTCAATTCGCTTTCGCGCACCCTGTGAGAGTTCCTGTCTTAGCTCCTGATTTTCAAACAAACTGGTAATCGCCTCAACATACTCCTGAACTTTGTTCGCCCGCAAGGCCCTGATGGGTTCTAGCCCGCCACCGATGACTAAACCTTCCAAACCTCGATCGCTCGCCACCACGGGGGTTCCCGCAGCCATCGCCTCCAAAGTTTTATTTTTAATCCCAAAACCAATCCGCATCGGCACCACACAAACAGCAGCCTGATGCAAATATTCTGCCACCCTTTGCACCCTGCCTACGACTTGAATTCCGGGGAGTTTCCCCAAGGCGAGGACTTCCGGGACTGGCGAGGCCCCAACTAGGGTAAGGGTGATATCGGGATACCGCTGCTGCAAAAGGGGCAGTATCTGCAAACTGAGAAAGCGCGCTGCGTCAATATTGGGCAAATTGTTCATTGCACCTGCAAAAATTAAGGTGTGTCCTCCCGGATCGATCGCGCGATACGGAAATTGGGCCAAATCCACGCCGTTAGGAATCACATCAATGGGAGGAACAAAAAAATCTGCTTTCCCTCCCAGCCTAGGCTGCGACAGCAATTCTAGGAGTTGGTGCTGATCTGTGGATGTTGTTGTGACAATCCGGGAGAATTTGGAACAGTAGCGTGTTTCGTAGCGGGCGAGTAGGGGTAAATTCAGTCGATCGCGCAGGGGTTTTTGGGAAGTGCCGGTGGCTAACATTTCCCTGCAAGTTCCCCAAACGGAACTGTGAATATTTACGACTGTCAGCAGTTTCTGTCGCCATTCTGGACGCACGTAAATCTCGTTAACGCTGTGTTCGCAGGTGACAGCATCGCATTGGCCTGTTGCTACTAATTCGTCAGCCCAATTCTGCATTGCTCTTGAGTAGCTTGAGAGTACGTTCGGAGGCGTCCCGGATAACACAAATCGACTGAAACGACTGATTTTTCCAGCGAGTCCGGTTGAAACTGTTCCAGGAGTCTCGAAAACTGCCAATTTTGTAACTTGCTCTCGTAATGCGTCGATTTGTGCATCGGTGACATCGGGCGATCGTACAGTGCCGAGAATTACATCATGCCGCTGGCTCAGGTATTTCAGCAAATTAAACGTCCTTACCTGAGTTCCGCCGCGGGTTGGCGGATAGGGAAAAGTCGAGGAAAGCATCAAAATCTTCATGAAATTTGGGATAAATAAAGTTGCCGCTTGCGCGATAAAATTGATTAATAAAACCTGTTTAACAATCCTCACACCTATGGACGAATTATCTGTCAAGGCACTGCTGGAAGACTTGAAAAAGTCTGACGAAAGCGTGCGCGATCGGGCAACTACAGAACTCTGGCGCACTTGGTTTAACCAGAAGGGTGAGTATGGGATGCAAATTCTCAGGCGATCGCAAGTTTCGCTAGATGCAGGCGATGTTCGCCATGCTTTGGATTTGCTGACGAAACTGATATCCGAATCTCCAGATTTTGCTGAAGCTTGGAATCGGCGCGCGGTACTTCACTATACCCAAGGAAATTATAAAAAGTCGATTCAAGACTGCGAAAGGGCGATCGAACTAAATCCGGTGCATTTTGGCGCGCTGCACGGTCTGGGGTTGTGCTACGCTGCTCTGGGAGAATACAGAAGTGCTATTCGAGTTTTTCGTCGCGCTTTGGAAATTCAACCTTTTGCTTTGGTGAATCAAAAGTTAATTCTAGAATGTACGGCTCGTTTGAGTTAAAATTAGCTCTTACCGAGTGTTATGGCAAAAGGAAGTTCGGCAACGGATTTAACGGATAGAAGAAATCCTAAGTCATTAAGTTATCTATTTTTGGCAATCTAAAATCTATAGTGTGATTTTAATCTACAATCTAAAATCTAAGATGGTCTCAGTTTGTGCCGAAAATTAGCGTTTGCATTCCTACTTGCAATCGAGTGCATTTGCTGGCTAGTGCGATCGCCAGCGTGTTAGATCAAACTTATACGGATTTTGAGTTAATTGTCTGCGATGATGGTTCGACGGACAGCACTGCGCTGTTGATGTCGGAATTTGTCGTAGCTTGCGGGGCGGGACGCCATCGCCCGATTCGCTACATTCGGCACCCGCAGAATATCGGCAAGAGTAATAATATGCGATCGGGCTTTGCGGCGGCAAGGGGCGAATATTTTATTAAGTTTGACGATGACGATCGCCTGAGCGCGCAATTTCTAGAGCGCACATCTGCTATTTTGGATAAAAACTCCAGCATTGATTTTGTCAGTACGGATCATTGGGTAATTGATGCTAAGAATAATATTGACAAAAACCAGACTAAACTGAATTCGCAGCGATGGGGCCGCACCGAGTTGTCGGTGGGAATTATTGAAGATTTACTTGCTACAGTTTTTCTGAGACAGAGTTTGCAAATAGGCGCGACTTTGTTTCGCAGCCGCGCCCTGGAATCAGTCGGATTTCTGCGGCCGAATTGGCAAAATTGTGAAGATAACGATTTGTTCGTAAGGCTGGCAATTGCGGGAAAAAAGTGCTATTACTTGCCCGAGCTGTTGATGGAGTATCGATTTCATGCAGGACAGCAAGGATGCGATCGGGCAATTCCGTATTTGAGCGATAAATTGCGTTATTTGACGAGTTACGAGTTTGATGCAGACAACTTGGAATCAGTCAGGCTCAGAAGGATTGCAGAAACTCAATTAGCGCTGGGTTTACGGCTGATTGAGGTGGGTGAAACTCAGAAAGGGCGGCGGATGGTGCGATCGGGAAAGTCGGTTTCTGAGGCGAAAATGTGGGCTGGCTTGGGATTGTCGCTGCTGCCAATGGAGTTGCGGGGGAGGGCTTTTGTGGCTGTGCGGGAGTTGTTGAATCGTGCTGAATCATGAATTTTAAGATTAAGAAATCAGGACATGGCAATTAAGAAATCAGGACATGGCAATTAATAAATCAGGACATGGCAATTAAGAAATCAGGACACGGCAATTAAGAAATCAGGACACGGCAGTGCCGTGTCCCTACGCAGATTAATTGTAGGGACACGGCAGTGCCGTATCCTCGCTTGTCATTCCGGCGCAGCCGGAATTGATATAATTTTGAAGTTGAGTTAATGAGAATATTGGATGTCTAATTATGTTATGGTGTTGATACACTAAAGCTAAGGTCTGTAGTTTGAATAGGAAAAATCGCTATGCAGATACCAGAAAATCCCAGCAATAATGACATCAGGGAAGCATTGATTGAACTAGGTCAAAAAGTCGATCGCCTGGAATACAAGTTTGACGCATATCAGAAAGGAACTGATGGTATGGTGAGGATGGCTACGACTATTATTATTGCTACTGCTTCCGTCGTTGTTCTGTCTAGTCTTAGTCCCGCAGTAGCAGCCATAGTCACAGCATTGTCAGCAGGAAACTGATAGTAATAATTAGATGTCAAATCCCTTGGGACTATACAAAGGCGAGCGAAAGTTATTTCACAATACTCCTGACTCTAATTGGTCTAGATATATAAATTCAGGGGCTTTAACTCCCGCTTCTTCTCTAATTTTAACGAGCCTCGGAGACTCAAAAAAAGCCTTAGAATCTGCGATTGATGCCCAGGCGGAAAAATGAACAATTTTGTTGGGTTCATTCTCATATTTCAAAACTTGATAGGAGAGTTCACCAGCTTCTTTTCGGATAATTGCAGCATTGTCAAATACCTTTTTCCAAGCTTCATAATTTTCTACTTCATGAATAATTAAGACATATTGCATAGCAATCAAACCTATTTTTCTTTAATTTTAAACATTCACCGCTAAGTGACTTCGCTCAGTTTTCTCAGTTCATTAATGTTAGCAGAAAATTTCAGCGAACCTTCTTGTTGTTCGACTTGCGCCGACTTAAAATTATCAGATATCTCCTCATGGCGTTCTTCACGGAGATATTGCTTCAACAACAGTTGAATTTCCTGCTTCTCATCAGCGGAAAGAATTTTGATTGCCTCAACTACATCACTGAAAGTCATAGTCTAAAAATCCCGATCGCGCTTATCTGATTAATCTAACATGGAAAAAGTAGACGCGGCTTCAACCGCCGAGTCTACTTCATGAATAATTAAGACATACTGCATAGCGCTCAAACCTGTTTTCTTTCACTGCTGAGTGACTTCGCTGAGTGCTTCCTGAATGACTTGATCGCTCACACCGTGACGCTTCAAACTGGCAATCAATGCAGAAACTGTATCACCTTCAAGGCGCTCCATATCCGATCGCAGTCCTTGTCCAATATAAGCACGTACCAAGGGCTGATAACCAGAAAAACCCAGCAATGGCGCTACTCGTTTCAAATCTTCGATCACATCTTCGGGAATGCGAATGGTGATACTTGTCATGGGACGATTTCTATCTAACCGCTTTTTCAATGCCTCAATTTTCATAATTATTGAGTACAAAATACACATCCATAGCTTATAGTGTAACTAAGATGTATTTACATTGTCAATACGTTGTCTAGTGAATCGACTTAAAAAGCACCAATTTTTGCTCCCTAAATCGCGATCGCCCTCTCCGGCCGAAATGGATTGAATCTCAACTAAAGTAGTAAACAGTGCCCGATCGCAATTTTTCCTAAATATCGTGTCTATATTCTCTGAAATGCCGACTGTGTGGTTACAAATTTCCCTCGTGGGAGCCTGGTTGGGCGTAATTTTGCTAGTAGCTGAGGGGTTAAACCGCTTTACTTCCGTCGATGCGGAGGTATCGCGGAAGGTGGTTCACATCGGTACTGGGAACGTGATTTTGCTGGCTTGGTGGCTGGAAATACCCGGTTGGGTGGGGATTTCGGCGGGTTTTTTGGCTGGTGCGATCGCCCTAATTTCTTACCAAGTGCCGATTTTGCCGAGTCTTAACAGTATCAACCGCAAGAGTTTCGGGACTTTTTTCTATGGTGTTAGTATCAGCGTTCTCGTAGCTTGGTTTTGGCCGCTACAACATCAGGAATACGCTGCTTTGGGGATTTTAGTAATGGCTTGGGGCGACGGATTGGCTGCTGTCATCGGTCAAAAATACGGCAAACATATTTATCGAGTTTGGGGAATGCAGAAGAGTTGGGAAGGTTCTGCAACTATGTATTTGGTGAGTTTTGCTGTTAGCAGTTTGATTTTGCTGGCGGTGCAAGGTAATGTTTGGCAAACTTGGGCGGTGTCAGCAATTGTGGCTTTGGTTGCTGCTACTTTGGAGTCGGTGTCTAAGCTGGGAATTGATAATTTGACTGTGCCAATTGGCAGCGCGGCGATCGCCTTTTTTCTAAATCAATTTTGGGTAATTGGTTCGTAGTGAGGACTTTAGTCCTCATGAAAATATGAAGACTGAAGTCCGAACGATCAAACCTAATTCTAATAGCAGTAAGGTGCGCATTGCGCACCCTACGTATACCTAAAAACTCACTCAATTGCTGCTCAATCTTTAGATTTAGAACTTTTGGGTGGCGTACCTTCAAAAGGCTGAATCCCAGTAGCTGGATAATCGTCATCGCTCCGTCTGAAAATCCTCAATGCAGCTTCCGAAACGTAACGCATTGCACCTACCACAGATTTAGAAAGATTCATAAAAACCGCCTCTTTTTTCTGGCTGTTGATACTTTATAGATTAGTCTGATTTTCTGCCCTGCGATCGCTCTAGCAATATTTGTTTGAATTACTTATTAGTCTGCAACATCGAAGCAAACTGAAGCTTTTTAATATTTGGTGTTTTGGGCGATCGCCCTGATATATTTCTCTTTGCTTTAATGCCAGCATATCTTGTCAGGAATGAGAATTAAATAACTTCCACAAACTTGTGGGATGTCCCGCCCGTCTTGAACAGGCTTTCCTGCCTGTTCCACAAGAAAAAGTTAACCGCTGGGGGAATGGGCATCTAAGTCAAGTGGTACTTACTGCACTACGAACTAAAATCAGCTATTTTTATTGACTCTACCATAATATTAATCCAGAAGTTAACCTGAAATGCCCTATTTAAGGGCTAATTCACGAAACCTTCAGACAAATCTCAGCAATCTTAATCAAAAATTTACAAAAAGATATGGTATTTGTCACTATAATTAAAAAAACGAAGTTTGTCCGGGGTTTTTAGCTATGAAAACTGCGACAGAAAGCCTGCACCTCACAGGTTTTGAGGAAATTTTAGAAGATCGGGAACTCACGGTTTCCCCAGCAGATTACAGCCTGTTGACGGATCTGTACCAGCTAACGATGGCGGCTTGTTACGTCGGCGAAGGCCTCGACGATCGCCCTGCGAGTTTTGAATTGTTCGCGCGCAGGCTACCAGAGGGTTTTGGTTATGCGATCGCGATGGGTTTGGCTCAGGCGATCGACTATCTAGAGAAATTTCGCTTCTGTGAGGCGCAAATTCACGCTTTGCAGTCCACCGGAATCTTTGCCGGGGCCCCGGAAGGATTTTGGACTCTACTCGCCACAGCCCGCTTTACTGGCGACGTTTGGGCGGTTCCCGAGGGCACGGCGGTATTTGCCAATGAGCCTATCTTGCGGATCGAGGCTCCTCTGTGGCAGGCTCAGTTAGTCGAAACTTATTTGTTGAATACGATCAATTATCAAACTTTGATTGCAACGCGATCGGCCAGAATCCGGGATGTGGCGGGCCCGGAGGCTAAGTTGTTGGAATTTGGGACGCGCAGGGCTTTTGGGCCTCAAGCTGCTGTGTGGGCGGCGAGGGCTGCTTTGGCTGCTGGGTTCGATGGTACTTCTAATGTTTTGGCTGCTTTGAAGTTGGGGCGCAAGCCTGTCGGTACGATCGCCCATGCTTTGGTAATGGCTGTGTCGGCTCTCGAAGGCAGCGAAGATGAGGCTTTTGCAGCTTTTCACCGCTATTTTCCGGGGGCGCCACTATTGATTGATACTTACGATACTGTGGCGGCGGCTCGGATTTTAGCCGATCGAGTCAACAGCGGTGAAATGCCGTTGCAAGGCGTGCGGCTGGATTCGGGGGATTTGGTAAAATTGTCGCGGGAAGTGCGATCGATCCTTCCGGGCATTCCAATTATTGCTAGCGGCGATTTGGATGAGCACGAAATTGCTAGATTAAAAAGTGCCGGCGCTTGCATTGATGGTTACGGTTTGGGAACAAAGTTGGTTAGCGGTGCACCTGTAAACGGTGTTTATAAGTTGGTGGAAATTGACGGAATACCAGTAATGAAAGAGGCAAGTGGCAAGGTAACATATCCAGGGAAAAAGCAAATTTTTAGAACCGTGAAAGATGGACAATTTATCGGAGATTGTTTGGGATTGTCCGGGGAAACTATTCACAATTCGGATGTTCACTTACCACTAATGCAATTGGTTGTCAAGGATGGCAAACGAGTACATAAACCGGAAAGTTTGGAGGATATTGCCAAACGAACTGCTGCTTCTGTCGCCAGTTTGCCGCCTGAAACTCGCCAACTAAATAACCCGATTTCGCCGCCGATCGAAATTTCTACAGATTTGCAGAGTCTCACTCAAAAAACTAGAAAAAGTCATTAGTCATTGGTCATTAGACTTATTGCATAAATCTTTGATTGAGAGAGCAACCGCAGATGTAAGGCAGATGAACGCAGATGAACGCAGATGATTTCAAGAATTGAGATCGAATGAATGTAATCTTGTCTATTGGTCATTTTCCCAATTCCCAATTCCCAATTACCAATTACCAATTCCCTATGCAGAAAATTGCCTTGTTTGGAACCAGTGCCGATCCACCGACAGCAGGACACAAAACAATCCTGAGTTGGCTTTCTCAGCATTTTGATGGAGTAGCAGTTTGGGCGTCGGACAATCCTTTTAAGTCGCACCAGACATCGCTACAACATCGATCGGCAATGCTGCTGTTAATCATTCAAGAAATTAATTCGCCGAGACACAATCTTTGCTTGCATCCAGAGCTTAGCAGTCCGAGGACGCTAGAAACTGTAGAACAAGCAAGATTGCAGTGGCCAGATGCAGAATTGACGATGGTAATAGGCTCTGATTTGGTGGGACAACTGCCTCGTTGGTACAAATTTGAACAGTTGTTGAAAGAAGTAGAATTACTCATAGTACCACGACCTGGTTATCCGTCAGAAAAATTAGATTTGTGGCAGTTGAGGCGTATGGGTGCAGATGTGGCGATCGCATCTTTGAGCGCTCCCAATGTTTCTTCAACCTCCTATCGTGAAACAGGAGACACTCAGGGCATAACTCCAACTATCAAAGATTACATTAATCGGGAGCATTTGTACACATGGCACGAGGCACAAAAAAGAGCGAAAGTTGCTCATTAGCTGACTTTAAAGTAGGAGTAGATAATGTTATTTTCTCCGTCGATACTGTGCAGAACCGTTTGTTGGTGCTGTTGGTAATGAGGCAAGATGAACCGTTTATCGATTATTGGAGTCTTCCCGGTACTTTGGTGCGGCATGGAGAGTCTCTGGAAAATGCGGCTTACCGGATTTTATCGGAAAAAATTCGGGTGGAAAACTTGTATCTGGAGCAATTGTATACTTTCGGAGAACCGGGGCGCGATCCCAGAGAATTCACCAGGGGCGATCGCTATCTTTCGGTGAGTTACTTTGCTTTGGTTCGGTTTGAAGAAGCTGAATTGATTGCTGGAAGTGTAGTTGCAGGTGTCAGCCACCGTGTCGGTGGCATTGCTTGGTATCCAGTGCAACAAGTTCCTAAGTTGGCCTTCGATCACGATCAAATTCTCGAATACGGATACCGACGACTGCGGAACAAACTTGAATACAGTCCCGTAGCTTTTGAAGTTTTGCCGGAGCTTTTTACCTTGAGCGATCTGTATCAATTATATACGACTATTTTGGGGGAAAATTTTTCAGATTATTCTAATTTTCGAGCTCGATTATTGAAATTGGGTTTTTTGTGCGATACCCATGTTAAAGTTTCCCGAGGTGCTGGCCGCCCTGCTAGTTTGTACCGCTTTGATGCGGCCGCTTTTGCTCCTTTCAAAAATAAGCCTCTGGTGTTCATCTAATTGTTACTTGGATGACATTCGGGGATCAGTTTAGTAACATGGGAAGATAAGCTATTAAGGAGTGCCGCAGATGAAAGATCCTGATGAATGTGCTAATCTTCACGAAGTTCGCGAGGAAATTGATATCATCGATCGAGAAGTAATCGATGCTTTGAGTAAGAGATTTCAATATGTCATCGCAGCAGCAAGGTTCAAAACGAGTGAAGCGAGCGTTAGAGCGCCCGATCGCTTTTATGCTATGTTACAGCAGCGGCGCGAGTGGGCTAAAGAATCGGGTTTGAATCCTGATGTGGTTGAAAATCTTTACCGGGATTTGGTAAATCATTTTATTGACGAAGAGTTGAAACATTACAAATCTCAGTAGTATTTTTCTACATTCAAGTCCAGGATTATAGCAAATTGAGTCCGCCCGCGCGGACTGTTAGCAATATTTATTAGGTGACTTGGTAATATGAAAATTGCGATCGCCCAACTCAATCCTACTATTGGTGATATCTTTGGCAATTCCAACCTGATTCTGGAGGCTGCGAAAAAAGCGAATGTTGAGGGCGCAAACTTATTGCTAACGCCGGAACTTTCTCTGATTGGTTATCCGCCGCGAGATTTGTTGATTAACCCCAGTTTCATTGTAGCCGTAGGCGCACAGTTGCAGCAACTGGCGCAAGATTTGCCGCCGGAGTTGGCCGTCGTAGTCGGCACTGTCATACCTAATGCTGATGGTGTTAAACTAGGCGGAAAATCATTGTTTAACAGCGCTGTTTTGTTGCAAAATGGAGTGGTTCAACAAGTTTTCAATAAACGCTTGTTACCTACCTATGATGTATTTGATGAAGATAGATATTTTGAGCCGGGAGAAAACAGCAATTACTTTAGTGTGGGCGAACTCAAAATCGGTGTGACAATTTGTGAGGATTTGTGGAACAATGAGGAGTTTTGGGGTAAACGCAGTTACGCGGGCGATCCGATTTCTGATTTGGCAAAATTGGGCGTAGATTTAGTGGTGAATTTGTCGGCATCGCCTTATTCTGTGGGTAAGCGGGAAGTGCGATCGGCGATGTTGCAGCACAGTGTTATTCGCTCAGGGATACCGATTGTTTATGCTAATCAGGTAGGCGGAAATGATGATATTATTTTTGATGGTAGCAGTTTTGCTGTGAATCAAAAGGGCGATTTGATTCAGGTATTGGCTGCTTTTGAAACGGATTTTGCCGTTCTGGAATATGACGCAGTTAAACAAGATTTAGTTGGCAGCGATCGGCAAAATGCACCGAGAATTGATGACGCACAGCCGTTGAGTTTTGATCCTGTGGATGCAGATGCAGAAATTTGGGCGGCTTTGGTTTTGGGAGTGCGAGATTATGTTCGCAAATGCGGTTTTTCTAAGGTTGTATTGGGTTTGAGTGGCGGGATAGATTCGGCTTTGGTGGCGACGATCGCCAGTTGCGCGATCGGGCCCGAAAATGTGCTGGGGGTGCTGATGCCTTCGCCTTACAGTTCGGATCATTCGGTTAATGATGCTTTGGAATTAGCTAAAAATCTCGGTATTGCGATCGAAATGTTGCCGATCGGCGATTTGATGAAAACTTACGATCGCACTCTCGCCGATTTGTTCGCCAATACCACTTTCGGGATTGCCGAGGAAAATATCCAATCGCGGATTCGCGGCAATCTGTTGATGGCAATTTCTAATAAGTTTGGACATTTGCTACTTTCCACTGGCAACAAGTCGGAAATGTCGGTGGGTTACTGCACTCTCTACGGCGATATGAATGGCGGATTGGCTGTCATTTCCGATGTACCGAAAACTCGCGTTTATTCGCTTTGTCGGTGGCTGAATGCGGGCGGATATGTAGGGGATGTACCCTCGTCCCTTGACGAAATTATTCCAGTTAATATTATCAATAAAGCGCCGAGTGCCGAATTGAAACCGGGACAAGTTGACCAAGATTCTTTGCCTGATTACGATGTTTTGGATGACATCTTGCTGCGGTTGATCGAACATCACGAATCTGTCGCACAAATTATGGTGGCGGGACATGATGAAGCGGTGGTTAAGCGTGTAGTAAAATTAGTCAGGCAATCGGAATTTAAACGGCGACAAGCAGCCCCGGGTTTGAAAATTAGCGATCGAGCTTTTGGTACCGGTTGGCGAATGCCGATCGCCAAATCTTCCTCTTAAGTAGGTGGTTATAAAAAAATATTACATGGGAGAGGGCGGGTTTTGAATAAAATTATTGGTTGGGATGTTATAGATTGTGGCTTAACCCGCCCCTACCAGATACTATGTTTTTTGTGATGACTTACTTATTAAACGCAAAATGGTTAATATCGACGGTACTTTCGGCTTCGATTTTCTCCTGGGAACTCCCGGAAACGATACGATGAGAGGATTTGCGGGGAATGACACTATTCAAGGTTTGGGGGGAAATGACCTGATTTTTGGCGATCGCGACAATGACTTACTGGCCGGAAATGAAGGCGCTGATACGCTGTCTGGAGGGCAAGGAAGCGATACAATCTATGGAGGACAAGGTGAAGATGCGATTAATGGCGATCGGGGTAACGATTTGCTCATCGGCGGCGAAGGCAAAGATATCTTGACAGGAGGCGCGGGCGATGATTTATTTGTAATTGATCAAACCTCCGTCGTATCTACTGTCGCCCAAGCTGATATAATTACAGATTTTGGCAGTGGCAATGATAAAATTGTCTTGACAGATGGCATCAAGTTTAGCAACTTAGATATTTCTGTTTTGGACAATCAAACAGTTATAAAAGATAAAAATTCTGGCAACTATTTAGGAGTAGTTTTGGGAAAACCTAACCTGACTGAATCCAACTTTATATCGATGTTTGGTGGGATGGATATGGGTCAACTTTTGCCAGTTTCTGTAAATGCGATTATAGGTGCAGGGGCAATCGGGCTGGAAGTAGCAAAAACTCCCGAAGAACAAGCAATTGGCTTAATGTTTCGCACAGAATTGCCCGATGACAGGGGAATGCTTTTTGCGATCGCCCCCGCGCGAAATGTGCGCTTCTGGATGAGAAACGTGCAAATCGAACTCGATATGATTTTTCTGCGCGAAGGCATCGTGCAGGCGATAATTCCCAACGTACCGCCGTGTTTGGGCGACACCTGCCCCAACTACGGCCCCGATGTTCCCGTTGACGGAGTGATCGAGCTCAAAGGCGGTAGGGCGGCCCAGTTGGGATTGAAAATTGGCGATCGAATTCCCAATTTACCCTAAAAGATATATGATTTGATGACAGCATTCAACTTTTGTGCATCCAATGAACCCGATTGAATTAAAAATAATCCCCAATCAAACTCAAGACGGTTTAGCCTACCAACATTTGCGATTGCGAATTACCACTCAAGACGGTATTATCACACCCGATGATTTACAAGGTTTGAAACTTCCTCAAGATGTGGAATTCAGCCAAGGAATTGTCATTGAAGGTAGAGGAGCAATTTGGCTATACGGGTATTTAGTACACGAATGCCATCCTGCGGCTTGGGTTGGATGTTACGATCCGCGATTAGCAGGTGCGGTGGTAGTAGCAACTCACAAGCACGAGGTATCAGTCGGGCAGGTAATAAAATTGAATTTACCAAATTAGTAAATTAGATATTGTTCGGTAAATTACTCGGAATAAAAAGGTTTGTAGAGGACTCGGCGGTTGAAACCGCGTCTATACAAGCTTGCACCCGACGAGAGCGGGTTGAAGAACGTTATCTTCTTGAGTCCGCGCACCATCCGGACATCGTTTGTGTAGGCGCGGTTTCAACCGCCGTCTGATCTTTGGTACAGTCTTATTCGATAAAACTTTTCAAAATACCGATGATTTTACCAAGATTGCCCACAAAATACTCATTGAGGTCGATCGATATAGTTTGCTCTTCTAGCTGCATAAATTTCCAGAGACTGCCAGTTGTGACAACTCCGTAAACCTTCTTAATTTCATTACCTTTTTGTTGATTAAACAACTGAGCTGCGATCATTTCAGCCATACATTGAGCCAAACCAGATTCTATATTATCATTTTTCGCTTCTACTAAAGCAATAACTGGCGCTTCGATAATTAACTGTTCCGGTGATTTGCTAATCAGGAAATCGCAAAATCCGTTTAAACCTCTCAGGCTATCTACCGTAAAATCTTTACCTGAAAATAAGCCTATTCCATTGTCAAATTGTTTTCTAAGTTCAATCAGAATTGGTGCTACAATCATTTCCGACCTAGATTTTTCCGAGTTAATTGCTAGAGCTAGCGGAATATTGTACTCTAGGGTTTCAGACAAAAACTGGCTGTAGGTAGCATCGGGAATCTCTGCAAAAAGTCCGAATTGTTCCGAGAGAGTTATGCCAAATTCTGACTTGATTTGTTCGAGCTTAAATTGGCTATAGGGCATTTTGAAAACCCTCTAAGAGAATTGAATCGTAAAATTAGACTTTATCACGCGATCGCCCAAAAAACATTTAATTTTAATTAAAATTTATCCTTTCACCGGCAAAAAGATCGCAAATTCAGTCCCTACTCCTGGCTCCGCCATGTTTTTCAACCACAATCTGACGAACAATTGCCAACCCCAACCCCGCTCCTTTGCAGACACCTGTTGCATCGGAATTATTCCGAAATCAGGACACGGCAGTGCCTTGTCCCTACAATTAATCTGACGTAGGGAAACGGCACTGCCGTGTCCTCTATCTTATTCCTATTAATCTGACGTAGGGAAACTGCACTGCCGTCTCCTCTATCTTATTCCTAATATAGAACCCATTTGAGATATATTTTGCGTAAATCTCAGAAACCGGGTTTCTCTTTATATTTCTCGTCACCCAACCCAAAAACTCGTAGAAACCCGGTTTCTCGGCACTCGCTGTAAATCTCAGAAGACAGGGAATTTAAGCCCTGTCAGAATGTACTTTCCAGAGCCGGAAACAGTGTTATGTGAGATTAGTCGATCGCGTCTACCGCTCTTTCTGCCGCTCGTTGAGTTCTGTCAATATCTCGATTCACTTTCGCACGAACCTTGTCCGAGCTATCTTCAGCGTTGTATCTTACATTTCGGGCTGCATCTTTGACATTTTCTTTGCCCTTGCTGACATTATATTTCAGCGACTCAGTACCCTCTGCTGCTCTATCCTTTGCTCCCTCGGTGGCTTCTTTAACAATATCTTTTGCTCCCTTCAAGCCTTCGCGAGTGTTTTCCTTCAGATTAGCAAAGCCTTTTTTGGTTTTGTCGCCAAACTCATCAGCTTTGCGCTGAGCCGTGCGAGCATCATCATTCACCTTTTCGCCAATTTGTTCAAGTTTGTCGGGCGCGTCGTCTGCTACCCGTCGCACGTTTTCGCGTACATTGCTACTAGATTTAGTTTCGATGCGCTGCTGCGCTTGATCTTTGAGAAGCTGAGCTTTTGCTTCAGATGCTGTAACATTTGGGGTTCTGGGATCGACATCGCTGTATTGATTCTGCCCGCCTTTATATACGGAAGTTACAGCCTCTGAAGGCACTTCTTCTCTAATTTGGTCGGCAGTTTTTCCTGCCGTCACATCCGGGCGACTACAGGCAGTGCTGACTAATACTAAAATGCCAGCCAGAAACACTGTTAAAATTTGTACAGCTCGAATTCTTTTCAGAAATGCAGTTAGTCTCTTCATAAAAATGCTCCTTATCTATTGTGAATTGCTCAAATGTCTGATAGTTTTGTAGATGGCTAGCACTACAAAATTGTTTGAACTCTCTTTTAAGACTACCAATATAAACAGGATATTTTTATCTATCTCAAGTTGGATTCCTCAAGTTATACAAGAAGGAAATTCGGCAACGGATCTAATTCGTTTCCGGTCAACTGTCACACATTTAATACATTTTAAAGTCAAAAAAAACCTTCCGGTCAGGAACCAGAAGGAAGGAATGTATAATCTCAAGTACAACAAGGTCTTTAATGGTAATTGTCGCGGAACATGGCGATCGCCACATCTATCTAATGGCTGAAAGTATCCGCATAGTTCCTAACCATTTTGAATCGCTGTTTTTAGACTCTTGCAGAACTCGCCTATGGCTTCTAAACCTTGTTCTGGAGTGCCTTGGGCCAATCGTTTAACAAAAGCACTGCCGACAATCACAGCGTCTGCGCCCCATTCTTTCACTTGGCGAGCGTGTTCTGGTTTCGAGATCCCAAACCCGACGCCGATGGGTTTGTCAGTGATGCTACGTAGTTCTTGCAGCAACTCTTTGGCTCGCGTGTCCAAGCCTTCGCGCACTCCCGTCACCCCCGTCACGCTGACCAAGTAAATAAATCCTTGAGACTCGCGAGCAATGGCTTCTATACGACTTTTAGGACTTGTCGGAGCAACTAATAATGTGAGTTCAATCCCTAATTTGTTGGCCGGTTCAATAAGACTTCCGGCTTCTTCTAAGGGCAAATCTGGTACAACCAATCCCTGAACTCCAGCACTTTTAATTTGCTGCAAGAAGGTTTCGATACCTCGGTACAAAATCGGGTTGTAGTATGTAAAGAGAATTATGGGCGATCGCAAATTTGGACTAACTCTCGCTACCATTTCCAGCACCGGATCTAACCTGGTTCCCCGCTGCAGGGCCCTAGTAGCAGCGGCTTGAATCACTGGCCCGTCAGCTAGCGGGTCAGAATAAGGAACGCCAAGCTCGATCGCATCTGCACCGTTATCATCCAAAACTTGCAGTGCTTTAGCCGTTGTCTCCAAATCTGGATCGCCAGCAGTAATAAAAGGAATCAATGCACATTGGTTGTGCTTGCGCAACTTCTCAAAACAATTAGAAATAGTCATCAGTTATTAATCATTAGTCAGTGGTCATTAGTCAGTTGTTATTGGTTATTAGTTACTTGTTATTTTTGAGCTTTTTTTGTTTGTTCCAATTACTAATAACTAACAACTAATAACCAATAACCAATAACAAATAACCAATGACTAACTATCTTTTTCCTGCTCAATTTCGGCTTGAAGTTTGGCTAATTCTTCAGGAGTGAGTGAATCTAGCTGCTTCTGCAAGACAGCATCTTTGTACTCTTTCAGTTGCTCGCTGTAAGTCATACTTTGAGTAAGTGCTCGAAATAAATAAGTCACCAACCAGCCAATCAAGCCGGCGACCAAAAATAACTGACTCCAAATTCCAGCATTCATGCTGTCGAGTCCGGCGAATTGCAGTACCAAGTAGGCCAACCCACCTGCTACAAAAAAGCCGAGACTGATTCCAATTACGTCAATACGTCTCATTTAGGCTTCTATCTGCCGCCGTTTGGGACGAAAATTCAAAAATGGAGCTAGGATCAACATACCTGGGAAGAAGAAGAACATCAAGAAGTACATGAAGCCGCGCTCAAAAGAGCTTGCCACGTACCAGCGGCTGTTCAAGTAGGCGTAGGTAGCCACGGGTACTACCAAGAGGTAGGCTCCTGCCAAGACGGCGTAAAGCAGTAAGGTAATATACATAGATTTGCTTTAGGGGAATAATAAGAGAGTAAGTGGGCTGACACACTCCGCCAACTGGTTAACCATTGTACAGCTTTGGGAGATGCAGCGCGACTTTTGGGAAATTTTCGATTAGGGGTTGCGTAAATTGGGGTTTTGGTTGTATAGTCAAAGGCTGTTGTTGTGAATGACTCAAAACCCACAGCAATTTTACCAAAAAGGGGGGCGTGGCGGAATGGTAGACGCTACGGACTTAAAATCCGTTGACCCGAAACGGTCGTGTGGGTTCAAGTCCCTCCGCCCCCATCAAAACTAGGTTAAAATTGCGATACACGCCGATTATCGACTTCTTGAAAAAATTGAGAATCGGTGCTTAGGAATTAGAATTAAATAACTTATAATCTTGATGATTCTTGTGGGATGGGCGTCTCGCCCGTCCGTAAAGAACTGGCAGGACTTCCACAAACTTGTGTAAATTATTTAATTTGCGATCCTTATCTCATTTGACATAGCAACTCGCAAATTAACCACAAATTCGGTTCCCTTTCCTACTTCGGAATTTATCTAAATTTTCCTTGGATGGACAACGAAAACTTGAGACTAAATCAATAAAAATCTTTACATTACGATTAGTATTTTCACTAGACCTCTTGCAAAGTTCATTTTAATCAAATTTTGTAACAGGCAAGATGCCTGTTCCACAAGAAAAAAACTTTTTGTGGGATGGGCCGGAGAGCCCGTCCTAGTTATTTTTGCAATCTTGTCTAATAACTTATATGTGGTCATGCTTCGTCCTCTTCAAAAGTGAGATGCACCCCACGGCAATACGGCATTGCCGTGTCCTGAAATCGATATTTTTGAGAATGTGTATTCTCGACTTCTAAAAACCTGTGATTCAAAATTCTCCTGAAAAACCTACAAATAACTTTCAAAATGGATGGCACGGCCGCCTCAATCTAGTCTATGCCAACCGCGACGGCTCAACTCAAATCATCCGCAATGAAATGCAAGCACCCCTGAAAGTGCAGCGCCCTTTTTATCCCGAAGGTAAGGAGATTTGTCACAGCGTCATATTGCACACGGCTGGGGGAGTTGTTGGGGGCGATCGGCTTTCAAGCCATTTTCACCTCCAACCCAACGCCAAAGCCTTAATTACCACGGCCGCCGCTGGTAAAATCTATCGCAGCAGCGGACAAGAATCACAACAAAATATTGAAATACAAGTAGAATCAGGTGCTAATTTAGAATGGCTACCGCAGGAAACAATCGTTTTTGACAGCGCAATTTATAGGCAAAATTTGCGGGTAGAATTAGCTCCCAAGGCGAGTATTTTGCTGTGGGAAATTACACGGTTTGGACGCACTGCTAGAGGCGAAAAGTTCTTGTCGGGGAAATGGCGATCGCACACGGAGATTTGGCAGCAAAACTATCCTTTGTGGATTGACAGACAATGGCTAGAAGGTGGGGGCAAAATGCTCGAAAGTCTTCACGGCTTAGACGGAAAGCCCGTAGTTGCTACCCTCGCTTGGATAGGCGCAACCGTCACAACAGAACTCCTCGAAAAAGTGCGGGCTTTTTTGTCATCAGAGGCAACAATTCATCCTGGTAACTCCATCGTCGGCGTGACTCGTATTGCTAACGGTTTGGTGTGCCGATATCGCGGTACATCCACTGCTGCGGCTAGGGACTATTTTGTCGGCATTTGGCACTTGCTGCGCTTGTCTTTTTCAGAACGCCCTTGCTGTTTGCCCCGAGTTTGGGTAAAATAGCATCATATTTTATTTTCAATAGATTTACCGCGACTGATAGTTAAACCTGAGCCAATAATGCGATCGCACTCACAAGAATAATAATGCAACTCACCCCCCAAGAAAAAGACAAACTGCTGATTTTCACCTGCGCCCTGGTAGCAGAGCGCCGGAAACAAAGAGGTTTAAAATTAAACTATCCAGAATCAATTGCCTATATCTCTGCTGCCCTTTTAGAAGGAGCCAGAGATGGCCTCACCGTCGCCGATTTAATGAGTTATGGCACAACGCTCCTGACGCGGGAAGATGTGATGGAAGGGATACCAGAAATGGTGAATGAAGTGCAGGTGGAGGCGACTTTTCCCGATGGCACTAAACTCGTTACAGTACACGATCCAATTCGTTAAAGATTTAACCAAATAAACCCACAGTAAAAAAAGATGATTCCAGGAGAAATGATTGTTTTAGCAGGTGAAATAGAGTTAAATGCAGGGCGTGAAACGGTACGACTGCTGGTAGCAAATACGGGCGATCGACCTATCCAAATCGGTTCCCACTATCACTTTTATGAAGCTAACGAAGCCTTACAATTTAATCGAGAACAAGTGAAAGGAATGCGATTGGATATTCCGGCGGGTACAGCAGTTAGATTTGAACCGGGAGATGAAAGAGAAGTGCAATTAGTACCTTTTGTCGGTAGTCGTGAAGTCTACGGATTTAATGGGAGAGTGAATGGCGAGTTAGATAAATGAGAGACAATTTGAATATGATCAACAATATTGCGAAACTAACAAATAATCAAGTGAGAAGTTAATTAATATGAGTTACAGAATGGATCGCCGCGCTTATGCGGAAACTTTCGGGCCGACTGTGGGCGATCGCGTCCGATTAGCCGATACAGAATTATTCATAGAAGTTGAACAAGA
Source organism: Oscillatoriales cyanobacterium PMM_0080 (assembly GCA_949127775.1). GTDB lineage: Bacteria > Cyanobacteriota > Cyanobacteriia > Cyanobacteriales > Microcoleaceae > Microcoleus. The sequence goes on from CASBQF010000157.1 coordinate 31,134, forward strand.
CTTCACAACTTACGGCGATGAAGTGAAATTTGGTGGTGGAAAAGTCATCCGCGACGGTATGGGACAATCGCCGATTTCTAATGCGGATGGTGCTGTTGATACGGTAATTACTAATGCTTTAATATTGGATTGGTGGGGAATTGTCAAAGCAGATATCGGGATTAAAGAAGGCAAGATTTACAAAATTGGGAAAGCTGGAAATCCTTATATCCAAGATAGAATAGATATTATTATCGGGCCTGGTACAGAAGTAATTGCTGGCGAAGGCATGATTCTCACCGCTGGGGGAATTGACACTCATATTCACTTTATTTGTCCGCAACAAATTGAAGTGGCGATCGCCTCTGGAGTCACTACCATGATCGGCGGTGGTACAGGCCCAGCAACGGGTACTAACGCCACAACCTGCACTCCCGGGCCTTGGCATATGTACAGAATGCTGCAAGCCGCCGATGCTTTCCCGGTAAATCTGGGGTTTTTAGGTAAGGGAAATACCAGTCAACCCCAAGGATTAGTCGAGCAAGTATTGGCTGGTGCAATGGGTTTGAAACTCCACGAAGATTGGGGGACTACGCCAGCAACGATCGACAATTGTTTGAGTGTAGCTGACGAGTACGATGTACAAGTGGCAATTCACACCGATACTCTCAATGAAGCGGGATTTGTGGAAGCTACAATTGCTGCATTTAAAAATCGCGCTATTCACACTTACCACACTGAAGGTGCTGGCGGCGGACACGCACCGGATATTATCAAAGTTTGCGGACAAGCTAATGTTTTGCCATCGTCAACTAACCCGACTCGCCCTTACACTGTCAACACATTGGAAGAACATTTAGATATGTTGATGGTGTGTCACCATTTGGATCGGAGTATTCCTGAAGATGTGGCTTTTGCTGAATCGAGAATTAGAAGGGAGACTATTGCTGCTGAGGATATTTTGCACGATTTGGGTGCTTTTAGCATGATTTCTTCGGACTCGCAGGCGATGGGAAGAGTTGGGGAAGTGATTATTCGGACTTGGCAAAGTGCTCATAAAATGAAGGTGCAAAGGGGTCATTTGGACGGGCAAGATGCCCGTTCTACAATAGATTTGGACGGGCAAGATGCCCGTTCCACAAGTGGGGAAAATGATAATTTTCGGGCGAAACGGTATATTGCTAAATACACGATTAATCCGGCGATTACTCATGGAATTAGTCAGTATGTGGGCTCGGTGGAAGAGGGAAAGTTGGCGGATTTGTGTTTGTGGAGGCCGGCGTTTTTTGGGGTGAAACCGGAAATGGTGATTAAGGGTGGGGCGATCGCCTATGCGCAGATGGGAGATGCTAATGCGAGCATTCCGACGCCGCAGCCGGTGCATATGAGGCCGATGTTTGGCAGCTTTGGGGGGGCGATCGGGGCGACTTGTCTGACGTTTGTTTCGCAGGCGGCGCGCGATCGAGATATTGCCACACAGCTAGGTTTACAAAAGCCCACTGTAGCAGTTTCGGGGACACGGCAGATTAGTAAAAGAGATATGAAACTGAACGATTATTTGCCGCACATGGAAGTCGATCCAGAAACCTATGAAGTGAGGGCGGATGGAGAATTGCTGATTTGCGAACCTGCAACAGTTTTACCAATGGCGCAGCGATATTTTTTGTTTTGATATAAGTTCGTAGTAAGGACTTCAGTCCTTTTCGGGCAGATTTTGAGGCAATCAGGACTAAAGTCCTTACTACAAACTTATGGTTTTATTGTACTTTAAAAAAGTTGGATCGCAGTTGTTTCCCTTAATTTATTCATCTTGAATTTAACCAATCTTGGATTTCTTGAACTAACCAATCTGCCTCATTTTCTTCCAAATAGCCTTCTAAAAAATAAGAATGAGTTCCTGTATTGTTGGTATGACGAATCTTAATTTGATTATATATCCCGACAGGGATGCCTAAAAAAACACTCAATATCTCAGAAGTTTCTCCGATTTTACCCCAGTAATTCCAGCCAAATATCTGACCTTTTAGTTCAAAATATTTGCGGTCAAATGTAAGTTGAGTATCATAATTCACAAACATAATCAACAGAGCTATTATAATTGCAGCAATTACTAAGCCTACGATAGATCCAGAAAATGATAGAACAGACAGTACAACTGGTACTAACGTAGTTATTCCTAGAAAAGCAGACAGGAAAGGTCTTCGGACTAACGTACTTGGAATTTTAATTTTTAACTCCGTTGCTGATTTGCTCATTTCAATGCGACAGCGACGCGGTTTACAAATTTTTCTAACATCCGCAATCCGATCGTCAGCCCATTGAATATTTCCCGATTTCAAAGCAGCTAAAGCATCTCTAGCTTTACTGAAACGCTTTTCTAACCCGATTTCCGTCATCTTTTCAATCCAGCTTACCAAAATGGGATTCACACTCACGCGATCGCTAAACTGAATCCGAGCATCTTTCTGTGGCAAATCCGCAGGAGTCATCCCCGTTAACAAATGAATTAAAGTACCTCCCAAAGCATACAAATCCGAAGCTGGAACCGCCCGCCCCCAAAACTGTTCTAAGGGTGCATAGCCACTCGTTCCTACAACTGTAAATGTTACGCCTGTCACCGCAGCTTGAGCTTGCACTGCGCCAAAATCTACGAGATAAATGTGCTGATCATCCCCCCAAATTAGATTGCTCGGTTTAATATCTCGATGCAGAACAGGGGGATTCAACTCATGCAAATAAATTAAAATTTCCAACACTTCAATAGAAAGATTTCTGATTTTTTCCTCTGAAAATCTATGACCTTGTTCTAACAATTCCTGAAGTGAAAACCCCGGAATATAATCTTGCACTAACCCAAACCAAGGCAATCCTGCTCCTGCTTCCCGCTCCAGAGAAAAATAATCTCGATAGCAAGGAATGCGGGGATGGTTTAACGCCTGCAAAACTTGTGCTTCTCTTTCAAAGAGCTTGAGTTCTTCCCAGTGCATTTCCGGGCTAAAAGCTAGCATTTTCAGCGTCACCTGTTCTTGGGATTCTAAATCTACTGCTAGCCAAGTTTGATGGCCAACGGCTGTGCGTCCTAAACGCTGTTGCAATTGATAACGTTCTTGTAAAACTTTTCCTGGGTCTAACACAATATTTCCCTCTTTTACCGAAAAATATTTAAACAGAGACGAAATCCTTAGAGCTGATAACATTATACTAGAGGCTAACTTCCGAATCAATTCATAAAAGTTATCATCCTAATATCACAAAAATTACATTTTCGGGCAAGTTATATCAATTCCGGTTGCACCGGAATGATATAGAGGAGACTGCACGTGCCGTCTCCTGATTTCGGGTAATACTAATTCTAATACAACTGAAATTAATATTATGCCGTTTCAAGCTGAAGTTGTTATTTTTTAGTCAAAACCATAATAAGACTACTCACTGACCAGAGACAATCTCCCATGACCAATTCCCAATTCCTAACCGTGCACTTCTCCATTGGGCATGACTGTACCGCGCAATTGAGCTCCTGCTAAATTAGCCGTGCTCAAATCTGCCCTAATCAAACTTGTGCGGTGCAAAATTGCCTCCCGCAAATCTGTTCTAGCTAAGTAAGCATCAGTCAAATCAGCTTCACTCAAATTAGCTTGATTAAAATTAGCTCGACTCAAATCAGCTCTCACCAAATTAGCTCGACTCAAGTCAGCCATCACTAAATTAGCATTGCTCAACTTAACATCAGGAAGAAATGCACCCCGCAAGTTAGCACCAGCCAATTCAGCATCAATTAACACAGCTCTTTCCAACTTAGCACTTGTCATGACAGCCCAGGAAAAATTTGTTTCTACCAAAGTTGCTTCAGTCAAAAATGCACCATCTAAAATAGCTTCGCTCAAATTCGCCTGAGTCAGATTTGCTTCTCGCAGAGATGCTTCAGTCAAATTCGCTTGACTGAGATTAGCTTTAGTCAAATCTGCACCTAGCAAATTGACACCACGCAAATCTGCACCTTGTAAATTTGCACCTCGCAAATTTGCGCCCTCAAAAAGCCGCTGCTCTTTGCGCAAATTTGCACCCCGCAAGCAGGCTCCACGCAAATCTGCACCTTGCAAATTGACGCCTCGCATATCTGCATCGCTCAAATTTGCATCGATAAAAATGGCTAGAGAAATGTTGGCTTTGCGAAAATCTGCACCTTGCAAAGTAGCTCCGTGGAAGTCTGCATCGGACAAATTTGCTCCGCTTAAGTTTGCCTGATTTAAGTTAGCACCGCACAACTTTGCATTGGTTAAATTTGCGCGCTGAAGGTTGATTCTGCTCAGGTAGGACATCGCTAAGTTTGCACTACAGAGGTCAGCACTGCTTAAATTGACGCCAATTAAATCGGCACCATTTAGGTAGACGCCTCTAAGATTCATGCCTTGAAAATCTAGTTCTCCTGATGTATATCGCCTTAAAACTTCGCTAGCATTCATGTTTTTTTGTTTCTAATTAAGTAAAATTTGTTATTTCTAGACTTTTTGAGCTTCAGTCCTTGGCTTGTGAATTTAGTTTGTTTAGTTTCAGCAGTCAGTCTGAACATTTAATTAGTCTGATGCAAAAATTCTTGAGTCCAAGCAACTGCTTTGTTACCTAATTTGCGCCCGTGAATTTTGACGTTAGTAAGATATTGTGATTTTAAGGTACACAGCTTTTTGTGAATGTATATGGCTGTATCCTGTTGGTTTGGTACTTCGGCAGACTCCAGAATGATGTGGAGCCAGCCGTCTCTAAATCCCGCTGTAGCAGTAATTCCCTTGGGCTGTAATAATTGATTTATCAATAGGGCGATCGCCTTTGGTTTGCCTTGTTTGGCCATTTCCACGAGCTGATACTGATTTGGTTGCGGGCTAGGGTTTTGCTGCTGCTGTGTTTTAGGAATATTTTCAGCAATATTTTCCTGAGTTTCCGAGGGAGAGCGCTTGCTTTCTTTTGACTCTACTTCGCTCAGAATTTCTATTAATTTGTCCGTAAATCCATGAACTTTTTCGACATAATCTCTGAGACTTTTATATTTCCAATATAAACGTTCCTCTGAAGTTTCTATAGAAAATTTTCCGTTCAATGCAGCTTCTAACTCGCTGAATATCTTTTCTATTTGGGTCGTTGCCGAGTTAGCACTTTGACTCACTAATCCTTTAATTTCTTCTCGCAATCCCAACTTGCGCTTGATAGAATCGCTAATATTTATAGTAACAGGATTTGCAGTGCTGGAAGTTTCGATAGTTATCGGCGTTTCTGAAACTGGTACTGTTTCTACTGGTTCCTGTGTCAAATCGGCAGTCGGATGATTGCTGCTGGTTTCGGATTCTTTAGACTGTATATAATCTGCCGTGTCCGGCACTAAGTGACTTTTCTGCGGGTCATAATGATAGTGACTCGGAGCAGCTTGAATGATGTGAGTAA
>CASBQF010000158.1 GCA_949127775.1 Oscillatoriales cyanobacterium PMM_0080
CGGCTATCCGCGCATTTACTACGGCGCAGTCACCGATACAGACGTGATGACGGGAACAAAAGTCAAGGAATTCGACTATCCCAGCGGCGAAGACAATGTTTACAATACTTATAGCGGTAGGGGCGGAATTGCGATCGGTTCTACGTGGCGGCGCTGGCTATTTGCTAATTATCTCAACAATTGGCAAATGGCGCTAACCCGCAATTTTACACCAGAAACCAAATTACTGTACCGCCGCAATATCAACAAAAGAGTCCGGGCGATCGCTCCTTTTTTATGCTACGATTCCGATCCATATTTAGTAGTAGCAAATGCCAATCTTAGCAAAAATGATATCGAAAAAGAAAGCGATGAAATAGGCAACGAGATTAAACCGTCACCCTCGGTGAATGATAAATCTCCTAACTATCTTTACTGGATTATCGATGGCTATACCGCGAGCGATCGCTACCCCTATTCAGACCCAGGCAAAAATGAATTCAACTACATCCGCAACTCCGTAAAAGTCGTGATTGATGCCTACAATGGGTCTGTTGACTTCTACGTTGCCAATCCCGACGACCCGATTATTAACAGTTGGATGGCTATCTTTCCCGGACTATTCAAACCCCTTGACAAAATGCCTCCGGCTCTGCACAAACATATCAGATATCCCGTAGACTTGTTGAGCATTCAATCGGAACGGTTGTTAACTTATCACATGGAAGATCCGCAGGTTTTTTACAATCGGGAGGATTTGTGGCAAGTTCCTAACGAAATTTACGGGGGTGAACAGCAGCCCGTAGAGCCGTATTATTTGATTACAAAACTGCCGACGGAAACATCAGAAGAGTTTATTTTGCTATTGCCATTTACGCCAGTCAGTCGTAATAATTTAATTGCTTGGATTGCAGGGCGATCGGATGATGATGATTATGGTAAATTGCTATTATATCAATTCCCGAAACAGCGATTAGTTTACGGCCCGGAACAGATAGAAGCTTTGATCAATCAAGATCCGGTGATTTCCGAACAAATCTCTCTGTGGAATCGGCAGGGTTCAAAGGCGATTCAAGGCAATTTATTAGTAATTCCGATCGAACAATCTTTGTTGTACGTGGAACCTCTTTATTTAGAGGCTGAACGCAATAGTTTGCCAACTTTAATTAGAGTGATTGTTGCTTACGAAAATCGAATTGTGATGGCGGAAAATCTCGACAAGGCACTGAAGGCACTTTTTCAGCCAAAATCTACGAATAAACCCGCAATTGTGAGGCCAGTAGAAGGCGCAGCCCCGGCGTTGAATTGATAATATCTGTAGGGAAACGGCATTGCCGTATCCGGCGCGAGAATCTGCCACCTACGATAATACTTGTACGGTGTTTTGAATTGATAATATCTGTAGGGAAACGGCATTGCCGTATCCGGCGCGAGAAACAGTAAATTGCTCTATAATAAAAACATTGTCACCCCAAAACCGCATCAATGTTTGACAAAATCTGGCAATTCCTCAAACAATTATTTCAGCGAATCTTCCGAAAAAATCGCCCGATTTCAACGCCTCACCAGCCTCCAACTCTGACGGATGCCGAATTTGAGGCGAAGTTGATGGAACTCCTGGAAGGGGTAAATGGCGGCTGGGGGAGTGGCGATGTTACGGAATTTTTAATCGCAAAACGCCTCAGAGATACTGAATTGGCTGACTGGTTGCGACGGTTTGGGGAAAGATTGTTAGCAATTGATCGAGAAACAACTGAAGAGGGCGACACCGCCTCTACGGATTCGGTGTCATCGCTTCAGGAATTGGGGCGGCGGCTGGAGTTGTTGAGGGGAATTTGTGGCGGGGAATTGGGAGAGGCGGCGGGGAATGTTGGTAGGGAGATATTGGTTAAGTTTCCGATATCTCCGGTTGGGGATGGTGAGGGAGAAGGGGAAGTTGATGGGGAGGCTGAGGTTTGGTATAAGCGAGGGAAAGATCAAAAGAATTTAGGAAAGTATGAAGAGGCGATCGTATCCTACGAAAAAGCTTTAAAAATAAAACCCGATTATGAAGCAGCCTGGTACAATCGGGGCATTGCACTGAATAATTCAGGAAAGTTTGAAGAGGCGATCGCCTCCTACGACAAAGCTTTAGAATTCAAACCAGATTATCACGAAGTCTGGACCTCTTGGGGCATTGCACTGAATAATTTAGGAAAGTTTGAAGAGGCGATCGCGTCCTATGACAAAGCTTTAGAAATTAAACCAGATGACCACAGTATCTGGTTCATACGGGGCTATGCACTAGATAAGTTAGGAAAGTTTGAAGAGGCGATCGCCTCCTACGACAAAGCTTTAAAATTCAAACCAGATAAACATGAAGCCTGGTTCGATCGGGGCATTGCACTGCGTAAGTTAGGAAAGTTAGAAGAGGCGATCGCATCCTTCGACAAAGCTTTAGAAATTAAACCAGATTATCACGAAGCCTGGAACTGGCGGGGCAGTATTCTTTGCGACAATTTAAAAAAATACGAAGAGGCGATCGCATCCTACGACAAAGCTTTAGAATTCAAACCAGATGATCATGATGCCTGGTACAGTCGGGGCATTGCACTGGGTAATTTAGGAAGGCTTGAAGATGCGATCGCATCCTACGACAAAGCTTTAGCAATCAAACCAGATGATCACGAAGCCTTGTTCAAGCGGGGCATTACACTGGATGATTTAGAAAGGTTTGAAGAGGCGATTACATTCTACGACAAAGCTTTAGAAATCAAACGTGATTATCACGAAGCCTGGTACAATCGGGGCGTTGCACTAGGTAAGTTAGGAAGGTTTGAAGAGGCGATCGCATCTTATGACAAAGCTTTAAAAATCAAACCAGATAAACATAATGCCTGGTACAATAGGGGCATTGCACTGCATAATTTAGAAAAATGGAAAGAGGCGATCACATCCTACGACAAAGCTTTAAAAATCACACCAGATGACCATTATACCTGGTACAATCGCGGCGCTGCACTGCATAATGTAAAAAGATGGAAAGAGGCGATCGCATCCTACGACAAAGCTTTAGAAATTAAACCAGATCACGATGCCTGGCACAATCGAGCCGTTGCACTGCATAATTTAGAAAGATGGATAGAGGCGATCGCATCCTACGACAAAGCTTTAGAATTAAAACCAGATGACGACGCTGCATTGAAAAACCGGAGACTAGCACTGGCAAAATCAGGAGTAGTAGAAGGAGTAGTCTATTATCATGATAAAGATTATCAAGAAATGATATTAGCTTTCAAAAAACAATTAGATAATTGTCAGCCAAATACACATCCCGAAGAATGGGGGAAACTACATCAAGCTATAGGAAATGCTCATTACCGTCGTGGCCGATGGAATGCTCATACTTTTTATTGGACTAAAGCTGTAAACAATTACGAACAAGCACTCATAACTCTCACCCCATCTATATTTACAAAACTTTATTTAAATGTATTACAAGACGCAATCAAAGCATTGATGGGTTTAGAAAAAACAGAGAAAGCCAATAAACTACGACGAGATGCAACAGATTTATTGCATCGCTTACTAACAGATAAAAACTACACCCAACTCAGCAAACAACAACTCACCGACAAATTGGTTAGGTTTGAACAATTAACCGTAAATATTTTGCTTCAGTCTGGCAAATTAACCGAAGCCTTAGAAACAGCAGAACAAGATAAAAATATCTGCCTGTCTTGGCTGCTAAACGCCTTACCAATTCCCGATTACCAAGAAGAAACAGAAGCAACAGTCACTCACCCTCAGATTCAGCAACTTCTCAATCCCACAACCTGCGCCATTTACTGGCATCTCAGCGATGCAGCATTAACAACATTCATCATCAAATCCGATGGATTGCTGTCACCAGAAGACTGTTTGAGCAAATCCCCAGATGAACTTGAAGCATGGGTGAAAAAATGGAATCAACAATATGCCGATTATCAAGATAAATTCAAGGAAAAAGCCAACAAACAAAACCATATTTGGCGCGCGGGAATGCCCAGTAATTTTGCACGCCTCAAAGATATTTTGCAGATTGCCCACATCGAACAGCAATTACAATCAAATAGCATTACCAACTTAATTCTGATTCCTCACCGCGACTTGCACCGCTTCCCGATTCATGCTTTATTTAGCAGTGAATTTGTGATTACCTATTTGCCTAGTGCTCAATTTGGGCTGAATTTAAAACATCGGTTGAATTCCGAAATTGCGGCAAATACAGGAAATATAGCGGCAAATACAACAGTCGGCGAATGGAATTCGCGGCTACACAAACAAAACCCGCCTCCGCGGGTTGAAGAAGGGGAAGTCAATTTTATCCTCAGCATTGAAAATCCCGACAGTATAATCATTGATGAAAACGGCCAACGAAAAAAATTGCTTCCTTTACCAGCCGCGGAGATAGAATCAGAAATCATTTGCCGAATGTTTCCTAACCCTACCCGACGGGGAGAAAATGCAGCTACCATCGATGAAGTCACCAAATTATTGCCACAGCCCCACAACATTTTTCACTTTACCGGACACGGTAGCTATGATTTTGACAATCCTCAACAATCAACTTTATACTTAAGCGATACTCACCGATTAACTGTCAAAGAAATTATTCAACTCAACCTCAGTAACTACAAATTAATCTGCCTTTCCGCCTGCGAAACCGCAGTCACAGACAAACAAACAATTCTCGCCGAATATGTAGGATTAATCAGCGGTTTCATGTGCGCGGGAGTTGGCTGTGTCGTCAGTACCCTGTGGCCAGTCCAATCCGGGGCGAGTACGTTATTAATGATAGACTTTTACCGACGGTGGCGAGAAGACGGCGATTCCCTACCCGTCGCCTTAGCAAATTCTCAAAAATGGCTGCAATCAGCCACCCGCGATGATTTAGCAGCTTGGTATCAGCGGGAAATTGACAAGATTTCCGAAAACAGCAGCGAACTGTCTGAAGTTGAAGTTAGCCTGCGCCGATTCTTTAAAAGCAATCGGCAAAACTTAGCTAAAATGGAATCAGACCAACCTTATCAACATCCGTATTACTGGGCAGCCTTCACTCTAACTGGATTATGATGCAACACAACAAAGACGATATTTTTACAGCTTTTATTGGCGCGGTACTCCAACAAACAGAACCGCTACCCGCAGC
>CASBQF010000159.1 GCA_949127775.1 Oscillatoriales cyanobacterium PMM_0080
ATGGAGAGGCTCCTTGGAAGGTGTGGGAATGAGTGAATTTTGGCGCGATCGATCGGTATTGGTGACAGGTTGCACAGGTCTTTTGGGTAACTGGTTAGTAGCTGAGTTGTTGGAAAGAGGAGCCTTGGTAACGGGATTAGTCCGTGACTTGGTGCCACAATCCAGACTTTATGCTGGAGAGTGGTATAGACAGATTAATATCGTTCGCGGTTGTGTCGAGGATTTGCCAACGGTAGAACGAGCGATTAATGAGTACGAAGTAGACACGGTGTTTCACTTAGCAGCTCAGACAATCGTGGGAGTTGCAAATAGAGAGCCGATCGCAACTTTTGAAACGAACATTAAAGGCACTTGGAATATTCTAGAAGCTTGTCGCCGCGTTGGAGGTGTGAGTCGAATTGTCATAGCATCCAGCGATAAAGCCTATGGAGATCAGCTAGTTTTGCCTTATAGCGAAACAACTTCGCTGCAAGGAGAACATCCTTACGATGTTTCTAAAAGCTGTGCTGATTTAATCAGTCGGACTTATTACGTCAGTTATGGTTTGCCTGTTTGCATTACTCGCTGCGGCAACTTTTACGGCGGCGGCGACTTGAATTTTAATCGCATTGTTCCGTCTACAATTCGATCGGCATTACGCGAAAAGCCGGTAGTCATCCGCAGTGATGGCACTTTTATCCGCGACTATTTTTATGCGAAAGACGGGGTTTTAGCTTATCTCCATTTGGCAGAGCAAATGGACAGGCCGGAAATTTTGGGAGAAGCGTTTAATTTCAGCAATGAGCTACAAATTTCTGTGCGGGGCATGGTAGACCATGTTTTGAGATTGATGGGTAAGAGTCATTTAGAGCCAGTCATATTGGATCGGGCTAAGAATGAAATCAAACATCAGTATCTTTCGGCAGATAAGGCGCGAAAAATGCTCGGATGGGAATCTAAATATCCTCTAGAAGAAGGGTTGCAAGAAACAATTGAATGGTATAAAAACTTTTTGATGGAGGAAAACACCTGTGTCATCAGCGTGTGATTGAGAATTTCTGTGACTGGGGTTTTAATTTTCTTTCTCTTATTGGATAGTCAAGGGGGCTAATTCGGTGCCATCTAAATGTCGTTTTTGCAGTCACCCATTGGAGCATACTTTTGTAAATCTCGGGATGTCGCCGCTGGCGAATGCTTTTGTTGCTCAAGAGCATCTGAATTGTGCAGAGAAATTTTATCCGCTTCATACTTATGTCTGCGGTAATTGTTTTTTAGTGCAGCTAGAAGAGTTTGAATCCCCAGATAGCATCTTCAGCGATTATGCTTATTTTTCTTCCTATTCTGACTCTTGGCTGCGCCATGCCGAGAAATACACAGACTTGATGGTGGAGCGGTTTGGATTTGACACAACCAGTCAGGTAATTGAACTCGCTAGCAATGACGGCTATTTGCTCCAGTATTTTCAGCAGAAAGGAATTCCCGTATTGGGGATTGAACCGGCTGCAAATGTAGCCAAAGTAGCTGAGGAAAAAGGCATTCCAAGCTTGGTCAAGTTTTTTGGAGTGGAAACGGCTAAAGAGTTGGTTGCAAGAGGGAAGCAGGCGGATTTGTTGCTGGGCAATAATGTGTTGGCTCACGTACCTGATTTGAATGATTTTGTGGCGGGGATGAAAATTCTCCTGAAGCCAAACGGCATCTTGACAATGGAGTTTCCTCATGTATTGCAACTAATTAAAGACAATTTGTTTGACACGATTTACCACGAGCATTTCTCTTATTTCTCATTTCTGACGGTTGATAAAATTTTTGCAAGTCACGGTTTAACTCTGTTTGATGTGGATGAGCTACCGACGCACGGGGGTTCTCTGCGGATTTACGGAAGGCACGCAGATTGTGAGAGTATTATACAGATTGGCGATCGCATTTCCCAACTTAAAGCTAAGGAAATGCAAGCAGGGCTCAACGAAATAGAAATTTATGTAGGATTTGGCGAACAGGTGAAGTCTACCAAGCGCCAAATGCTCAGTTTCCTAATTGAGGCAAAAAACCAGGGCAAATCAATTGCGGGTTACGGTGCGCCGGCTAAGGCTAATACACTGCTGAACTATTGCGGTATTCGCACGGATTTGATTGATTATACGGTGGATTTAAGCCCGCACAAGCAGGGTTTGTTTTTGCCTGGAACTCAGATTCCGATATATCATCCAGACAAAATTCGGGAAACTAAACCGGATTATTTGGCTATATTGCCTTGGAACATCAAAGATGAGATAGTAAGTCAGATGGATTATATCCGCGATTGGGGAGGTAAGTTTGTGGTGCTGATTCCTCAAGTGGAGGTAATAGGGTGAAATTTACCGAAACCAAGCTCAAAGGAGCTTATGTTATTGAGGTAGAGCCGATTGAGGACGAGCGCGGCTTTTTTGCGCGTTCTTGGTGTCAAAAGGAGTTTGCCGAACATGGGTTGAATCCTAATTTAGTGCAGTGCAATATTTCTTTTAACCTGAAGCAAGGTACTTTGCGGGGGATGCACTATCAGGCTCAACCGCACGAAGAAGCGAAGTTGATTAGGTGTACGAAGGGTGCTATTTATCAAGTAGTTATCGACATCCGACCAGACTCAGTTACTTTTAAGCAGTGGGTAGCAGTTGAGCTAACTGCTGAAAATCGCAAGATGCTTTACGTTTCTAAAGGTATGGCAAGTGGGTTTCAAACTTTGGTAGATGATACGGAGGTTTTCTATCAGATGGCTGAATTTTATAATCCTGAGTCTGCCAAGGGCATTAAATGGAACGATCCGACTTTAGGAGTACAATGGCCCAAGGAAGCATTGGTTGTTTCGGCGAATGATCGAGATCATCCATTATTGGATAATTTGACGGTTGTTGAAAATCAGCAGTTACCATGATTGAAGAAATGATTTTTTGGGGAGCTACCGGACAAGCTAAAGTTTTAAGAGAGTGCCTAAAATTATCTGGTATCAGACTGGTTTCTGTGTTTGACAATAATGAAAGTTTGATGTCTCCGTTTGATGATGTTCCCATATATTTTGGTAAAAAAAACTTTGAAATTTGGATAAGAGAAAGAGAACTCAACAATCCTGTGGGTTTTTTGGTTGCTATTGGAGG
>CASBQF010000160.1 GCA_949127775.1 Oscillatoriales cyanobacterium PMM_0080
AGCTTAAGTTGATAAAACGTTCTGCATATGGCTTTAGAAATTTTGAAAACTACAAAAATAGATGTTTGCTTACTTGGCATTTTAATTGTTAGTTTGGCATACCAAGTAAGGAAGAACCAGATTTAACTTTAGGCGATCGGAGTCCATTGAGAGTATAATAACGGTGAATTCAGAATATATCGAGATTAGCAGAGCCATCTACGAAAATGCAGAACCGGAATATCAGCGATATTATTTTGATGAGGTAGCTGGCGGATTTGTACTCATCCACCAACAACACAATCTTAATAATTCGGAAATCTTTATTGCTGAAGTTTTGGCTAAAATAGGCAAGAGAGTTAGACTTCTGAGCGAGAAAGCAGCAGAGGGTGTGAGAACGCCAGATGCTGAGATAGACGGTCAGATTTGTGAATTTAAGGAGCTAACCGAATCTACTAAAAACATCAGATACCGAATTCAAGAAGGAATCAGTAGAGCAAAAAATCAAGGTGCAGCAGCGGTTATTATTCATGTAAATCGAGAGACTTACGAGTTTTGGAAGATCAACGATGGCATCAGAAAAGCTTTTTATTGGGATGCAATACATCTGATTAAAATCATTATATTAGTATTCAACAGCGAAGAAGTTCAACAAATTACTAGGGAGGAATGGGAAAATGGAAGACGTTTTTAACGAATTTGAAGAAGCCATACAAGTTGGCTTAAAAAATAATATGCCGCGAGAGGCCAAATTGATTACACTTGGGCAAATTGTTTATGCAGTTACTCGTGATGAGCTGACAAATAAAGAAGGTTTGCAACTGGAAGAGATGATGGGCGGCAGAAAACACTGGGAAGAGGCACTTGAGTATAGCATTTTTGGCTATCCCGTAGATACAGCAATGCCATCTTTTGATAAACCTCTGGTAATTGCTGGCAAAACTTTTCATTCTCGCTTGATGACTGGGACGGGAAAATATCGCAGCATTGCCGAAATGCAGCAAAGTGTTAATGCTAGCCGCTGCGAAATTGTGACTGTAGCTGTGCGCCGAGTCCAAACAAATGCTCCCGGTCATGAAGGATTGGCGGAGGCTCTTGATTGGACTAAAATTTGGATGCTGCCCAATACTGCTGGTTGTCAAACTGCGGATGAGGCGATTAGAGTGGCTCGTTTGGGCAGGGAAATGGCGAAACTTTTGGGGCAGGAAGATAATAATTTTGTCAAGTTAGAAGTGATTCCTGATGCTAAGTATTTGTTGCCAGATCCGATCGGCACTTTGGAAGCTGCAACCCAATTAGTCAAAGAAGGTTTTGCCGTTTTGCCTTACATCAATGCCGATCCGCTGCTAGCCAAACGCCTAGAAGAAGTCGGTTGCGTAACAGTGATGCCCTTGGGTTCGCCGATCGGTTCCGGGCAAGGGATCAACAATGCCGCCAACATTCAAATCATTATTGATACGGTAAAGATTCCTGTGGTTGTCGATGCCGGGATCGGCACTCCCAGCGAAGCAGCCCGAGCTATGGAAATGGGAGCCGATGCACTTTTGATTAATTCCGCGATCGCCAATGCTCAGAATTCCCCCGCGATGGCAAAAGCAATGGGAATGGCAGCAGAAGCGGGACGGATCGCGTACTTAGCAGGAAGAATGCCTGTCAAGGATTATGCGATCGCCTCTTCCCCTGAAACAGGTACTGTCACCTCAAAATAAATTCTCGAATTTTTCAGGCACTTCGATCGCATTTTTTTGGTAAAGTGAGGGCAATCAAAAATATTGAGGATTGTTGCCAATGCCTTATACTACCGAAGAAGACGGACGCCTGAACAACTTTGCCAAAGAGCCGAAGATGTACGGAGCCATACCTCCCAACCAGAACCAGCAACGGAACTACATCATCTTGGGTATTGCAGCAGTCATGTTGGTGGCGGGTTTGGTTTATGTGGCGACTTTAGTCTAAAAGCTGAGCTGACACTCAAACCTGATTCAAATCAGAATTTTAAATAATCCTTCGACAAACCATGTTTTCTTTTCTTAGGGAGACATGGTTTTTGTGTTTCAATAAAAGCAGGTAGTGGCGACATTCCTGAAGCGTGCGTTGCGAGCTGGAAAACTAAATAAGACAAGCAGAAATTTTGTTTGTTCATATCTGCTAAGTAGGTGGGTACAAATAAATATTAGATGGGTTGGGCGGGTTTTGCCTTCATCTTTTGCCGGGTTTCATAGATTCTTAGCTAAACCCGCCCCTACCAGATACTATTGTTTTTTCGCAATGACCTACTTATCGGGTTTAGGGACTTGGGTGGCAATTAATCAGACACGATCGTCACAAACATAAATTTGCTAATTGAAAATCTACAATCCTTTAGTCATCACCGGTGCAATTGACTGCCTTCGTGGCGGAGTTAGCGAGTTATGAGCGATCGAGATTTAAACTCTAAAATCTACAACTCTAAAATCTACAATTCAAAATCTACAATCCAAAATCTACAATCCAAAATCTAAAATCTAAAATCGGCTGACTGTGATGTCTATTCCTTCCCAAAAAGTTTCTAGCTCGAACAAGCAGATATACCAACGCTTGAAACAGGCGATCGACCTCAACTTACGCCGTCAAATTTTTATCGCCGCCTGCGATGACTTGTACTTGCGAGATTGTCTCGCAGCCCGCTTGCACGCAGAATTAGCTACCCAAGACTCCCCGATCGACTACCCCCGATTTGTCAGTTTGGAACTCGACTTGAGCGATCCCAATCCCTGGGGCTCGATCGGCGCATGGTTGACCCAACACCAACCGCCCCAAAACAGGGGCAAGTACAGCCGTTTACCGGGATTTCAAATTCTCGGGGCAGAACACCTGAGCAGGCACTCCGCAGCCGTGCAGTGGTCGTTCCTGAGTTATTTGAGAGACATCGAAGCAAACCTACAAATGTGCGAGTCTACTCTGTTGCTGTGGGTGTCGCGCCCTTGGCTAAGTTCGATCGAGCAGTCAGCCCCGGAATTTTGGCACTGGCGAACCGGAGTATTTGAGTTTGAAGGCGAACCAACTCTAGCTAAGGGAGACTTTGGGCACTCCGAGGACTTCGGACACTCCGAAGGCTTGGGTTCCTTGCGGGACAAAGGAGACTCCGGCGACAAATTTTTAAGATATTCAGAGTCGGGACAATCCCCAATTCCCCAAGACGAATCATCCCAAGTTCCCGATTCCCCCTCCAGGGCAACCGATGCTAAATCCGTTGAACTGGCAGATTTGGTTCTAGCAGCGGCTTCTGGGGAGTTGGAAGCCGAAAATAATCCGGCATCGGAGGACAATTTTCTGCCGCTGGAAACTCTGCAATATATAGAGTTACTGCAAGAACATCAGTGCTGTTCCGAAGCCTTGGCTTTGGCTTATTATAATTTGGGGAATTGCTACCGCGATCGGATTCTCGGCGGCGACGCTTCGCCACAAAACCTGACAATCGCCATCCGCGCGATCGAGCAAGTGATTGGATACCTCGAACTCGACAGCAACTTGCAGGAAAATCAACCACAAACAGATGAATGTGCGCGGCTGATTTCCGAATTGACACAAAATTTAACTGACGGCGCCGAGGAGTTCGATAGTCTACCGCCAATTTCCGATCTCCTCAACGATCTCGGCACTTTCTACTGGATGCTGTCGCGCGATCGTACTCAGCATAACGCCGCCGATCCAGTATCCTGCCTCGAACGCAGCATCGCCCTCTACATTGAAGGTTTGAACCGCACAGATGCCGACACTGAACCCCAAACCCGCGTCAGATTAAACAAAAATTTGGGAATTGCTGCGGCAGATTTAGCCCGCTATCAAGACAAGACAGAGAACTTGCAGCAAGCAGTTGCAGCTTATCAACAAGCGCTACTGGATCTAGATCCCACAGCCGAACCTCAGCAGTACGCGGCGGCTCAGAATAATTTGGCCACAGCATACTGGAATTTAGCTCAAGATGGTGAGCCGATCGTCTATCTCAAAAGCGCGATCGCAGCTTACACCGCAGCCCTCTCCTGCTATAGTCCCGATCGAGAACCCCTCAACTATGCCGGAGTCCAAAACAACCTCGGTACCGCCTGCTGGAACCTCGCCCAGCACGAGCCCTCAGAACTCCTCACCATCAGGGCGATTGAGGCCTACTGCGAAGCCTTGAAATACCGCACCCGAGAATTAGTACCCGCCGCCGCCGCCGCCACTTACAACAATCTCGGTACCGCTTATTGGCATTTGGCAAACCAGTTTCAGCAAAAACAAGCCCGCACTGAATCATTACAGCAGGCGATTACGGCCTACGAAGCGGCGGTGGATATTGCCGGAAAGCTCGTTAGCGAAGCCCTCGAAGAGGATCGAACCCAACTCACCTTTGACACTCTTGCCGCCCGCAACAATCTCGGACTAGCGCACTATCAACTAGCCACACACCCAGATTTCGCCGTCAACAAAGCCGCCCAAACCAGCCATTTAGAAGCAGCACTGCACCACCAGTTACAAGTGTGCGCCGGATGGGGACAACATCTCAATGACAAAGGGTTAGCATATGGAGATCAACTCAACTCGCCAACTGCTGATTCGCGGCAAACAGCATTGAGCTATATTGTTAAAACGATTAGAGCTTTTTATAGTGAATGCGGACTGCAAGGTCAAAATTTAGCCTTATCCAAAGTTCCCGGAGATTTACTGCCCGAAATCTTGCGTAGGTTATAAATATCGCCCTAACTATTAAAAACTCAATTTTTTCGAGATTTGTATCCAGTTTTCTATTATTATGGCTGAATATTCTTGGCTAATTCTTCAAGCAAAGTTGTGGTGATGGCCCCTGTAAAAATTCTTGTGGTTGATGACGACCCGGCAATCCGAAATTTAATTCACCGTTTTTTAAGCCAGCAAGGTTATCAAGTTGAGTCTAGCGAGGACGGTCAGACTGCTCTGGAATTGTTTGAGCAACTCAATCCTGACTTAGTAGTTCTAGATGTAAATTTACCCGATACTACTGGCTACAAACTGTGTCAAGAAATGCAAAGACGCACGGGCGTGTTTGTATTGATGCTGACGAGTAGAACCGATGAAGCTGACAAAATGAAAGGGTTTGCCGAAGGTGCTGATGACTATATTACTAAACCATTTAGTCTTGTAGAAATTGGAGCTCGCGTTGCAGCAATTTTGAAGCGCAAACGCATTGTTACTCCCGCCCAGCAACAGAGTCTTACCTTTGGAACGCTACTAATAGACCCCGTGCGCCGCGAGGTAATTCTTGCCAGTCAAATAGTTGCTTTGACTGCTTTGGAATTCGACCTACTGTACTGTTTGGCAAGCAAGCCAGGTCGCGTGTGGAGGCGATCGGAATTGCTGCATGAAGTTTGGGACTACGAGTATGTAGGAGCCGATCGCGTGGTGGATGTCCATATCGGACAAATTCGCCGCAAAATTGAACCAGATACCCCTCAAATTTCGATGATTCAAACCGTCCGAGGAGTGGGTTACAAATTTGAACCCACAACCTAGTCGCAAAACGCATTCGACGGCGCCGAAAAGTTTCAAAAATATCTCCGATCCTCAAATACTCGATATCTGTAAACCAGCCCTCCCGAGGCCATAGGTAAGGTGCGCACTGCGCACCCTACAGCAGACTCAAAACTCAGAACGATCGTTCAAATACTCGCGCACGAATTGAGCCCGCTCAAAACCCCTGCTCACGCAATCTCCCAAAGCCACGCCGCCCAAATAGTTGCTGCACAAATACAGCCCAGGCAAAGATTTTAAGCCATTCTCGATCTGTTGCAGGCGATCGAAATGCCCCAAATTGTACTGAGGAATTGCCCGCTTCCAGACATTCACCGCCAACACCTTCGGCTGCGCAGCCCCCGGCTTCAGCAAAATCCGAGACAAATCTCGGTGTACCTCCTGAACGATTTGTGCGGCGTCGAGATTGGCAATTCCCGAATCAGTAGCCCCGCCGATATAACTGCTGAGAGTTTGCCAGCCCGCAGGCGCTCGATCGGCAAATAAACTTGATGTCCAAATCGTCCCCAGAGTGCGAATTCCCTGCCCCCTCGGAATTAAATTTCCAAATCCTACTAATTTTTGCTTGACATCGGACACCGGATATGCTAACACAACGCAGGCAACCGTAGGATAAGTAAAAGCTTGTAAAACGCTGCTAACGGACGGTTGCAAAGGCTGCAACAACTCGGCTGTAATATAAGCCGGCGTTGTCAAAACCACAGTGCGGGCCTCAACTTCCTGCTGTCCATCGGGCGTCGAGAATACCGCAATGTAAGTTTCGCGTTCAGTACGATCGAGCCGAGTCAGATGCCAGTTCAGTTTCAGTCGATCGGCCAAGTTCGCAGCAATCGCCTCTGGTAGAGCCTTCAACCCCCCTTTAAACGAACCCAACTCCCCCGGCTTAGTCTTCGGCACATTCGGGTCAGCAACAGTCTTTAGCCCCTTACCAAGGGGGGGTTTTTTCCTCGCCCCCAGCAACGCCCCCGCCACCAGCCCACCACCGAGATCGGCCATCTTCGTTACCCGGCCAAAAGCCGCCGCCGCGCTAAGCTGTTGCGGATCGCCCGCATACACCCCAGACACAAAAGGTTCCACCAACCGCTGCATCACTTCCGTCCCCAGATGACGGCGGAAAAATTCAGAAACAGTTTCCTCGCCACCCTGCTGCGAAAGTCGATCGCCCATAGCCGGCGCCACAAACCCCAAAGCCCCGAACAGCGCCCGCAGTTTCCCCGGAAAACTCAGCAACCCAGACTTAACCATCGCCTGCGGAGTCATCGGCACCGGTTGCAGCTTATTTTGCCAATAAACATAACGAGGCAATTTGCGATCGGCAAAAATCAACTTCTGCTTCAATCCCACATCCACAGCCAACTTCATCAACTCCGGTGTCGGCGAAAAACTATTCGGGCCCTCCTCCCAGAGAAACCCCTCCGCTGTCGCAGTTGTAATATTCCCGCCCACACGTCCCTGACTCTCAGCCACTAAAATCTTCAGGGGAGATCCCGTCTTTGCTTCTTTTTGAAGTGCGTGCGCCAAACTCAAGCCGCTAATCCCCGCACCCACAATCAAGGTATCTACTACATTCGTCATTGGTAATTGCTAATTAATAATTGCTAATTGGATTCATCCGGGTGGAGAATCCAAAATCCAAAATAATTGGACTACTTAGTTACATTATTGCTGCTTCGCAAGTCTTGAGGGTACTGAAACAGCGTTTCGAGATAAACTTTTGCAGCTTGGCGGTAGCTGTGCGAAGCTTCAGACGTACTGCTGTCGGCATTCTGCAACAAAAACAGCGACAGGGAGGCGGAGAATACTCGATCGAGATCCCATTCAGGATGAGTTTCCAAGTAAGTTTTGAGAGAATCGTGCAGCGTTTCGGGAATTTCGGCAAAAATACTGACTGTTGGGTTCATCATTTTTTAGTCTCGCTAATAAATTCAAAACAGAACCGCTTCTAAAAATCTAGGTAAACCTAGGTTCAAACTTCTACGGTGTAAGTTTAAGCAAATCTTCTTCTAGTGCGCGAACGCTTAAGAGCAGACCTCTTTGGGGTTGACCAGAAAACGACCGTTAGAAACGGTATAATAATCGTGTCTACGACTTACTTTGCCGGATTGCTTGGTCTTTCTATTTAATTTGGCCCATTGAGTCCATACGTGCTTGTTCGAGTTCACCTCAACATAGGCGGTTATGGAGTCTGGGAGTTTTTCACTCAATCTCATACCTCTACGGGCAATTACCAAAGCGGCAGCTTCATCGCTAGCAAGTCCGTACATCTTGAGGTATTTGAATAAACCAATAATGCTTGTAAAGGCTGGATTGACTGCGATCAATTCAATTCCACGATTACTAAGGATTGAGTGCAATTGCTTGTAGAATTCGTTGTAAGCCCAACTCGAAAGCATTCTAGCATACTTGCGATTTGTTTCGCCTAAACGCTGTTTCTTATCTGAAAAGTCTAATTCCTCACAAACAATAGGACACTGAAATTTTGTAGCCAACACTGCCAACTGCAAGCAGGTATCAACAATTTGAGCCTGTTGTTTACCCTGGGGCAAACCTACCTGTAAAGGTATTTGATTTTTGGCTTTGAGATTGCCATCAGCATCAACATAAGCCCAACCAATTGAGCCTGGGTTCATGTCAATACCAATACAGCCATAAGCTCGATCAATAGATTGAGGCTTAACGGGACTTGGCGTAAAAGATACCGCTACTTTCCAGCTATTATTCTTTTTGAATAAATGCCAAGTCTTTGCACCGCAGGTCGGTAATCGGTTAATATTGCGATTAAAATCACCAATCTCGGCTGAAACGCTTTTGCCAAAACTTGCTTCAAGACACGCTGGGACTCTAACCTTTAAGATAGAACCATTCCATTGAGCGATACCATTTCCTAGTGTTTCGTCTTTAGATCCCACCAAGAACACTTGATTGCCAGGTACAAATACCTTGATTGGTATTGCCTTTATGGTAGCAAGCTTATTCTGAACAAGAAAGAGTTTACGCTTTTTGTGATGAATTTGAAAGTGTAAATTTTGCCAGTTAGTTTTCTTATACTTGAGTGAACAAGACAAAGAAAATTCACAACGTGTTTTACTATTTTGCCAATTATTTTTGGAGTAAAACTTGTTGGCTGCTTGCAGTTTTTTTTCTGCCTTCCCCAACCATACTTTAATCGACTTTGCCTTACCCGTTAATGTTTTGATGTGCAATGAACGATGTTCTTTGGCACTGTCAACCTTACCTTTAGCGTAGGCAATGACCCCATTTGCGTGACGCTTGTTAATGGAGTAGGTCGATTGGAGGTGACTGTGACCTTTTGATTTATTGAATTTGGCACAAGTCAATAGTTGAGCAACCGTTTCAATTACAGCCAGCCTAAAGATAGAGGCAAAGGCGGTTAAAAACATCTCCATCTGACTGAAGCCCAAAGCATTCAGTTCTGATTCGGGAGTGGGTAGTCCTTTGATGTAGGTTAGGGATGGCATTGATTCGACCTCTCAATGTGGTTATATCTGTTCAGATCAAAATCTTAGAAGTGTGTCCTTTAATTCCGCTAATTCCCCAATGATGATTAGTCTGTCCATGTCATGCCTAGAATTTGTTCCCTAAATCCTAGGTAAATCTAGGTATTTTGGTAACAGTCAGGAACCCCCTTTCGGCCGGATACAGGTGTAGACACTGCCGAAATTAGAGCGCTTTTTTTTAGGTAGGTCGCATCATTGTGCGCTATCAGGGGGTAGGTTTGTCAATGTTGTGAAATGTTACAAACTCGTTTATGTAAAAAAAAGATTTACGCAATAATCAGCCTTTAAGAGCATTTTTTGTTACATAAATTTATATTTTGGGGATTTGAATGAGCGATTGAGCAGTAGGTGAACGAAATCCCCAATTCCGCAGCAAGCTCCGACAGTGCCGTTAATTTCTGTGGAAAACTTGATCGAATCTGTGGAAAACCTCAGACTTGCCTGTGGAAACGCTGTGGAATATTTAAGGAAAAGTCAGGGAAAAAATAAGAATTGCAAAGGGAAGCAGTTGTCAGTTGACAGTTGACAGTTGACAGGGAAGCAGTCAGATTTCATTAATCATTGGTGATTAGTCATTGGTGTTTTCAGCCCTCTGCCTTCAGCCCCCAACATCCATCCGCTACATCCGTTAAATCCGCTACATAATCCGTTGCCGAACTTCCTTCACGTGCCATTCTGTGGCTTTTTGGCGGATGGTTGCCAATTCTTGGGGCGGCATTTTGTCCAGGTTGGCTAGGATAAAGCTCATACGACCGATCGACTGAAGCTTCTCTCGATGGCGCGCCAGGAAGTCCCAATAGAAAAAATTGAACGGACAGGCGTTGTCGCCCGATCGTACTTGGCGATCGAACTTGCACCCACCACAATAATCGCTCATCTTATTGATGTAATTCGCAGACGCAGCATAGGGTTTCGATGCCAACACACCGCCGTCAGCAAACAAACCCATACCCAGCACATTAGTCTGCATTACCCAGTCGTAAGCATCAATAAACGCACTGTGGAACCAGTTTTCTAGCTCCTGGGGCGAGATTCCCGCAATTAGACCAAAATTGCTCAAAATCATCAACCGCTGGATGTGGTGCGCGTAACCGCTGTCTTCGACTTGAGTTAAAACTTGGTGCAAACAGTTCATATCAGTTTTGCTAGCATCCCAAAAAAACTCCGGCAGCGGCTGAGTGTGGTTGAACCAATTCTTCTGAAAATAATCAGCATCCACATAAAAATACACACCACGAATGTATTCTCGCCAGCCGAGAACTTGGCGGATAAAACCTTCAACACCATTTAAATCTAAGTCATTATCGAGGTATGCCGTTTCGGCGGCTTCAATAACTTCTAAAGGATGCAGCAAGCCCAGATTGAGATACGGAGAAATCAGGGAATGCCACATTGTTTCCTCACCCGTTACCATCGCATCTTGATAAGGGCCAAAAGTTGGCAGACGCCGTTCAATGAAATTATCTAATACTTGCAATGCTTGCTCTCGCGTCACCCCCCAGCGAAAAGGTTCAACATCTCCGTAAGTTGGGAAAGATAGAGATTTAACTTCTTCGATAACTTCTTGAGTTATGGCATCCGGCTCAAACGAGAGAGCCTTCGGTGTATTCAGTTTGCCTTTTGGTGGCTGGCGATTTTCTTTATCAAAATTCCACTTGCCTCCGACAGGTTTACTACCATCCATTAAAACTTGGAAATGCTTCCGACTGGCTCGATAGAAGTCTTCCATTAACAAACGTTTGCGGCTGGATGCCCAATCTTTGAATTCCGTTTCTGTCCACAGAAATTGATTGTTGGGAACGATCGTCAATTTGCAGGGAAGTTGCAAGTTTTGAATGAGCTGTAAAAAAGGTCGATCGTTCGGCGCCATCACCCGCAATTCGGTGATATTGTGAACTTCAATCCAAGCTTTAAGAGGTGTTTCAAAGTCGCCAGATGTTGTGTAAGTGACTTGGCAGCCTGCGCCGCGCAATTCTTCAGCAAAGTGTCGCATTGCCGACCAAATTAATACTAATTTTTGTCGGTGGTAGGGACGCTCTTGAACGTGCTGCCAAGATTCAATTAAAATTACGGGTAGGGAAGATTTATCATCCGCACTGGCTATAGCAGCTTGGTTCTGCCAAAGTTGATCGCCCAATATCCAAACGCCAACAGTCATTTTATTTTTTTACCCTGAAATTTTACTTTTGCTTTTCATGATGGTTGTCTGTCACTTCAGAAAACTTTATTCGCTGAAAATTCACAACTCAAAATTCATATTTTTTGAGGTGCTTCCGAGAACTTACTTGAGCATAACATTGATTTCCAAAGATAGGGACATCCACCACCAAATTTAAATCTAATGTCGGTATATTCTTCAGATGTTAATAGTTTATTCAGCGTCTCTACAAAGAAAAATAACCAAAGCACAGGGGATTTAAACCCCCACCTTTAGGTGGATTGTTTTTAGGCTGAGGCTTAAATCCCCTGCCTAAAAACTTCGCACTCATCTGTCAAATTTCAACTGTTAAACCAGGTTTTTCAAATAGCCGTGATATGGTGTGGAAATAATTAGACTTCCCCCCGGATGGAGGCATTTTTTAGCAGATTTTGCTAGTTCGTTAGGATAAAATAAGTGTTCGATTACTTCAATGGCTAAGACAACATCAAATGAGTGCAGCATATCGGTATCGGGGAGTTCGTAAATATCTGAAAATAAAAAACTGACACTCAGGGAAACTTTGACTGGAGATGGCAATTCCGGTTGCAGAAGTGTCAACGCCGACAACTTCGCAGCCTTGCTCTGCGATGACGTGACTGAGGCTACCATTACCGCAGCCGAGATCCAACACTCGGAGTTTTGTCTGGCTGGCATCAGTCAAGTGTCGCCAGCATTTTTAACAGGGGAGATATCAAATAAGCATGATGATATCTGGGACGGTTGTTTGTGTAATAATAGGTATAATTGCTGGAGTTTTTTTTCATCGATTAAGCTAGGGCGACTATTGCCGAGACCGCAATTTTAAGAAAATTTTACGAAGCGTGGGTGCACTGTTTGGGGCAGTGTTCGCCATTTGCTGGGTTGTGAGAGTCGATCGACTCAATGTTTGACAGGTCAATTGTTGTCGCTGAATCGGATGTCAAAAGAAATCTTTCACAGGGCGCAAAATCTCGAATCGCCCATTTGACGAGGCATCTCTCGAAGGCATTCGCCAAGAAAAAGCCCGAAACAGAACTTTTGGCTTTTTGTTTCAGCCCCAGATCCCATCCACGCGATTCTAGCTTCAACCAAGTCCGGTCTGTCAACCCGAGGCTTTTTTAGGGCTGTCCGATTTGGCAGGGCAAGGGATGGGGTGGAACTCGATCGCCAGATTGAGGATAAAAGTGTGACTGAAATCACAGGCATTTGCCAAATAAATTGCTCATCATTTTTAAGTCAAGACACTTAGAATCAAAATTAATACAGTATTAATACAGTGGCTTCTATAATTGTGTTTAAATGTTGTTTTGAAGCTGTGTTGTCCTGTCAGCAGAGTGCCCTAGACAAATTCGCGCTTTCAGTCTGGTTGATGGCAGTATGGTCGCTGTTGGATGTTGCACCTTAATTTAGTTAGATATGTCCTATGGTTAAGTTAGGTCAATCCTCCTTTCGCCGTATTTTACTGTCGCGGATTTTGTTGCTCAGCGTACCTGTTCTACTGGTGGGGGAGTATGTTACCTATCGCAAGGCACGCTCGACGCTTCTGGAAAGTGCTCGTCAAAACTTGACAGAAAGTGCCGTCAGAAAAGCAGAAACTATTGAACAGTGGGCTAAATCCCTGAAGTCGAATCTGATCGGCGCTTCGGAAAACTCGATGTTGCAGTCTGTAAATCCGAAGGATTATCAAAAGTTTATCGCGCAATTAGGGCAGCGGTTGCCAGCCCAGGTTGATTGCTTGCAATTGACTAATTTACAGACAAATCAAGTGATAGCAAGCACTTGCGGACAGCAGCCGATTCAGTCGTTGCCTGCCAATTTTTGGGCACCAGTGCAGCAGCAGCAAACACTGCTAGACGACAAGAGCGTTTATATCAGTCTGTCGTGGCCGAATCAGCGAGAGGGCAAAGCCAACGGTAAGAAGGTGGCTTCACGTGCTGAGGATTTCCCAGATGCGGGCAAAGAAAACCGTGATTCTCAGGTGAGTTTGGTTTTGAGCGCCCCTGTTTACATTCGTCGGGGCAACAGCCGACAGTTGAGTTATGCTTTGAGTTTGCAGTCAGCTTTGCCAGTGCAAACCAGCGCTCCCAAGGGTTCTCTAGCCGGCTACACGGTGGCTATCGACCAAGATGGGACAATTTTGGCGCACCCAAATATCAACCGCGTGGGCCGCAATATCGACGCCGAGGCAGATGCCGATCGACTAAAAAGCATTGTCAGAAGGGCGATGGCTGGCGGACAAGCTTTTCTCCACCTATTTTCCTTTGAAAGAAATGGTGTGGAATTGCTAGCAGGATATGCTGCTATTCCGAGTCCTTCAACTAAAAAGGAAAATAGCAAGTGGATTATTTTAGCTGTCTCTCGTTTAGATTATGCTCTATCAGGTTTAGAAGAAATTCAGCAAGTTTTATTTCATTTAATTGTGGGTTTGGTTGCTGCTAGTATCGTGGCGACGTTATATCTGTCTCGTGACTTGGCGCGTCCTTTGGAAAAGCTGAGAGACTACGCGCTGAAAGTGGATACAGAAGCACCGCAAGCAGTGCCACAAAATTTCCAAATTAGGGAATTCAATCAACTATCAGAAGCACTCAACAGCATGGTGCAAAGCCTCAGATACAGGGCTAAAGCATTGGAAGTTGCCACCAAGGAAGCGCAAGTTGCCAATCAGTTGAAAAATGAATTCCTGGGCAATATTTCTCACGAATTGAGAACACCGCTCAACGGAATTATTGGTTTTATTCAAATTGTGCGGGACGGCTACTGCGATGACAGAGAAGAAGAGATGGAGTTTTTACAGCGAGCCCACGACTCGTCAATGCAATTGCTGAATATTATTAATGATATTTTGGACATTGCTAAAATAGAAGCTGGCACATTCTCCTTGATGTTAGAAGTCGTTGATATTACTCAGGTACTTGAAGACGCAATTGATTTGCAAGCACCTCAAATTCAGGAAAAAGGTTTGAAGTTAAGCTTGCCAGAACCTCATGAGCCGATTATTGTTAATGCCGATCCAGAGAAGCTAAAACAGGTTTTTTTAAACGTGTTGAGCAATGCCGTTAAGTTTACAAAATTGGGCAGTATTACTATATCTGTGCGCATCGAATCTAGTAAAAATTCTCCTAGTAACGGCAGTGCCGAAAGTGCGATCGCCAACAGTGAAAATGATTGGGTGGTGGTGACAATTGAAGATACTGGAGTTGGTATAGATCCCGAACAACAGCAAAAATTGTTTCAACCTTTTGTAATGGCTGATGGTTCTACAACTCGCGAGTTTGGTGGTAACGGTTTAGGCTTGGCTATCTCCCGAAGGATAATGGAATCTATGATCGGAAGCATTACCCTAAACAGCGCTGGTGTAAATCAAGGTACTGCGGTGATGATTTCTTTGCCTGTTAATCAGCAGTCAAGTTTTTATTTTCACAGCCAGGACTTGGGTAACGAAAAATGGAAATTTTAGAAGTTATGAGTTATTTTCTCAATCTAAAATCTCAAATTTAAAATGGTATTAGGGGCTTTCCGCCGAGTTCGAGGGATTTGCTCAAAGTGCTGAGAATGCGGATTAATTCGACGGAAGCAGAGCCGGAAGAGGTGGGACAGGGGGTATTTGTGTGCACGCAGTTGAGGAAGCGATCGCACACTCGCCGCAGCGGTTCTACTGGTTCTAAATTCAATACTTCGCGGTGTCTGAGGCCTTTTGGCTGCGGTGCGATCCTCTTCGTTGGCGTAGCCCCCGTAGGGGCGGGCTTTGCGATCGCACTTTCAAAGTAATTATCCTCCTCGTCGCCGAAATTGGGATTACCCCGCTGCAAAATCAGCGGAGTTTCTGGCGACATTTCATCAAAAATCAAAGTTCCTAAACTACCAACAACGGTTAAGCGGCGTTGTTTGTCGGGATTTAGCCAGCACAGGTGAATGAATGCTTGAAATCCGTCGGGATAAGTCAGTGTTACCCAAACTAAATCTGCTAATCCTTCTGCTTGATTTATCTCTTCTTCCGCCTGACTTATGATTTCTGCTTTCGGAAATACAGTGCCGATCGCCTTTACTTGAATTGGGGTTTGTCCCAACCAAGTATTGAAAATAGCTATATCGTGAACGGCCAAGTCCCAAAGGGCATCAACATCGTGCCGCACCGGTTCAGAATGCGTGCGCTGGGCGTAACCGTAGCGCAATTTGCCGAGTTGATGCTGCTGAATAATCGTTTGGCCGCGATCGACTGCTGGATGAAACAGATAAGTATGATCGACGAAGAGTTGCCGCTGCTGTTTTTCGGCTAATTCACAGAGTTCTATGGCTTCACTGAGGTTAAGGGCGAGGGGTTTTTCTACTAAGACGTGGTAGCCTTGTTCCAGGGCTGTTGCTGCGAGGGTGTAGTGTGTGGAAGCTGGAGTGGCGATCGCCACAGCATCTAGTCCCGGCAATCCTTCCAGTTGTGACCAATCGGTAGTTAGAATCACCGAATCATCGAGATTAAACTGTTTTTTGACGGCCGCCAATGAATCTCGATTCTGGTCTATCACTGCTAAAATTTCGCTGTTGGGATGTTCGATAAAGTTGCGAATTAAGTTAACTCCCCAGCGCCCCGCACCCAATACAGCTATTCCGATTTTCATTGATCATAATTTCAAAAATCGCACATAAATTATAGCATATTTGGAAATTTATTTAGGTTCTTTAATCAAAAAAATAGTTATAAAAAATCCCATAAACTAGGTTTGTAGTGAGGACTTTAGTCCTTAAGGGGAAGGACTAAAGTCCTCACTACGAACCCTGTTTCTTACAATTTTTTTTGAATTCCCAATTACGGACAATCAACTAATTTATTGAAAGCTGCCTGAGCTGCTGCTTGTTCGGCCGCTTTGATCGATCGACCTTTTCCGAATGCTACCAACTCTCCCTGAATCTCAACTTGTGCCGTAAAACGATCCTCGCCACCCTGGACTGTCCCCGTTTCTTGTACGCTATATTTGGGCAAACTTTTGTATTTGCCTTGAGTCAACTCCTGGAGAGCAGCTTTATAGTTTTGGCGGGCCGGATCGCTGCGAATTTCCTTCGCTAGGCGTTGAAAGTGAGGATCGAGCCAAGGGCGAATTAGTTCTAAGGTATTGACACTCAAATAAAGGGCGGCGAGTAAGGCTTCTAAAGCATCGGCTAGTCGGGGCTCGGCACCTGTTTTGTCGGAGGCGGCGCTGCTGGAAACAATTAAATAGCGATCGAACCCGTAACCGTCAGCGATTTTAGCAAGAATGCGATCGCTCACCAAGATCGATCGAATAGCAGCAAATTCCCCCACCGCACAGTCAGGATAAATCTCAAACAACAATTCCGAAGCCGCCAGCCGCACCACAGCATCGCCGACAAACTCTAATTGCTCGTAATTTGCCTTAGCAGACGCACTCGCATGAGTCAAAGCCAAATCGACGAGATGCCATTTGATCGCAGCATCCTTCGGCAGTCCCAATTTTTCAATTAATATTTCAAGTTGCTTTTGGCGACCCGGATAAATCATATTTGTTATTTGTTATTTGTTATTTGTTATTTGTTATTTGCTCCTTCTTCCAACTTCCGTCTTCCTGACATTTGTTACATCCCGTACATTGCTTGTTGCCGAACTTTCTTCTTTATGCGGATTTTTTTTGGGGGGAAAAAGTCGGACATAAGCCGGGTTCTGTTCTCTCAACTGCAAGCAGTTTTTGAGGGCAGTTATCTATCTGGGACGCCTGTTACCAGACGCCTCAAGCGGTACCAAAAAACGGAACTGGTAAAAAACCAACCATAGTCCCTCCGACCTTGCTCCCAACTGGGGTTTACCGAGCCAGCACCTCTCGATGCTGCTGGTGCGCTCTTACCGCACCTTTGCACCCTTACCAAATTAGTTGTTGTTTCCCAGTCAAAAATCCTTAGTTATTCACCAATGACCAATGCAGGGCTGACTAATCACTAATTGGCGGTATATTTCTGTGGCACTATCCTCACGATCGCTCGCACTGGGCGTTACCCAGCAAGTTTGGTTTTTCGGGAGCCCGGACTTTCCTCAGACAAGCTTTCGCCAATCCGCAACCGCCTGCGCCTACTTTTTCCCCAGATTTATTGTACGCGATCGCCCGTTACTTTTCTGAATCATCTTTCACAGTAGAAAAGTTTTCAAACCAGCCGCGCCGCCAAAAGAAGTAAACTAAACCCGAGGCGATCGTTCCCATCAGAGTCACACAAAGCGGATAGCCGAAATACCAGTTCAACTCTGGCATATTAAAAGGAGATTTCTCAGTATTAAAATTCATACCGTAAATTCCCGCCACAAAAGTTAGAGGTATAAAAATGCTAGAAATCACTGTCAGCAGTTTCATGATTTCATTCATTTTATTGCCAACCGAAGACAGATAAACATCCATCAAACCCGAAGACAATTCTCGGTAAGTTTCCACCATATCCATCACCTGCACCGTGTGATCGTAACAGTCGCGCAGGTAAATTCGCACTTCAGGACTAATCAAATCGTTGCTATCGCGAATCAGCACATTAATTGCATCCCGCTGTGGCCAAATGGCGCGGCGCAGCGTCAGCAATTCTCTGCGGATTTTATAGATTTTTTCCAGGGTTTTTCGAGTTGGGCGCACCACCACTTCATCCTCTAACTCTTCAATCCGCTCTCCGTAAAGTTCTAATACAGGAAAAAATCCATCTATGATTGAATCTAGAAGAGTATAAGCCAGATAATCTGCTCCGTGCTTGCGGATAATTCCTTGTCCTTTGCGAATGCGATCGCGCACGGGGGCAAAGCAATCATAGTCCGGTTCTTCCTGAACAGTTAACAGATAATGCTTACCCAAAATAAAACTTACTTGTTCTTTATGAAATTTATCTGAATTAGGCTTAATCATCACCATCCAAGCAATGATTAAAATGTGTTCTTCATAGTCTACAACTTTCGGGCGTTGTGGTACATTAACCACATCTTCTTGAGTCATAAGATGCAAATTAAACACTTCGCCCATTTGTCGCCAAGTTTCTTTGTTTCCCAATCCCAACATATCAACCCAAGAAACTGATGCTGTATCTAAATACGCAGCAGCTTCTTGAGGATTTGTCAATTGCGATCGAGTAGCTGCCGTCTCGCAATAGTCAATTAATACAATCTCTGGAGGTGCAGCATCGGGTTCTAAATCGAGAGTTCCCGGTAGCGCCCCCGGAGCGTCGTAAAAATAATCAACGTAGGAATCATCATCTTTTATTTGTTTTTCAACTGCACTAGAAGTATTTATGCTTTTGTAGGCCATGTTGATATTCTTGATTTTTTTTAGTATCTTTAACAAAACTTACGCTGCATTCCTTGTATTTTTACACTATCTGTAGGTAAGGTGCGCAATGCGCACCCTACGAGTAGAGTTTTTGGGTAAGTTCTATTTAATTAGGTTATCATTTTTCTAGTACAATTCCCAATTCCCAATGACAACAGTCAACAGTCAACAGTCAACAGTCAACCGTCAACTGACTAATTACCTTTGCCGAATTGGAATCTCGATCGCAAATTCAGTCCCTCCTCCCGGCGCATCCTTGCACCGCAGCGTGCCCCCGTGTCTTTCCACCACAATCTGGTAAGAAATAGACAATCCCAAACCAGTACCTTTACCGACTGGTTTAGTCGTAAAAAACGGGTCAAATATTCGGGATCTAACAGACTCCGACATTCCGGGCCCGTTATCTGAAATTGCGATCGCCACCCGATTGTTTTCCAGAACCTCCGTGCGAATCCGAATCCAAGGAAATGCGTCGCCAGCCAAAGGTAAACTCGGAAAATTTTGCCGTTGGGCATCCGTTGTACTAGCCAATTCTAACCTTCTATTTCTGATATCTACCAAAGCATCAATGGCATTACTTACTATATTCATGAATACTTGATTTAACTGTCCGGCGTAGCACTGTATTAATGGCAGCTCTCCAAATTCTTTAACTATTTCAATCTGGCGATTTTTACCGTTTTCTTTAATTTTGTGTTGTAAAATCAACAAAGAGCTGTCAATTCCTTCGTGAATATCAACACGCTTGAGCGCTGATTCTTCCAGGCGGGAAAAGTTCCGCAAAGACAAAACTATTTCACGAATGCGATCGGCTCCGGTTTCAATTGAATTCAGCAACTGTGGGAAATCCTCTTTGATGAATTCCACTTCTATTTCCTCAGCAAATTCCGCGATCGCAAAAATAGGTTCCGGGTAATGTTGTTGATACAAACTGCACAGTTGCAGCAAATTTTGGGCATACTCGCTAGCGTGAATGATATTGCCGTAGATAAAACTAACAGGATTATTAATTTCGTGAGCAATTCCCGCAACTAGCTGTCCCAAGCCCGACATTTTTTCCGCGTGAATTAGTTGAGCTTGAGTCCTTCCTAATTGTTGCAATGTTTGCTCTAGCTCGTGATTTTTATGTTTTAATTGAGATTCTGCCTGTTTGCGCTTCGTAATATTGCGGGCGATAATAATCAATTGATTCGAGTTAAAAGGTAGCAATCTTGCTTCAAAAATTTCTTCTCCTGTTGGCAGTGATAGCGAATACTCTATGTTAACTGGAGTTCTACTTTCGGAAACTTCCAGCATTCCCAGCTCGACTTGACTGGCGGCGGGTGGCGGCAATATATCGATCATTCGTTTGCCCACAAAATACTCGGGACTCGTGTACAAATCCGAGGAATTTCCTGACAGGTAATCCAAAATAATGCCGTCACCATTGAGGCGGAAATACAAATCGGGAAGTGCTAGAAAGACAGCTTCCAACTCGGAAGTTTTTTGACGCAATGCTGCTTCGGCGCAGTAGCGATCGCTAATATCAAAGATCGCCCCGTCCAAATAGCAAACGCTCCCATCTGCGTCGAATACTGGAGAACCTTTATCCCACACCCATTTCACCGTGCTGTCTGCTGCTAGCAAGCGGTATTCCAAGTTATAAGACTGTTTGCTTTCTATTCCTTGCCGAATTGTTGCTTCTACTTTTGCCAAGTCTTCCGGGTAAATAATGCTAGCAAAACTTCGCCCTCCCCTATCCAAAGGCGAAATAAAATCCGCAGCAGGATAGCCAGATAATATGTAAACGGCATCGCTAATAAAACTTGTCGAAAAATCGCACCGCCAGCGATAAACAACTCCGGAAATATTAGCTACCAAAGAGCGAAATCTGGCTTCGCTCCGGCGCAAAGCTGCTTCCGATTCATGGCGTTCTGTGATATCGTGACCGAAAGATAGCACTGCAAATACATTACGTTCAGAGTCGCGTAGGGGAAGTTTTTGGGTGTCAAAAATCTGTACTAAGCCGTCAGCAACCGTTGCTGGATCGCATGGGTTGTGGATGGTTTCGCCAGCGAGTACAGCACAGTCGTCTGCGCGTAATCCTCGGATATTTTTGGCGGAATTTCCAAATATTATATCTTCGGAAAATCCTAATTCTAAATCGGATTTACCAAGGATTTCTGAGACTGTTTTGCCGATCGCAGCCGCGAAACTCTTGTTAGCCAAAATATAGCTAAAATTTTTGTTTTTGGCAAAAATCCAGTCGCTAGTTTTGTCGATTACCGTGCGCAGCAGTTGTTCGGAGCGTTCGGTTTGTGCTAAAGATACCTGCAATTCTACTTCCAGGCATTTGCGCTTGGTAATGTTTTCAAAAGCAACGCCGACAGAGTTGTTAGGTAATGGAAAGGCTTTAATCGAAAAAGCGCGAGTTATTTTGCCGGATTCATCGTACTCAATATCGTCAACTTCTACGGCTTTTTGGCTGCGAATTACTTCAGCAAAGGCTTGGGGAATGTTTTTCGATCGCAAATGCGGGAAAATCTCGTCAATTGTCATGCCCAAAACGTCGGCCATTTCTAGCCCGGTAAACCTGGTAGCAGCGGGATTCGAGGCGATCGCCCTCAAGGTGCTATCATCGTCCATATCTTCCAAATGGTAGACATACAAACCAATTTGCATATTCTCGACAATTTGGTCGTAGAGGCGCACGCTTTCGTCTACCTGCCTGCGTTCGGTGATATCTTCAGTAATCCCCAAAACGTACTGAGGATGGCCATTAGCGTCGAGAATTGGCACTTTGCGGGTATGCAGTATTCTCATACCTTTGTGGCGAGTTTGGATCGGCTCTTCGGCTATTTCTTTAACAGTAGAGTGGTTGTGATGAGCGGTCAATATTTCCCTATCTTGAGCGGTGAAAACATCAGCTTGTTCTTTGGAGTAAATATCGTAGTCATTTTTGCCGATCGCCTCTTGAGATGTCACACCTGCGATCGTTTCTCCCGCTTTATTCCACAGCACAAATTTCAGCGAAGAAGCATCTTTAGCAAACACTCCCACCGGCAGGTTTTCTACTACGGAATTGAGGAATGCTCTCGCTGCTTTCAATTCAGCTTCTGCGCGCTTGCGTTCGATGCCTAAAGCGATGACATCGGCAACCGAGGCTAAAGTTTCCTGAAACGGTGCTGTCAGGGGCTGGCGGCTGATAATTACCATGACTCCCACCAGCCGTGCTTCGACGATTAAAGGGTAGCCGGCGAAGGTGAGAATTTGCTTCGGAATT
Organism: Oscillatoriales cyanobacterium PMM_0080; assembly: GCA_949127775.1. Taxonomy (GTDB): domain Bacteria; phylum Cyanobacteriota; class Cyanobacteriia; order Cyanobacteriales; family Microcoleaceae; genus Microcoleus. The sequence continues at coordinate 21,766 of CASBQF010000160.1, forward strand.
TGGCAATTTTCGGGGTTTTGACGGCTGTTGATAATTGCTATTTCAGCATTGTCTGTTGTTGCTGCGGATTCCTTCTCTGGAAGTCCAAAATCATTCAGTTCAAATCCGCAGTCAAATTGCGGTTTTTGCTGTTGGGCGATCGAGTTAACCTTATTTTCAATAAATTTAGCCCGATCGCCTGTGCGACTGTAGATGCCCGAGACTGCTTGCAATTCCCAAACATCATCTTGAGAGTTGAAATTCCAAATTTCAGCAGAGGCGACATCGAGATTTTGCACCATCGCCTCGCAACAGGGAAGCAGGATATCTTGAGGATGTTTGGTGAGGGCAATACCGACATCTGCCACCATTGATGTGAGGCGAGAAGCTTGGGCTTTTTCTGCTTCCAACCGTTTGCGATCGGTGATATCTTCCACCAAGGAAAGTACGGTAAAAGTATCGTTACTGCGAATAATCGAGTTGAACCATCGACACCAAATAACTTGTCCGTTTTTAGTTTTATTTTGATTAGTTGAAGTATTGCCGTTGCCGGAGGCTAGTTCAAGCTCGATCGCACTTACAGCCTCTCTATCTTCCTCGCAAACCAAACCCAAATCGCCGAACTGCTTGCCCAGCATATCATCCGATGTCCAGCCAAAGATTTCTTCAGCCCGTTTAGACCATTGCACAATCCGAAAATCCTCATCCCAGCCTACCATTGCCAGAGGACTGTTAGCTGCATTCAACCACAGTAAATGATTCGATCGGCGCAACTGTTGAGTTTTCTGCTGCTGCCAGCGATAATGCCTGGTGATATCTCTACCAACACCCAAAACTCGCATCTGGTTGGTAGAGGCATCCACCGCTGGCGTGTAAGCCGTTTCGTAAATTTTAATCCCGCCGTCTGCCGCTGTCACCTCGTGAATTGCCAGCTTTTTTTCGCCTGTGATAAATACTTGTTGCAGGCAAGAATTAATTTGGGAGATGATATTTTTGAGAGCCGGATTATTGGGATATAATTTCAATAACTCCTGATTAGTTTTGTTGACTACTTCAGCAGCTTCAAGTCCCATCCAAGCAGCAGCAATAGGATTGATCGATAGATACTTTTGCTGTCGATCGCACTCTAGGAAAGCATCAACAGAGTTAGAGAAAAGAGACTGTAACGAGTTGATAACTTCCTGCATGGGTATTTTTTGATCGCTTGCAAGTTAAGCTCTAAATTTTTCTTAAAGTCACTCTAACTCACTCAAATATTTTTTCGCATTTTACGGCTGTGCTTCCGGGTGCAATTTTCTGCCCGTTCTCTATAATACAAAATTTTTCAGGAAATAGTATTTTTCTGAATATAACTTAATTAGAGCAGATGCTCTTTTTTTCAACAAGACGCATCGGATACAAAAAGGAGATGGGGAGATGGGGAGATTGTAGGGTGTGCACCGCGCACCGATTGACTTTGATACCCACCGCGTCGGTATCGGTTTACCAAGTTTTCTGATTTTTTTTCTGCTCAAGCGTAAGGTGCGCAGTGCGCACCCTACAGACGCTACAGACGGCTTTTTTGTCTCAAAAGCCAGCAGTTGCCTACAGGAAAGACGCGGTTTCTGGGAAAAATCTTAGTTTATCAATAGCGTAAGGTGCGCAGTGCGCACCCTACAGGCGTTACAGACGGCTTTTTTGTCTCAAAAGCCAGCAGTCACCAGGCAGTTTTTAGCTGCAAACTCATCACTAATGACTAATGACTAATGACTAATGACTAATGACTACATCATGCCGCCCATGCCGCCCATGCCGCCCATGCCACCCATGCCGCCCATGCCGCCCATGCCGCCCATGCCGCCCATGCCGCCCATGCCGCCCATGTCGCCCATGTCGCCGCCTGCTTTTTTCTTCTCGGGTTTTTCGACAATCACAGCTTCGGTGGTCAAAACCATACCAGCAATGGAACCGGCATTTTGTAAAGCCGATCGCACAACCTTAGCCGGATCAATAATCCCGGCGGCAATCATATCTTCGTACACGTCGGTGAGAGCGTTGTAGCCAAAGTTTAACTCTTTGCTATCGCGCACTCGCTCGATCGCGATCGAACCTTCCACGCCCGCATTATCAGCGATTTGACGCAAAGGTGCTTCCAAAGCTTTAGCAACCAAATCAGCGCCTACTTGCTCTTCAGCGTCTAAAGTGCTTCTGATTGCATCTATCTTGGTAATCAGGTAAATCAGCGTTGTACCGCCTCCGGCGACGATACCTTCTTCCACAGCAGCTTTAGTAGCGTTGAGAGCATCTTCAATGCGCAATTTGCGGTCTTTGAGCTCGGTTTCGGTAGCTGCGCCGACTTTAATTACAGCGATACCGCCAGCGAGTTTGGCAATACGTTCAGTTAGCTTTTCCGTGTCGTAGTCGGAATCCGTCGCTTCTAGCTGCTTGCGGATTTGCTCGATCCGTGATAATACGTCTGCTTTGTGTTCGTCGCCAGAAACAATGATCGTGTTTTCTTTGTCGATCGTAATTTTGCGGGCGGTACCGAGCATTTCTAGTGTTGCGGTATCAATGCTGAGTCCGACTTCTTCGGAAATCAGTTGACCGCCGGTCAGAACGGCGATATCTTGAAGCATAGCTTTGCGACGCTCGCCAAATCCAGGAGATTTGGTAGCTGCGACGTTCAACACGCCACGTGCTTTGTTGATTACCAAAGTTGCCAAAGCTTCGCCTTCAATATCTTCGGCGATAATTAGCAGCGGTTGACCGGTGCGAGCAACTTTTTCGAGAACCGGGATTAGTTCTTGAATGGAACTAATTTTTTTGTCGGTAATCAGGATGCGAGCGTTTTCGTACTCAACTTCCATGCGATCGGTGTTGGTAACGAAATACGGCGAAAGATATCCGCGATCGTACTGCATCCCTTCGACCACTTCCAATTCTGTGGTCAGAGATTTCGACTCTTCTACAGTAATTACGCCATCTTTTGTGACTTTTTCCATTGCTTGAAAAATCATTTGACCAACTTCTTCGTCGTTACCGGCGGAGATAGTGGCGACCTGAGCAATGGCAGATCCTTCGACGGGTTTCGCCAATTTTTCGATTTCTAGGACTAAATGGGCGATCGTTTTTTCAATCCCTCGGCGTAGCGCGACTGGATTTGCGCCTGCTGCGACATTCTTCAAACCTTCGCGAATCAACGATTGAGCGATCACCGTGGCGGTTGTAGTGCCGTCGCCTGCGATATCTTTAGTTTTGGAAGCGACTTCTTGAATTAAGCGAGCGCCGGCATTTTCGAGAGGATCTTCGAGTTCAATTTCCCGAGCAACGGTGATACCATCGTTAACGATTTGCGGAGCGCCGAATTTCTTTTCTAATAGGACATTCCGGCCTTTGGGGCCCAAGGTGATGCGGACAGCATCGGCGAGTTGATTTACGCCGCGTTCGAGTGCCCGCCGAGATTTGTCGCCAAATGCAACTATTTTTGTCATGTTTGTCTCCTTTCGCTTACATTAGCAAATTTAGCACTCTCTGAGTCTGAGTGCTAAGTCGATCGACTTTAGATTGTAGCGCGCCTCAGCCGTGCGGGGGAGAATGGGCGTGGATTCGAGATTTGGGCGAGCGGTGCGGGCGGCTTTTGAGACGGCACTGCCGTGTCCCCGCAGATATAATGTGTGTTGTGACATATCGGGCGATCGGCTTTAAATGGTTTCAAGGCTCTACCTAGTAACGAGTTGAATTTTTATGCAAAAAATTCTTAACTTCCGCTTTTTGTCATCCACCTTCGGATAGAGCTTCCTTCTAGCTCCTTTTTACCTTGAACGAAACGTTTCATGCCTTCTTCCTTCTTCCTTCTTCCTTCTTCCTTCTTCCTTCTTCCTTAACATAATGGCTCGTTATTCTCGACTGCAAAAACTCATTTCCTATATGCGCCCGCACTGGAAACCCACATTTTGGGGCGTTTTCTCACTATTAATCGTCAATGCTGTGGGCGTTTACATTCCCCTGCTAATTCGGAATGCAGTTGACACTCTCCAAGTTGCGACTAAATTTGACCAAGTTTTCAACTACGTGGTGCTGATTCTAATCCTCGCCTCAATCATGTGGGTAATTCGGATGGTGTCACGGATTCTGCTGTTTGGCGTCGGGCGTCAAGTAGAATTTGACCTCAAACAGCAAATATTTAATCATTTATTAACATTAGAACCATCTTATTTTGCCGTCAATACAGTAGGAGATTTAATTAACCGCGCCACTTCCGATTTAGACAATATTCGCCGCTTAGTGGGTTTTGCGGTGCTGAGTTTGGCAAATACAGCATTTGCCTATGCTTTGAGTTTGCCGGTGATGTTGGGGATTGATGTGCGATTGACATTGTTGGCGATCGCGGTTTATCCATTAATGCTAGTTTTGGTGCAATTATTTAGCGATAAACTGCGAATCCAGCAATTAGCCGTGCAAGAAGAACTATCGGCGATGAGCGATTTGATTCAAGAGGATATGAGCGGGATGTCCGTCATTAAAATCTACGCTCAAGAAGAAAACGAACGCCGCGCTTTTCGCGATTGTAACGCCAAGTTGCTATCAGCCAATTTGACATTAGCCCAAACTAGAAACTTTATTTTTCCGCTGCTGGGCGGTTTGGCAAGCATCAGTTTGTTGGTACTACTTTCAGCAGGCGGCGGCGCAATTGCCAAGGGCGAAATTAGCATCGGCGATTTTGTGGCGCTGCTGATTTATGTCGAGCGCTTGGTATTTCCGACGGCGCTGTTGGGTTTCACAATTACTGCTTACCAGCGTGGAGAAGTCAGTGTCGATCGCATCGAAGCAATTTTGATGGTAGAACCTAAAATTAAGGATACTGCCGATGCAGTTGAACTGCCAACTCCAGTAATCGGCTCCATTGCAGCCCGCCATTTGACCTATACCTATCCAGGCGCTAAAACACCCGCGCTCAAAGATGTTAACTTTACCATAAAACCGGGAGAGACTGTCGCAATTGTTGGGGCGATCGGCTCTGGCAAATCAACCTTAGCTAATGCGCTGCCGCGCTTGCTAAATATCGATCCGGGTCAGTTATTTGTAGACGAACAGGATATTACCGAGGTAAAATTGAGGGAGTTGCGTGGGGCGATCGCCTACGTGCCCCAAGAAAGCTTTCTATTCGGTACTAGCATCAAAAATAACATCCGCTACGGCAATCCTTTAGCGGAAGAGCCACAGATTGAAGCCGCCGCCAAACAAGCCCAAATCCACCCCGAAATCCTGAATTTTCCACAGCAGTACAAAACAGTTGTCGGCGAGCGTGGTATCACCTTATCTGGCGGACAAAGACAGCGGACAGCCTTAGCTAGAGCCTTATTAGTTGACGCTCCCGTGCTAATTTTGGATGACGCTCTTTCCAGCGTGGACAACCAAACTGCCACCGATATTTTGCATAATTTGGCAACCGGCACCGATCGCAAAACCGTAATTTTCATCTCCCATCAGATGTCGGCTGCTGCTAGTGCCGATCGTATTTTCGTCATGGAGAAAGGAGAAATTGTGCAAGTAGGAACCCACAAAGAATTAGTAGGGCAAACAGGGCTTTATCAGTATCTGTGGAACCAGCAAAAACTAGAAGAATTGCTACATTGATTGGGCATCGGGCATCGGGCATCGGGCATCGGGCAATTAGTCTTCCCGGTTCCTGAACCCTTCGACTACGCTCAGGATAAACTCCGCGGTGCCCTGAGCGGAGTCGAAGGGTCAAAGAGCCTTATTCCCAGTTTCTTTGTCCTATAATTAACTTGTCTACTCCACTCGAATCATCCCCGAATCATGCTCACACAAGCAAACGCCACACTCTGGCCTAGTCTAATAACTGTTTCAGCATTAATTCTCTACTTCGTTGTCACCATCAACGTCGGTAGAGCCAGATTCAAGCACAAAGTTTCCCCTCCGCAGATGACAGGAAACCCAGACTTTGAGCGAGTATTGCGAGTGCAGCAAAATACCTTAGAGCAAATGACTCTATTTTTGCCATCGCTGTGGCTCTTCTCACAATTTATCAGCCCAATCTGGGGAGCCGGTATCGGTGCAATTTGGATAATTGGACGCATTTTATTTGCTTGGGGTTACTATCAAGCGGCGGAAAAACGAGCCGCAGGATTTGGCATTAGTACCTTAGCTACTTTAACTTTGCTGGGTGGTTCCTTGATTGGCATCATCATGTCGCTGCTGAAAGTTTCACAGCTATAACTCAATACGGTTTACTTAACACTATTTCTGCCCCGGAGATCCCCCTCGCATCCCCCGGATAGTCGGGGGACTTTGAGAGCATTCTTGTCCCCCCCTTTTTTAAGGGGGGTTAGGGGGGATCTCTCTTAAGTAAACCGTATTGAGCTATAACTAATATTAGTAGGGTGCCCAGCACCTTACTAATAAAATTAACTCTTCCAAAAATCTTCAGGAGTCAATATGTCAGAAACCAACAAACCCGTATTTCAAATTAATCAGCAACTCTTTCAGCAGCTTACCGAGTGGCAAGAAAAACTTAAACTAGAAGATGAATTAGAAGCAGATTCAGAAGATAAAAAACCAATTGAGGTTAAAAAATTAACTGATAGTCAAGAAGAGTCTTCAAAAACAGATACTCCCTAGTTTTTGATAGTTTTAATCAATGGAGAAGCAATGGAAATTTTGAAACTAGCAATGCTGGAAGCTGAAACGGCTCCTCAATTGGCTGCACTCATTATTGATTACACTCATGAAGAAATGATGCAAGTTTTTCATCAGCTAGAATGGAAACAGCAGGATAGGATTAAAACTATTTGGAAGACAGTAGATTGTGATTGACAGTTGGGTGGGGGCGGGTTTACGAGATTATTGGTTTTAGCTACAAATTGTTGGTGAACCCGCCCGTACAGAATTCGTGTCTGTTGGGTGGGGGCGGGTTTACGAGATTATTGGTTTTAGCTACAAATTGTTGGTGAACCCGCCCCTACAGGATTGGTGTCTGTTAAATCAGGGTTTCGAGGCATAATTGACGGAAATGATCGCCTCGCTGCTCGAAGTTTTGGTATTGATCGAAGCTAGCACAGGCTGGTGAAAGCAACACGACTTTTGCATGGTTTTGTTTGCCTAATTCTACGGATCTCGGAATTGCTCTTTCCATTGTTTCGACTATTTCCCAAGAATTGTAATTTGCTTGTTTTAGCCGATCGCCAAAAAGACTCGCTGCATCTCCAATTAACAACACCGCAGCAGCTTTCGCCTTGATTGTCTCAATCCAAGCGCGATCGTCACCTTCTTTTGCATCACCACCTGCTATTAAAATCGCCGGGGCGCTGACAGCAGCTAATCCGACTTGGGCGGCGTCATAATTAGTCGCTTTGCTGTCGTTGATGAAATTCATGCCTTCCCAGGTGCCGATGTGTTCGAGCCGATGCGCTACTCCGGGGAATTTGGCAATGGCTTGGGCGATCGCGCTTTTATCAATTCCCGCCAAATTAGCAGCCGCCACAGCCATTAACAAATTTTGCAAATTGTGCTCTCCCACCATCCGCAAAGACTCAGCCGGCAGAATTTTCTCGCTTTGAGCGATTACCCAACCGTCTTGAATGTACGCTCCAAAAGCTATATTCCCCAACAAATCTTTTTCACCTTTCACACTCGTCCAACACGCACCAGGCCAAATGTCAACTCCTTGCTGCCGCAAACAAGGATCGTCGCCGTTGATGATTTGCAATTCCGACTTGTGCAGCAAATGCGCTTTAATGTTGTAATAATTTTCTAAAGTTTTGTGGCGGCTGAGGTGATCCGGTGTCAAAGTTGTCAAAACACCGATTCGCGGTGCTACAGACGGCGATGATTCTATCTGATAGCTACTGATTTCGGCGATTACCCAATCCGGCGGTTTCTCAGCTAAAGCTAATTCGCACGCAGCATAGCCAATATTGCCACAAGCGGGAGCATGAAGCCCGGCTTCGGCAAAAATTGCTGCAATTAAAGCAGTAGTGGTAGTTTTGCCGTTAGTTCCGGTAATTGCTACCCAAGGACATTTGAGATAGCGCCACGCGAGAGCCATTTCTCCGATTGTTTCAATTCCTAATTCTCGGGCGCGGACTAATGCTGGGCTGTCCCAGGGAACCCCGGGACTTACTACTACCAATTCTATGGATTTGTCGGGTTCAAAAGATTTACCTAACTCCAGGTTGATGCCTTCGTTAGCTAGTTGCTGTTGCTGTTCGAGTAGGTTTGGGGGCGATGAGCGATCGCTCAATGTTACTTCCCATCCTTCGCGTTTTAGCAGTCTGGCGGCAGCAATCCCTGATTTTCCTAATCCAATGATATGAGCGATCGGCATACGTTATGTGTGTGATGGAGCGAATTTCCCTGGTTTTCTAAGTTTACATCTTAACCTTTGATTAGTCATTAGTCATTAGTCATCAGTCATCAGTCATTAGTCAGTTACACATAATTCCTGTAGGGGCGGTTTCGTCGAAATCTCGATCGCCAATCCAACAATCTGATAAACCCGCCCCTCCGCCCAATTTTACATTAACATTTTACCAATAAATTCACGGTACATTTGTATTTTTGGTGGGTGGGGGCGGGTTTTTGAAATGATTCGTATTTGCCATAGATTGTTGGTGAACCCGCCCCTATGGCTTGTGAAATCTGTTTGATTTTGGACTCGTTTCCAGGTTCTACCTGGGAACCAGTTAAAGCAGTTAAAATCCCCCAATCTAAAATCCAAAATCCAAAATCTAAAATCGATTGACGATCGCCCCAAAGTCAGCCAACACCCGCGCGTGATTCCGCAGCAACCCCAATAAACTCAACCGATTGCGCTTAATTCCCGAGTCAGCATCCATCACCAAAACGCTATCTGGCCCGTCAAAAAAGTTGCTAACAGTCGGAGCAATTTCAGTCAAACTATCTACCAATAGTTGATAATTTCGGGTTTGCTTCGACAATTGAGTTTGCGGCACTAACTGCACTAAAGCGTCGTAGAAAGCTGGTTCGGACGACTTTTGAAATAACTCTGGTTTCACCACAGTTTTCGGTTCCAATTCTAGCTTATCCAAATCTCCTTGAGCTGCCAAACGAGTTGAACGATTGACTGTTTCGTAAATTTTATCCAATGTATTGTTATTGCGGATTTGCTGCAAGAAAAGCGCTCTTTCCAAAGCATCCAACAAATCTCGCAATGCTCGTTCCGTATATTCTGGGTCATTTTCCCCCAAGACTGCATTTACTAAGTCGTAATCTACATTCTTTTCTTCTTGTAGCAAAGTGCGAATTCTTTGCAAGAAAAACTCGGACAATTGTGATAGTAATTCTGGGCTGGTTTCCGGGCGAATTACTATAAATTCAGCAACACTTTCTGCGAGTAACTGATGCAAATTGACTGGCAACTGAGCCGCCCAAATAATGTTAACTATCGCATTGGCTGCGCGCCGCAAAGCAAAAGGATCGGAGGAACCAGTCGGCAACATTCCTAAGCCGAAGATGCTGACTAAAGTGTCTAATTTGTCGGCAATTCCGACAATTTGGCCTGTCAAAGTTTGGGGCAGATTGTCGCCCGCACCTTTGGGCAAATAATGCTCAAAAATTGCTGTGGCTACGGCTTCCGATTCGCCACTGGCTAGGGCATATTTTTGTCCCATGATTCCTTGCATTTCGGGAAGTTCGTAAACCATTTGGGTTACGAGATCGGCTTTGCAAAGTAAGGCTGCTCTTGCTATGCTCGCGTTTTCTGCTGCGGTTAGTTGCAGTTGATTTGCGATCAGGCTGGCAATCTTGCCCAGTCGATCGACCTTTTCCCGCACTGTACCCAAATCTTCCTGGAAAGTGACTGTTTCCAATTTGGGCAAATAATCCTCTAGAGGCTTTGCCAAGTCTGCTTTGTAGAAAAACTGACCGTCTGCTAATCTCGCCCGCACGACTCGCTCGTTTCCGGCGGCAATAATCGCCGATTTAGCCGGATCGCCGTTGGAAATGGTAATGAAATATGGCAACAGTTCGGGGAAATCAGGGTTTTTGAGAATAGGAAAATAGCGCTGGTTGGTGACAATAATTGTGGTGATCACTTCCGGCGGCAAGATCAAAAATTCGTCGTCGAATTTGCCGACAACAGCATTCGGCCATTCTACCAAATCAGTAACTTCTTCTAATAAGTCATCGGTAATATCGGCGTAACCACCTTGTTTTGTGGCGGCGGCTTCTACTTGGGCTTTAATTTGAGTTTTGCGCTGTTGTCGATCGACTTCCACGCAAGCAGCCCGCAGAAACTCGACATAATCCTCGGCTTGGGGAATCGAGACTGGTTGCGGATGTAACACTCGGTGGCCTTGGGAAATGCGATCGCTCTTCACCGTATCTGAACCGCTAACCAACGTAATTGGCAGTACCGTATCATCAAGTAACGCCACGATCGATCGAATTGGGCGCGGAAATTTCAAATCCCCGTCAGCCCAGCGCATGAACCTCTTACCTTCCAATTTGCCAATCCACAGCGGCACAAGTTCGGCCAAAATATCCGCCGTCATCCGCCCCGGAATCTTTTTCAGTACAAACACAAAATCGCCCTTATCTGTAGCGCGAACTTCCAAAGCATCAATTTCTACGCCCTGCTTTTTCGCAAAACCTTCTGCTGCTTTCGTCGGTTTGCCATCTTTAAAAGCCGAAGTCGCGGGCGGCCCCTTTACCTCTTCTTCTCTGTCTAATTGCTGAACGGGCAGTCCTTTTACCAGAAGCGCCAAACGCCTGGGAGTAGCGTATACATGAATTGATTCATTTGTCAAGAACTGTTCCGAAAGAGTTGCAGGCACGAGTCGCTGCCATTGTTGGGCGCCCTCTTTGACAAATGACGCGGGCAGTTCTTCTGTACCGAGTTCTAATAAAAAGTTAGGCATATCGCACCTTCATTCAGTTGACAGTTGACAGTTGACAGTTGACAGCGACCTCTACCTGAAAGGAAGAGGATTGGAGTAATGAATCGTCTTTTTTTAATTTCTCCCGAGCGGGGAGAGGCTTTAAACCAATTATTTCTGGTAATGGAATTTTGTTTAGGGTAGTTTAAGGGACATTTCCTATAATTCTTGTGTAACAGGCTTTCGGGCCTGGTCAAAATAGGCTTTTTAGAAGATGTCTAAGGGTAATTTGCCCGATCGGACAATCGTATATCTCAAAAACACTCAAAAGTCGAGCATACCACGTAGAATCGGGTGTGAAAGACAATATTCTCAACAGCCCATGACCTTGGCGGAAAGACTAGCACAAGATTGGAAGTCTCGACTCGAAAAAGATTGCCCGGACGAAAATTCTAGCACTCGCGAGAGTGTTGTCCGCTGGCTGTTGGGAGACAAGCCAGAAAGATTTGACACTCTCAATCCCACTCAACTAACTGTCGCCTCTGGTGCGATCGACTTTTTATATCGAATTTTGAAGCAGCGGTATCTTGGAGTAGCGCCAGAAAGAGCTTACCGCAACTTGATCGGGCGGTTGGGCGGTTTGGTGGTGCTGCGACAAAAAATCCAAGCGTGGGTTTCCCTCTCGCGCGACAGACAGCGGAGTGCGGTAGAGGTATTGCAAGAAGTGATTCAGGAAATGCTGAATTCCGATCGCTATCTCCAGCAGCAAGTCGCCTGGATTACCGAATGCACAACAGACAAACGCCTCCGAAATGCTTTGCTGCTAGCGAGCACAGAAGAATACTGCTTGCGCCCGATCCGCAACCAGCCACTGCTGGTGTATCGCTTCGTCAACTACCTGCGACGCTCCCAGCGGGGCGGATTGACGCAAGTCCCAGCCGGAGACTGGGTGCGGCTGGTGTCGGAACAGATTACGCCAGACGAGACAGACGAACCGCTGAGCCTACTAGACGCAGAGGCGATGTCCGAGTACCGAGTAAATCAAGCTTGGGAAGAGCGACAAGCGACTCGCCAGATTGTCCAGGAAGAATTTGAAAATTACTTGGAGGCCCAAGTCGATCCGCTGGCTTCCCGGTGGCTGAAACTTTACCTACAAGGCCGTTCTCAAGAGGCAATTGCTGAGGATTTGAACGTTCCGATCAAGCAAATTTACCGCTTGCGAGAAAAAGTCAGCTACCACGCAATCAGGGTTTTTGCAGTCAAACAAGCACCGGAATTGGTCGCCAACTGGCTCGAAACTTCGCTCAAAGAACACAGTTTGGGCTTGACTCCGGCTCAGTGGCAGCAATATTTACAAGAACTCACCCCGGTGCAGCGGCAGTTGGTAGAATCGCTCAAAGCAGGGAAAAGTGTAGAAACGATCGCCTCTGAATTGAAGCTGAAAACCAATCAAGTCATCGGCGAGTGGAGCAAACTCTATTTAGCAGCTCAATCTCTCCGCAACGAGTAAATTCGTAATGTGTGGCGAGCAATTGCTAACTGTTAATCGGTGGTAGCATTTTTGATAATTAGGGCTACAAATCAATTCCCTTAAAGTCACAGAGTGCGGAGAGTTTCCCCCGATCGCACACTGTATCAAATCTGTATCAAACAATCAGCGTGCGATCGGCTCGGGATCTAGCAGCTTGCAGCGTCATAAGTGCGATCGGGAATGCTAGTAGTGAACTCTTTAGGGTAAGATGCTAGCATCCCCGATCGACTTTTCAGGATTTTTTAACCAATCCTCAATTAAGCGGTTGCCCCTAATCATCAGTTGTGTTGCATCCATAATTACTGGCGCATCGATCGCGTAATTATCTCGTTGTCAGCCACGGGAATCAATAGACATCTCCCAGAATTCTTGTGAAAGAGGCCCGAAAGCCTGTTCAAAGCAGGCTTTTTAGGAAATGTCTAATCTCAGCCGATCGATCGTTCCTCGATAGTGTGCCAGCCATTATCTAATTGTCAATTTTTCGGTAAAATTTGAGACAGGAATACAGAAGAGAGAAAATTCTGAGATGGAATATTTTTCATCAAAGCTTCCGGTTTTCAGATGACTAGATCCGTCAGGGAAGTTGCAGCACTTAATTTTATCGCATCAGGTTGGTGCATTGGGAACGATCGAGCTTCCGACTATAAAACAGCTAATGGTACATACATCTTCAACAGACTCCGCCGCGGCTACAATGGACTCCGATCGAATATTTCAACTAATCGACACAGTTGTCCCCTTTGAAGCCTGCCTTTACTATCAAGTTTTGCCTCTATCTTTAGAAGGCAATCTATTTAAATTGGGCGTAGTCGATGCGCAAGACGACTCCGCCTTGGACTACGTGCAGCGGATTTTAGCTTACATGAATTGTTCAGTTACAACGGAGCCAATTGCGACAGAAATTCAGCGCTCGATGCTCTCAGCATACTTGCTCCACGGGAGCCAGCTCAGAGAACCGAGTCAAACAGAAACAGAAACCATAGCAGCTCCAACACCCAAACCCGCACCAACTTTCCCATCTGAAGCAGAAACCCTGCTGTCTGTGCCTACACCCTCCATTCCCGCTGCTCGCGATCGGTTAAAACCCGCTGTCGATGAGGTTTCCTTGATGTCCCCAAAGCTATCGGTTTTGAATATCGAGGCCTTGCACTTGTCAAGCCCTGTCGAAATTTTGGCAACTTTACCCGCACCCCAACTGCTGCAAGAATTGCTCGGCAGAATATTGCTCGAAGGTATCGGTAGGCTGTTTTTTGAGCGACAGCAGTTGGCGGGCCGAATTCTCTGGAGTCAAGACGGCGTTTTGAAATCCATGCTAGAAGGTATCGAACCCCTATTGTTTCAAGACGTGATCGACGAGTTAAAGCGGCTGACAGATATGCCTCCGAGTCGAGTCGAACACATACAACAGGTAGAAGTCGAGCGAATTTATCAAGAAACTCATTTATTATTGCGCTTGCGGGTGATGCCTGCCAACGGCGGCGAAGAAGCAACGCTACAAGTGTTGCGGGGAGCAGCTTTGAGGTTTTATGAGCAGCAGCAGTTGTCTACTTTGAGTCGGGATGCACTACGATTAGCTCAGGAATTGCAGCGAAAAGTCAATCAAATTCGCGATCGAACTCGACTTGCTCCCATGCCATTAGAAGGTTTACCGGCTTTGGAAAGAGTTGTCAGAAATGTTGACAATCAAATAGAAGCTTTAATGAACCAACACAATCTTCAGTAATATCAATTCCGGTTCCACCGTCAGGTGATGTTGACTGTTAACTGTTAACTGTTAGCTGTTAACTGCTATATCATATCGTTTCCGGTTGCATCGGAATTAATATTACCGGAAATGAGGAGACGGCAGTGCCGTGTCCCTACAATTAATCTGGGGTAGGGACACGGCACTGCCGTCTCCTCTATATCATTCCGGTGCAACCGGAATTGATATCATCCGTGATCAAAAACATCCTTATATTGCAACAAATCCAGACTTACAAAAACTGGCAAACACTGAAAACATTGCTGTGCAACTTCCCAACGCTCCTCTCGCTGCAACATCATAGTCAACTTTTGTTTAGCGCTCAACAAATAGCGAACATCATTAGCAGCATAATTTAGTTGATCATCAGAAAGATTAGTAGCATTTCCCCAGTCAGAACTTTGAGAAGTTTTATTTAATTCTACCTTTTCCAATTCTAGAATCAACTCTTTCAGTCCGTGTCTATTAGTATAAGTTCTCGCAAGTTTACTAGCTAATTTAGTACAGAAAACTGGTGCAATGTCAATACTGAGATTTTGACGCATTGTTGCCATATCAAATCGCGCAAAGTGAAATACCTTCTCAATCTTCTCAGCTTCCATTAACCTCTTCAAATTCGGCGCTGCTGTCTGGCCTTTAGCAATCCGCACCACTGCGACTTTGCCTTCAGGATTGCACAACTGTACCAAACATAGCCGATCGCGCCACGGCATCAAACCCATCGTTTCGGTATCAACCGCGATCGCCTCCGCCGTCAAATAATAGGATAACAGATCATCGGGAAGATCGCGATCGCACACTTGAAAATTTGGAAAATCTATCATTGGTTAGTGGTTACTGGTTAGTGGTTACTGGTTACTGGTTATTGGTTATTGGTTACTGGTTACTGGTTAGTGGTTACTGGTTACTGGTTATTGGTAGAAATAACTAATAACAAATAACTAATAACAAATAACTAATAACTAATAACAAATTATCTACTACGGACAAAAAGCTGAGTAAAATAATACTCGCCTTTGGCATTTTTGGCAATCGCAATACCAGTCAAATTAAATTGACTCTCGATATTCTTGCGGTGGCCATCACTTTTAATCCAACCCTCAACAGCATTGCGTACCGGGTCGCTGAATCCCATATTATAAGCAACATTTTCAGCTACACTTGTATAGGGAACAGTAATTGCTTTCGCCCGCCCATCAAATCCATCGTGGCTAAATTTAACTTTACCGCTAGCCATATTTTCGCTATGAATTCTGGCTATCTGACTAATTCGCGGATCGACACTTAGCGGCGGCAACTTTTTAGAAGCACGATATTGATTAATCTGTTGGTTGACAGCTTTTTCTAAGTCAGCAATTGAAGTCGTAGCAGCAATATTAGTATTCATGGAAGTTTCTGGGAGCGATTGTGTAGGAATGAGTTGATTACAATTAGGCAGGATTGCTAGGAATCCTAGAGACATTAAAATCAAAGGTTTGTACATGAATTCAAACAATAAATAAACTTAAATTGTTTACCGCCGAGGCCAGATCCCCCCTAGCCCCCCTTAACAAGGGGGGGACAGGAGTATTCTCAAAGTCCCCCTTCTTAAGGGGGATTTAGGGGGATCTAAACTTTGCCTAAAACCCACATTTATATGGGTTTCATGCTTAACCGGACATAATCTTACCGATTCCTACAGACCGATCGCCCAAAATTCCGCTAAACTAGATTCAGCACCTTCGCGACAGTCTGAACGTCTTTGTCACCGCGTCCTGAGCAGTTAAGCACAATGCGCGGACTGCCGGTCAACTGCGGGCACAGAGTCTCCAAATAGGCGATCGCATGAGCAGTTTCCAAAGCCGGAATAATCCCCTCCAACTGCGACAACCGTTGAAAAGCATCCAAAGCTTGCTGATCGGTGACGCTGTAATATTCAGCCCTACCAGCATCCTTCAAATAACTATGTTCCGGCCCCACACCAGGATAATCCAAACCTGCACTAATCGAATGTGGTTCAATCACTTGACCTTCATTATCCTGCAACAAATAACTCATCGCCCCGTGCAGAACACCCACAGTTCCCATCGTCAAAGTAGCAGCGTGTTTATCAGTATCCACACCTTCGCCCGCCGCTTCAACACCAATTAACCGCACAGTTTCTTCCCCAACAAATTCATGGAAAAGACCCATTGCATTAGAACCGCCGCCCACACAAGCTAATAAAATATCCGGCAAACCGTTCCATTTTTCTAGACATTGAGCGCGAGTTTCAACACCAATAATCGCATGGAAATCGCGCACCATCATCGGGTAAGGATGGGGCCCAGCTACGGAACCGAGAATATAATGAGTTGTTTCAACATTTGTCACCCAATCGCGAATCGCTTCAGAAGTCGCATCTTTCAGCGTTCCCGTACCCGCGGCCACGGGTCGCACTTCAGCACCCATCAAGCGCATTCTAAACACATTTAAAGCCTGTCTTTCCATGTCATGAACGCCCATGTAGACAACGCATTCCAAACCGAAACGAGCGCAAACAGTGGCCGTAGCAACGCCATGTTGACCAGCACCAGTTTCCGCAATTACGCGCTGTTTACCCATGCGTTTTGCGAGCAATGCTTGAGCCAAAGCGTTGTTAATTTTGTGAGCACCAGTGTGGTTTAAATCCTCACGTTTGAGGTAAATTTGCGCGCCAGTGCCGTCTGGTTTAGCATAATGCTCCGTGAGACGTTCGGCAAAATACAATGGGCTGGGGCGGCCAACATAATCCTTGAGTAATCCTTGGAGTTGCTCTTGAAATTCGGGATCTTTTCGGTATTTGTGAAAAGCAGCTTCGAGCTCGAATAAAGCCGGCATCAGGGTTTCGGGGACATATTTGCCGCCAAATTTGCCGAATCTACCGAGGGAGTCGGGGCGTTGGGCGGTGGTGGTTTTGGTGGTGAGACGCAGGGGAGTGACTGTCACGGACTTTGTGGGGATAAGGGGACAGATTTTATTATATCGAGTCGATGCGGCGGTGGGCGATCGGGTAATTTTGCGAGGGGGTAGGCAAATCGCTGTGATGGCGTAAGTTGGTTCGAGCCTTCGATATATTGCCCTGTAAGGGTTTCATCGATTTTTATGGCGGGTGAGAGCTTGTTTATACAGAGATTTTTGGGAGTCCTCGCAAATGGCCTGTGGACACACTGCGCTGTATGGGATGTATAATTGTGGGGTCCCCACTCGCTGGGGAAACTAATTGAATGGAAACTTGGCAATAAATGCCACGTTGGCAAAGCCGAAGTGACCTCGTAGCTTAGTAAAGCCGCGTGCGAAGGCGTCACCCTCACCATCCGAGAGGAGGTTGACGGTCCCCACTCGCTGGGGAAACTAATTGAATGGAAACAGAGATTAATTGAATCTTGATCCGATGTCCCCATCTTTGTCCCCACTCGCTGGGGAAACTAATTGAATGGAAACTTCTATATTTTTAGAGTAAAAGATTTCAGACCTAAGTCCCCACTCGCTGGGGAAACTAATTGAATGGAAACTTGATTACAGTAGTAGCCATTTACCAGTAAGTTATCGTCCCCACTCGCTGGGGAAACTAATTGAATGGAAACTTTCGACTTCTTCCCCTGTGTCAGCCTCTAGCGTCCCCACTCGCTGGGGAAACTAATTGAATGGAAACTCATAATCTTCTGAGTAGAAATTCTCGTCTAGAAAAATAGTCCCCACTCGCTGGGGAAACTAATTGAATGGAAACTCCAAAGCAGAAGAATGAGAATCAAACTCTTTGTCTCCCACATGTCCCCACTCGCTGGGGAAACTAATTGAATGGAAACAGATATTTTAGCCAAGTCATATTCTCAACAGAATAGTTAAGTCCCCACTCGCTGGGGAAACTAATTGAATGGAAACGTTCCATATCAACAATCTTGCCAAACCTCGGCAAAAGTCCCCACTCGCTGGGGAAACTAATTGAATGGAAACCAAAGAACTCAGTTGCCATTTCTAACTGAAGCAATGGTCCCCACTCGCTGGGGAAACTAATTGAATGGAAACAAGTCACCGTATGTAACGGTTGTTGATCGAACTTCTTTAACTGGAGTCCCCACTCGCTGGGGAAACTAATTGAATGGAAACGTCACGGGATCGTAAGGAGGGTCAGCGTAGATGAAGATCCCCACTCGCTGGGGAAACTAATTGAATAGAAACATCAAAAATTTAGAACCCCGACTCCTTGAATAAGTCGGGTTTTTTATGCTTACATTCGTAGGCGCAAGCCGTAGCCATCGCACTTAACAGACAAAATCAAATTCCGCGCTCAAATAAAATCCCTGAACATCAGAAATATCAATCCCTCTCATATCAATTCCGGTTGCACCGGAATGATATAGAGGAGACGGCAGTGCCGTGTCCCTACCGCGATTAATTGTAGGGACACGGCACTGCCGTCTCCTAATTTCGGTTAATAATTCCGATGCAACCGGAAACGATAT
>CASBQF010000161.1 GCA_949127775.1 Oscillatoriales cyanobacterium PMM_0080
CAAAATCCGGTATTATCGCTACTATCGGGGATTTTCGGCTTACCAGAGTCTAACGCAATGGAGCGCCAAACCCAGCGGAAAGCCAGGGAATTGTTGGATTTGGTCGGTTTGGGCGATCGGGCGCAGGAACAAGCCAAAAACCTGCCCTACGGCGACCAGAGGCGCTTAGAAATTGCCCGCGCCTTAGCCCTAGAACCGACTATCTTGCTGTTAGATGAACCTGCGGCGGGGATGAATCCCACCGAAAAGCACAAGTTGAGTGATTTCATCCGCGAAGTGCGCGCACAATTCAATTTGACTGTAATATTGATCGAGCATCACGTACCGCTGGTGATGGGATTGTGCGATCGAATTGCTGTATTGCATTTTGGTCAACTTATTGCCTTGGGAGAACCTGCGATTGTCAGGAATGATCCGGCTGTAATTGAGGCTTATTTGGGAGATGAAAAATAACTCAGAAAACCCGGCGATTGGAAATCGCGTCTACACAAACAATGTCCGCCTCCGCGGACTAAGAGCATCAACAAATCAAGTTATATGAAATGCAAAATACCCCACCCAAAACCACCCAAAATATCCTCTTAGAACTCAAGAATCTCTGTGTAAATTATGGCGGAATTCAAGCCCTACAAAATATTAATCTCACAATTAATGCAGGTGAAGTTGTCAGCCTTATCGGTGCGAATGGTGCCGGCAAAAGTACGACTCTCAGGGCTATTTCCAAAATAGTTAATATACACCAAGGACAAATTATCTACAGCGGGCGCGATATTACTCGTCGCCAAGCCCACGAAGTTGTCAAACTCGGAATAGCCCACAGCCCTGAAGGGAGGAGGGTTTTGGCGCAGCAAACGGTGTTGACAAACTTGGAATTAGGGGCTTATGTGCGATCGGACACAGTAGCCATCAAAGCCGATTTAGACTACCAATTTAAACTATTTCCCAGGTTAGCAGAACGTCGCACCCAACTAGCCGGAACCCTCAGCGGTGGGGAACAGCAAATGTTGGCGATCGCCCGCGCCCTGATGTCGCGCCCAAAACTGCTACTATTAGACGAACCCAGTTTGGGCTTAGCGCCCGCCATAGTCAAAGAAATTTTTGCGATTATTCAACATTTACGCTCCACAGGCGTTACAATCCTGTTGGTTGAACAAAACGCCAGTTTAGCATTGCAAATTGCCGATCGGGGTTATGTACTAGAAGCTGGTAACATTACTCTCACAGGTCTTGCATCAGATTTGCTAAAGGACGATCGAGTTAGGAGGGCATACTTAGGTTGACTTGGTTAATTTTAGGAATATTTACAGCTTTTTTTGAAGCACTCAAAGACGTTTTTGGCAAACAAAATCTCAAAAAAAGTGACGAATATGTCGTTGCTTGGTCACTCTCATTCTTTTCTGTCATCTTTTTGATTCCCTGGGTAATTTATACCGGAATTCCGACATTAAATACTCAATTTTGGATCTCCCTATTAATCGGAGGTAGCATCAACGCTGTTGCGACACTACTCTACATCAAAGCCATCAAATCATCAGATTTATCTCTGACAGTCCCGCTGGTAGCTTTGACACCATTATTCATGTTGCTAACTTCACCGTTAATTGTCGGTGAATATCCCAAGTTTTTTGATTATATTGGCATTTTTCTAATCGTCATAGGTTCTTATTTATTAAACATCAAAGAGAAATCTCAAGGATATTTAGCCCCATTCAAAGCACTGTTGAACGAACCTGGCCCGAAATTGATGTTAATCGTGGCATTCCTGTGGAGTATCACCTCAAACTTTGACAAAATCGGCGTTAAAAATTCATCCCCTATTTTTTGGCTATTCTCTTTGTTTGGTACAATGAGTATCTTGCTACTGCCAATTTTACTGCACAAAACCCCGAATCCAGGCACAAAAATCCTCAAACAATTACCAATGCTAGCGACTATGGGATTTTTCAATGCTATTGGAGTGCTTTGTCAAATGCAGGCTTTGACATTAACTTTGGTAGTACAAGTAATCGCAATTAAGCGTACTAGCGTGTTAATGGGTGTATTGTTCGGTCACTTTATTTTTAAGGAAAAAGATATTCAACAAAGGTTATTAGGGGCGGGAATCATGGTTTTGGGAGTATTCTTTATCAGCTTGTAGATTGAGCTTTAATCTCTTAGTCTGCGGAGGCAGACTTTGTTTGTGTAGAAGCGGTTTAAACCGCCGAGTCTACATCAGTTATGTTATACTGCATCAGTTCTGTTCCTTCTTCCTTCTTCCTTCTTCCTTCTTCCTTCTTCCTTCTTCCTTCTTCTTAACATAAACTAAAAAGTAATGCACAAAATAGCCGCAACACCAGGAGGCTGGAATCCTCAAGCCGAAGGAGTAATATTCATTCAACAAACCCCCGCACCAATAGTCTTTATTAGTGCGGCTGACACAGATATTCAAACTCTCGCGGCTGCTGTGTCAAAACTACCAGCCGAATTCCCCAAACTGCGGGCGGTGAATCTGCTTCAATTGCAGCAGCAATTAACCATTGATACCTATGCAGAGGAAATTTTAGAACACGCAGAAGTAATTATTGTCAGACTGTTAGGAGGGCGTTCCTATTGGTCTTATGGCTTGGAAACTCTGCGCGAAACGGTGGAGAAAACTGGAGCTAAACTGATTGTAATGCCGGGAGATGACAGTCCCGATCCCGATTTAATTAGTCATTCAAATGTATCGCTATCAGCAGTCAATCAACTGTGGCGCTACTTCACAGAAGGCGGAGTCCAAAACTTTGTTAATGCCCTAGAGTTTGCCGCTGATACTTGTTTGAAAACCGCTTACAATCCACCTCTACCTCAAACAGTTTCCCGCGTCGGAATCTACGATTGGGGTGGAAGTGCGAGGGCGTGTCTTGAAACTTTTCTACCAGATTTCGATCCCCCTAAATCCATCCCCC
>CASBQF010000162.1 GCA_949127775.1 Oscillatoriales cyanobacterium PMM_0080
ATATGGAGGAGACGGCAGTGCCGTGTCCCTACAATGTTATTTTGGGTAGGGAAACGGCACTGCCGTCTCCAAATTTCTGCCACTACAATGTTATTTTGGGTAGGGAAACGGCACTGCCGTCTCCAAATTTCTGCCACTAATAATTACGATGCAACCGGAAACGATATAACATTCGTTAACAGCCAACAGTTAAATTCCTAAGAACTAGGATTTTCCAATTCTTGCCGCAACATTTCCCGGTAGACTTTCGGCAAACTAGAACTCATAGAATTGTTCTCAATTCCATAG
Source organism: Oscillatoriales cyanobacterium PMM_0080 (assembly GCA_949127775.1). Classification (GTDB taxonomy): domain Bacteria; phylum Cyanobacteriota; class Cyanobacteriia; order Cyanobacteriales; family Microcoleaceae; genus Microcoleus. The sequence continues at coordinate 289 of CASBQF010000162.1, forward strand.
CCCAAACTCGTCCAAGTTCCCGACAGCATCCGCAATACCTCAGTTAATTTTTCCTCCCGCAGCATCTGTGGAATATCAGCTTTCCAAAACTTGCGATCGCTCAACCAAGCATAAACCACAGCATCCTGATCTTCCGGTTCAAAACTGTAATCTTGCCACCATACAAAATTAGCAGGTCGCGGGTGATAGCGCTTCGCCTTATCCTTCCAAGTCGTAGTCAAAAATTGATATCTACCAGCAGCCGTAGTACATTTGCCCTTATTTGGGCCGTTCACAATCCTCACGCACCAGTCAGGATGGCGGCTCAAATCCAATACATATTTGCCACCGTACACAACGTGATAAGGTCGAGAAACATTCGACTCGCTAGCAGAAATAGTCCGCATCAAAGCTCGAATGTAAGGATCGCCGGTTTTCATAGCCAGCGGCGGCGATTTTCTCACCTGACTCGCCGACTGTGAAAACTGCGGATTTCCGCGCAAATTGGCAACCAAAAAAACAGCGCCGCTAATCACAGCGCCGATCGCAATTAGAAATCCGAGGATTTGAATTTCGGATCGCCTCAGCAAACCTTTTTTGCGGCGGTGAAATTTCTCAGTTTCAAATACACTCATTTCCATTTCGGCAATCTCGGCTAATTTTCGAGCCACTCGCATCCGGCGTACCCGAAAATCGTATTGATACAGCGGCGCGGCTAATAGCGTCAAACTCGATAAAGCCCCAGCCAATTTGATCGCCCAGAAATCGAATTCACCGGCAATTGCCACATTTGTGAGAGTAGATATTCCTGTGAGAAACTGAGCCGGATCGATCGATCGCGCTGGCCAATAAAAAATCGCCAGTTGCACCAACAGCGACAGACTAAAGGCAAAAAAAATCACTACAACAGCATTCAATCCTTCTCGAAAGTGCGATCGAACACCCGTATGCCGCCGCTTAAACTTGCGCGCTATACGAAAGCGGCCCGGCAGCATAGTCAGTAAGGGATTTAAGATTTTGACTGCTAAAAAGTGAAAAACAAAGAACAAAGGTAACTGAATCAGCCAAGCAGCCAGCAGTACAGTCAGAAAGCCAATATCGTCGGTGACAAGGGGAATGCCCCTGCGAAGAACAAAACTAAAACTCTGAGCGAGAGCAAATGCCCTTAACCACGAAATCGGATAGGGGAACCAAGCTGGCCACTTGAGAGTTTTCATGCTGAGAGGGGGAAATTTCAACTGCGGATTGTCAAACTCTTAAGATTTTGCCAGATTTGGCGATCGAAAAATTATTGTTGTAGGGTGCGTCAGCCCAGAAACCGGGTTTTTTAACCAAAAACTTGTCTAAAACCCTCAATATCGGTAAAAAAACCCGGTTTCTTTGTTCGCTGACGCACCTCACCCAAGCGAGTCTAATTCAATCAAGCCACGCCCGCAAACAACTCCTCAAAACTCTTTTGTGGAGCCTCGGGCTTCGCCACAATTTCCACAACCTTGTTGCGAGAAGTGGGTTCAAACAGCGCTTCCACGCACACTTGAGCTACCTTAGTGCGGGGAATACTGCTCTCAAACATTGTGTCTGCACTCGTCATGACGATCGCATCTGAATTATCCTCATTTTTGAGACCACCTGGACGGACGATCGTATAAGTCAAGCCACTTTTCTGCAAATACTCCTCGGCTTGCTTCTTCCAAACCAGAATCAGCCAGAACAAATTCAGCGGGTGAAAAAATTGAGAAACGCAGAGGGAAGTCACGAGTACAAAATGCTCGATGCCCTTAGCCTTGGCTGCTTCCACCAAATTTTTAGTACCTTCCAAATCCACCTTGTAAGGGGCTGTGGGGTCAAAACCCGGGGCCGCCCCTGTCGCGCACAGCAACACCGTACTGTCGCCGATCGCATCGGCCAGAGAAGCCGCATTTAATACATCGCCTGTCACTAACTCAGCTTCAGGTGGTAAAATTTGCCTAGCTGCCTCTAGATTCCGCACCAAGGCGCGCACGGGAATGCCCCGCTTCACTAATTCTGTGACAATTCGGCGGCCAGTTTGGCCCGTGGCTCCTGCTACAAATGCTTTCATAAGTCAAGTTATGCTGAACTAGGGTAAGTTTTGTTGCTATCTATTTCTCAATTGTAGGGAGAAAACTCCCTTACCACATCCCCAGCCCGATCGAGAAAGCGTGTATAACAGGAGAGCATATGGTCAAGCAGAATTCCGCTGAATATCAAACTGTTGAAGCTTCTGACGAAAATTACCACCCAGATGCGAGTTTTGGGCCGCCCGAGAGTCAAAATGCCGATGTAGGAGCAGAAGTTGAGTCGATTTGGTTTCACACGCATTTTGAAGACAGCATGGAGATGTATGCGGATGCTGAAATGGTGGCGCAGCATTTGAACAATCACAAGAATTGGTTCCAGCAGTGCGCCTTGCCGATGAAGGCTGAGCCGATCGGCGAAAACGGCTACGATTTATTAATCGGGCGTTTTGGGGCTTTCGGCTACCGCGTTGAAGCGAGAATTGGTTTAGAGTTGTTACCGCCTGACGATGAAGGCGGCTATTTGATCAAAACTATTCCAGTTCCGAATTATACCTCGCCTGGGTATGAAGTGAATTTTCGATCGGCGATGAAGCTAGTGGAGATACCATCTGACGAGTTTGCCGCCGATTGGCCCGCGTCGGAACGTGCTAAGCTACCGCCTGCGATTACCAGTGCTTCGTGGAAGCTAGATTTGGCTGTAGGAGTTTGCTTTCCCAAGTTTATTCGATCGATGTCTCAACCTTTGATTGAAAAAACCGGCGATGCGCTTTTGCAAAAAATCATCAAACAAGTTAACCGCCGCTTGACTTATAAAACTCAGGTTCTTTTTCATGAAAGTTTAGGAATTCCGTTTCCCAAAAATCCGAATAAACATTAACAAGACTTGCGCCCTAACTCACGTCTGTAGGGTGCGGACGGTCAACCCTGTCAAGGTGTTTGCCCAGCTTGCTTTCTAGTGCCGAAAATGCTTAAAATTTGGTAATTTGTAGGGTGTGTACTGCGCACCAGTTGACTTTGATACCCATCAAAATGCGTACTGGTTGACTTTTTCAATGCTTTTTGACGCACCCTAAAAGATGAGATAAAAGCAGTAGAGTGCGTCAGTTTAGTAATTCTCAATCATCATCGAAAATCCAATTCTGACGCACCATTTATTCCGTGGTGCGTCAGTTTTGAAATTGTCAGGAAAGTAACGACAATCTTCCTAGCTGACGCACCCTACTTCACGAGAATTTATTGATACTTCTGGTGTTTTGCTTTGACTGGCTGCAATCTCTGTCTTTAATCCTAAAGCCTTCAGCAAACCAATAAATCGGTAAATCTCTTCTCCCCCGGATGCTTTCAGCAATTCCTGAAGTTGAACCCAATTTTGTGCATCGTCTTCAGCTATGATAGAGACTTGACTTTGAGCTTTAACTACATCTTTGAGTACCGTCAGTAACAGTTCAGGTTCCGGTGCTTTTTCTTCTAAAATTGCTTGAATATAAGCAGCAGTTTCTTCAATATCTTGAAGCGAGTTAATCAGATAATCATGGTAACTGTGCGTTTTAGGCATCGTCTCTACTCCTGAATTCTATCCAGTATTCTTGGGCTTTGCGAATATCTCGATCTTGGCTACTTTTATCTCCACCGCAAAGGAGCCTAAGTGTCAAATGATATCATTTCTGGTAGCTGCGATTTTGTATGTCATGGCGTGCGATCGAAGTAAAACAATCTCAAGCGGTAGGGTGCGTCAGTGTGGTAATTTTCAATGAGCACCCAAAATCTAATTCTGACCTATTGACTTTGATTGACTATTCATCAACAGTCATATTATCAAACAAAATAGGTTGAATTCGCCTCAAAACTTCCTCAATTATATCTGATCGACATTCACTCAGAAAACTTGCCTGCCTAGCCCGATAATCTAAAGACCGGAGTTGATCCGTCATAATTAAACCTGTTACCGCTTCACCTTCTGGAATGGGAACATAAAAGGGATTTTTGCGTTGTGTGCTGCTAATCGGACAGACGAACACAAACCCCATTTTTCGGTTAAATTTAGTTTGACTCACAACCAGCGCAGGTCTAGTCCCCATTTGTTCGTGTCCTGCTTGAGGGTCAAAGTTGAGGCGAATAAAATGACCTCGTTCGGGGATATAGTTTACCAAACTTCTTCTCCTTCTGGTTTTCCCCAAGAGACTTCTTCGCTAGATTCTATTTCGCCTGCCAATAATTCATCTAGGGTATATTTGGATATTTTATTATTTACAGGCTCTATGACCAGTTTCCCATTTTCTATGCTGCAAATTACTGAATCTTCGGCTTTAAGATTGAGAAACTTTACTATGTAGTCTGGTATTGGCAAAGCCAAGGAATTACCTAATTTGCTGATGTGTATTTTAGCTGTCATACATTTGCGATGTTAACACTCAGGTTTATTTATTATAACACAATATTGTTCAGTCAAGTATTTTGTCAGGTGCGTCGCTATGAGATGGTCGATTTTTGTTGAGGATTTTTTGAGGCGACACACCCTACGACTGAACCCTATTGAGATATAATGTAGTTTTAACACAACATCAATCATTGTCCTATGAAAACTGTTGATAAAAGTCAATTAACCGCTCAATTACTATAATTATTGCAACTTGTCGAGCTTGAAGGCGAAGAAATTTTAGTGATGGATGGGAATAAACCAGTTGTGAGAATTTATCAGTATGAAAAGTCTCTTTCAACGGAAGAATTATTTAAGGATATGCGGGGGAAAGTAAAATATTTTGAAGACTTAACTACGCCAACATTTATTTGATAGACTATTTTGTAATGTGCGTCGCTATGAGATAGTCGATTTTTGTTGAGGATTTTTCGAGGCGACACACCCTACGAGTTACCCAACGCGAAAAGATTGCCCCATCGCTTGAAATTCTTGAGTCTCTTCTCGCTGCAATTGCTGTCTAATTTTGGCAAATTTCCTAACTGTTTCCACAGAGTACAACCGTTCTCCACAGCTTAGGCAAACTTCAGCGGATACTTTTAAGATAGCAGTATGCTTGCCACCCCGTAAAAGTTTATCGACTTCTTTGATAACTATTTCACCGCCGCAAATCGGGCATTTTTCTACTGATAGCATTGTTAATTTCTCCTTTGTATTCAATTAATTCATCGATTCGCAAAATCTGCATCAACCGGTCTGTGCCTTCCGGTGATGGCTGCGTAACAAGACAGTGCCCAACCTACGTCATGTGAGTCAGAGGTACGCGAGTATTTTTACCCAAAATCCCAAAACCCAAAACCTGTTTACCCAAACAGTCTCTTTCTGTGGCAACCTAAAAAACAGCAGACACAATTTTTATAGACTTAATTACAGAACTCTACCAATCAATTATGCAAACTCTGCCGAATCCAACTAAAACCGCATCCAGCCAACCAATTTTCGACACCAGCATCAAACGCCGCAAAACCCGTCCCGTCAAAGTCGGCAGCATCACGATCGGCGGAGGCAACCCAGTAGTCGTACAATCGATGATTAACGAAGACACCCTCGACATCGACGGTTCAGTCGCAGGAATTCGGCGATTGCACGAGATAGGCTGCGAAATCGTCCGCGTTACCGTGCCCAGCATGGCCCACGCCAAAGCTTTAGCCGAAATTAAGCAAAAATTGCACGAAACCTACCAAGCCGTGCCCCTGGTTGCTGATGTCCACCACAACGGGATGAAAATTGCCCTGGAAGTCGCCAAACACGTAGACAAAGTGAGAATCAATCCGGGGCTTTACGTGTTCGAGAAGCCGAAAGCCGACAGAACCGAATACACTGACGCGGAATTCGCGGAAATTGGCGAAAAAATCCGCGAAACCCTGGAACCTCTGGTGATTTCCCTGCGCGATCAAGGTAAAGCTTTGCGAATCGGCGTTAATCACGGTTCCCTCGCGGAACGGATGCTGTTTACCTACGGCGACACACCCGAAGGTATGGTGGAATCGGCCCTGGAATTTATCAAAATTTGCGAATCCCTCGACTTCCGCAACATCGTGATTTCCCTGAAAGCTTCCCGCGCGCCGGTGATGGTGGCTGCTTACCGCTTGATGGCGCACCGGATGGACGAATTGGGCATGGATTACCCGCTGCATTTGGGCGTTACGGAAGCTGGAGATGGCGAATACGGCCGCATTAAATCCACGGCTGGTATCGCCCCGCTGTTGGCTGACGGTATCGGCGATACTATCCGCGTCTCGCTGACAGAGGCGCCGGAAAAGGAGATTCCTGTCTGCTATAGCATTCTGCAAGCTTTGGGATTGCGGAAAACGATGGTTGAGTATGTGGCTTGTCCTTCCTGCGGCCGCACTTTGTTTAATCTGGA